>JAUQYT010000187.1 GCA_030587605.1 Candidatus Njordarchaeum guaymasense
TTGAACCAGATCTAGACTTTGGGTCGAAGTACCCATCGCCTCACTATAGGGAAGCAAAGGGACCCTGTACTTGGCACATATCTGCGAGAACGTGGCTCGTTCAAGCCCTAACTAGTCAGTTCGGAGTATCATAGCTTAAATAGCGGTAATTTTAAACCTAGATGTGTGGAATTATCTCATCGAGGTGAATGGATTGGTTAAGGTTGGCGACTATGAAGTTCCAGAAGGACTGTATTATTCGAAAGACTATATGTGGGCTAGAGTTGAAGGCGAGAAGGCGAGGATCGGCATAACTGACTACGCTCAAAAGCAGCTACGTGAGATCGTATATGCTGAACTTCCGAGCTCAGGCGACGAGATCAAAAGAGATGAACCCTTTGGAACATTGGAGTCAGTGAAAGCGGTGTCAGACCTTGTGGCTCCGATAAGCGGGACAATTGAGGAAGTGAACGAGCAAGTTGCGAATTCCCCAGAGATATTGAATGAGGACCCTTACAGCAAGGCATGGCTCCTCGTTATGTCCCCAACCAATCTGGAAGAAGAACTGAAAGTCCTTATGGATTTCAGAACCGCAGTGGAATGGCACAAAGATCTGATGAAGGAAGGATAGATAAGCTTTGCCGCGGAGAATAGCCATAATAGGGGCTAATGCTGCTGGAACCGACGCTGCTGCAGCCGCCAGAAAGACTGACCGAGAAGCCGAGATCACACTTATCGACAAACAGAGTCTGGGCGCCTATTCACGTTGTGGACTGCCTTTTGCCCTAGGCGGTCACATCCCGAAGTTCGAAGACCTGGTTGTCTATCCGCCGAGATATTACGATATGATGAAGTATGACCTCAGGTTAGAAACCGAAGCAAAGGAGATTGATGTAAAGGCGAAAACCGTCAAGATTCAAGATGAAATTGGAAAGGAAGAGACTATTCAATACGAGAGCCTTATATTAGCTACGGGTTCCAACATTCTTGTCCCTCCGATAAAAGGGATAGACAAAGACGGAATTCTGCCCCTCCATAGCATCAAACAGGGCCAAGATATTGATGCGATGATTAACAGGGGAGCAAGATCATCTGTCGTTTTGGGAGCAGGCTTCTTGGGGCTTGAAGCAGCTGTAGCCCTAGTCGAGAGAGGAGTAAAGACGACGGTTGTTGAGATGCTTCCCTACGTCCTGCCCAGGCTACTCGACAAGGATATGGCGGATGAGACTCAAGGAATGCTTGAGGCGAAAGGCATGAGGATAATCGTTGGACATCCGGCGGAGGAATTTGTGGGAGATGAGCGAGTTAAAGCGGTCTCGGTTGCTGGAGAAGAGATACCAGTGGATTTTGTCATCAATGCATGTGGAGTTAGACCCAACATCGCTTTAGCTCAGAAGGCTGGAATAGCTCTAGGTGAAACCGGAGCTATAAGGACAAACATTAGGATGGAGACAAGTGTAAAGGACGTCTACGCCGCTGGTGATTGTGCGGAAACCGTGCACATGGTTACCCAGAAGCCTATTGTTCCAGCCCTTGGGACAGTAGCTGTCAAGCAGGGAAAAGTGGCTGGCATCAACGCAGCCGGAGGGTACGCTACTTATCCTGGAACTCTAGGTTCAGCGGTTACAAGGATGTTCGACTTTGAGATTGGTGTTACGGGCTTGAATGAATTCTTCGCCAAGCGTTCCGGCTTCGAGACAATTATTGGAAAGATCGCATCAAAGACTAGGGCTGACTACTACCCCGGGGCCTTACCGATAAGGGTTAAACTTGTAATTGACAAGGAGTCGAAGAGAATGATCGGCGGACAGCTCATAGGCGGCGAAGAGGTAACTCAGAGGATAAACGCTCTCTCATTCGCAATACAGAAGCAGATGACCGTATACGAGTTGACTAAGGCAGACACTTGTTACGCTCCGCCTCTGAACGAGACTTGGGAACCGATGGTTTTAGCTGCCGAGATCGCTATCAGAAGATTATAAACTATTATGCTCATTTTCTTTTTTTGGAATCTGAGGGCTTGCGTGCACGCACAGTCGTCAAGGTCCCTCTATTTGAATCCAAATATGTCTTGTTGAGTTTTTGATGGTCCGTTACGTTGAATGCGTGTTTCTTTCCTGAGTTTGTGAGTAGTTGGCGGGTTTGATGCTTTTCTTTGATTATGAGTGATGGACTTACAGTTGGGCATGGTGAGTTATATCGCGTCAAGGCTTTGGTTTTGCAGATGGCTAGTGGTGAATGGGATTGCAAATTTGAATATGCTGTGTCGTGGTCAGAATCTTCTGTATTGTTTCTATTGTGGGCGGGACCTTCTTGAAGAAGACCTTCCCTTGTTGGGCGTCTACCACTATCTCGTAGGGTTCCATTAGATCCATTCCTATTATTAAGTCGTGGTTGAGCTCTTCGATGACTCCGAAGACATGGCTGAGAGGATGAGTTCGCACCCCAGCATTGTACCCCTTGACATTAGCTCGCCGACCATGTGTGCCTTTTTATCCTTAGCTGCTAATAGGACTTCTTTTCGTTTTTCGTACCTTATATATCCCGGTTTCTCGGCAAGCTCTAGACTCACAAAGCTTCTCGTAGCGCCCATGTCGAGAATTGACTCGACATCTATTCCCCTTTCTCGAAGAGCTACACCAACTTTGCTCACTACTGTTCTAGCCATTTTGCCCCTGTATTGTTGTCTTTCCCTCCTCAAGAAAAGATTCCGGCTTAGATTTATCATCTGTGAGCCTTCTTTCAGCAAGTGTTCACATCGCCTCCAGAAATATTGGCGTAATCAAGATCCTTCAAAAAGTTTTCAAACGTAATCCTCACGGCTTCGCTGCTGTTGTGGTTACGCTTCCAGTGGTTAATTCTGCACCTCAAACTCTTTGGAAAGTTCGAAACAAATGATTTGTGTCCAAAGGTTTTTATATCTTTGCTCCTTTTAGAATCATAGGTCTTGCAGATGGCTGGGATTAAAGTATACGTGCCGGATGAGGTTGAGGAGAAATTTAGGCGGTTGGCAATGATGGTTTATGGGTATGGAAGAGGTTCCATTAGCAAAGCTGCTGAAGAAGCCTTTATGCATTGGATGATGCGACATGAAGC
>JAUQYT010000272.1 GCA_030587605.1 Candidatus Njordarchaeum guaymasense
CCGCTGCCCTGATAGCTTTGTTGTTACTAGTCTTGATCCCAGTGGCTTCAAGCAATCCTGACGGTTTGGAGAGAGTCGCCGGAGACCTAAGCGCAGGCGAAGGTCAGCCAGTCTGGGGAGGGCTTTTGCCAGGTTATGGTTTCCCAGTGGGAAATGCGTGGCTTGGGACTTTCCTTGCTGGCATGATAGGAGTGCTGATCGTGTTCGTTGCAATGTTTCTTGTGGCCAAACTAATCATGCTCAGGAGAATCAGCCGATAAGAGAAGGAGTGCAGTCAGAGGCAAAGCGTCTTGAATACTAATCGTGTTGGGATGGTTTTCGTCCTTGTTTGGAGTGAAAGGTCTTCTCAAGTCCTTTAGGGAAATGGTTGATGTAGAAGGGTATGCTAAGCTGGACTCGCCTGTTCATAGATTGGACCCTAGAGTGAAGCTCGTTACCACGTTGCTTCTTGCTTTTACTGCAGTCACGATTAAGAGCATCATTTCCATGCTTCTTCTGCTTCTCGTTATATTGCTTGTTGCCCTGCTCTCAAGACTTCCTATGCGTAGTTTTCTCGGGCGAGCAACATTTTTCATTCCCTTCTTCGCTGGAATAATAGCGCTACCTATCTTGTTCATTACTCCGGGTGTCCCACTTCTCTCCCTTGATTTTGGAGCAATTCACTTGGTTATATCCAAAGAGGGTTTTTCAACTGCGGCTCTTTTCGTGTTTCGTGTTTGGCTTTGCGTTGCCTCAGTTATCCTGTTGCTTCTGACGACGGAATTCCCGAGGCTCATACGAGGTTTGGAGAAGCTTAGGGTTCCAAGGGCCTTTACAATGATGTTGTCGATCACGTTCAGGTACATTTTCCTATCCATCGATGAACTCCTGAGAATGCTTAGAGCCAAAGAGGCAAGAACCTTCGGGAAGCTTGGCGTAAGGCGCAGTGTGAAGCTCGCCGCCGGCGTGATTTCCACCTCCCTTGCCAGGTCATATGAGCGCGGCGAACATGTCTACCAGGCTATGCTAGCAAGAGGCTTCGATGGTAGTTTCAGGACTATAAGCGACCTTAAGCTAAGGCTGCCAGGCATCATCGGAGGGTTGGCCCTGGTTCTAGCCTCTTTTACCATACTTCTCGCTGACATGGGGACCATCCTTCCTTGGCTCGTGCCAACTCTGCGCGGATACATGAGGATGTTCATAGGGTGGTGAGCTAGGATCTTGAGGAAAGCTTTCACCGAACCAGTTGTTGAAGTTAGAGATCTGCAGTACTCCTACCCTGATGGAACTCGCGCGCTTCGCGGGGTTAATTTCAGGGTTTTGAGGGGTGAGAGTGTTGCGTTGCTCGGGCCAAACGGCGCTGGCAAGTCTACGCTTCTCCTGCACTTGGATGGGCTCCTGACGCCGGCAGCTGGCAGTATAAGCATTCTTGGTAGGAGCACTTCTGAGAAGAAGAACTTGAAGTTCATTAGGTCTCAGGTGGGTCTAGTTTTCCAGAATCCCGATGACCAGCTTTTTCAGTCAACATTGTGGGACGAAGTCGCCTTCGGGCCACTCAACCTTGGCTTATCAAAGAATAGCATAGTTAGGCGAGTCAACTCAGCCCTCAAGATAGTTGGCCTGAGCGGACTTGAGAAGAAGGCTCCACACCACCTCAGCCTAGGTGAGAAGAGAAGAGCTGCCATCGCCACAGTACTGGCTATGGACCCTGAGATACTCGTCTTGGATGAACCCACTGCTAACCTTGATCCAAAAGGGACTAGCTCCACCATAGAACTGTTGCGGAGACTCAACGTTGCTGGAAAAACGATCATTATTGCCACTCATGACGTGAATATTGTCCCACTGATTGCAGACAGGTGCTTCATAATGAGCTACGGGAGAATTACTTCGGAAGGACCAGTGGATGAGATTTTGTCAAATGCGGGCATTCTCAGTGAAGCGAATCTGTGTCCACCTTATGTGGCACCGACATTTATGAAGCCAGCTGCAAAATACTATCAGGTTCGAAGAAGCAGTTCTACGTGACATACTCCTCTATCAGGGGTTTTCCTCCTTTTCTTCTTCTCTCCTTTTCGCGTTCCTCTGCGTCCATGTATGCTTTGAGTTCTCTGATGATCGCTTCCACGATTTTTGCTAGTCGATCAGGTTCCTTTTTCTTTTCTTCTCTGAGTAGTTTCTCAAGGTCCTCGCAGGGATACTTGGCCCCTCCTGGAAGAGCAAAAATCTGACGGAACCTTAGAAGCATGTAGTCTTCAAGTCGCTTTCTCATCGAAGGCTGCAATTCGTCCAGTTTCTCAGCGAAGTAGATAGAAGAGTATTTGCTAATCAGGTTCATTATGAGTAGAAGGGACTTGTTACTCAAGCCTCCCTTCACCCTCTTTCTCTCGCATTCCTTAGAAACGGTCGACAGAAGATTGATTGTTATGATTATTAGTGAGGGTTTAGTTATATACTTGTCGCGAGTAAGAAGAAAGGAGGATCGTGAACGCTCTTCGCATGGTTGACAACAGCGCCTCGTGCAATTCGAAGTTGTCAGAATCTTGGAGATATGATCATGGGTCTTTGATTGGAAGCAGGAGGTTATTCCTCCGTGACAAGGAAATCTGCTGAGAAGAGAGTTATGGAACGCGTTCTGTTTACGGAGAAGCCTGAGACCGATACGGGGCTATTCGCGGCAGTCGCAGGTATCGTAGTGATGGACAACTTTGTTGTAGTGTTGCTCCTACTTTACCTTAGTCTTCCAGAGCTCGTAGTGATTCTTGTTCTTATTAGCAACATCTTAATATTCGGTCTCATTTACTCATACGTCCGGTTCAGAGAAGTCAGACTAACCAATCAGAGAATCTTTGTTCGATTTGGCATTTCCAGGACTTCGATACCGATCTCAAATATACGGTCGTTCACTGTCTCGGATCCTCCTAGTTGGACTACATGGACAGCTGGAGTTTCAGGTTGGAGGAGTAGAGTGGTGTACTGCTTCAAGAGCGCCTCCCCCTTTGTGATGATTGAGCGCGACACCAAGAAACTCAGGAGAGTCTACTTCAATGTGAACGACCTGTCAAATTTCATCGTAAAACTAAAGAAACTTAAGGAGCCTCAATGAGACCAAGCTATCAATCATTGTTGCTGGTGGATTTGAGTTGAAGATGCTCATCGTCTCCGATTTTCACGGGAACCTGAATTCAGCTAGAGCTCTCACCAGCAGCAATTTACATGGAAAGGGAAGAGGAGAAATTGACACTGTAGTTATCTGCGGTGACCTCTCGGAGCTTGGTTCGATCGACAAGGGAACAGCCATTCTTGAAGAAATCCAGAGAGGATTTGAGAACGTGTTCTACGTGACGGGAAATCACGATCCACCTTCACTAATAGAATATGACGGCAAACTTAGTGGGCGGCTCCAAGGCAAGAAAGTCAGTTGTCTTCATGGCAAGGTAGTCAAGTTCCAAGACATAGCACTCATAGGACTCTCGGGTTTCTTTCCCCCATTCTATGGGAAGTGGGACGCAAAGGGTTCACCAATAACCAGAGACGATGAGGCTGAGCTCTTCCTGGACAAGTTAATTACCAAGGCCGCTAACGAACTGGGCGCTGATCCGAGAAGGATTGTTCTGGTGACTCATGATCCTCCTTTTGGAGTCTGTGACCTCTCAGTTCTTACGAGGACGAATGCTGGCAGTCAAGGAATAAGAAGAATTGTAGTGAAGTGGAAACCAGTAGCGGTATGCTGTGGTCACATACATGAAGGAAGAGGGATAGAGAAACTGGGTGAAACCCTTGTAGTGAACCCGGGATCAATACATTTTAGACTAGCCGCGAACCTAGGCGTAGGGAGCGAAGGTGGAGCCGAAGCACAACTAATAAAAATATGAGATGGCAGCGCAAGATGCTTTCTCTTGCCACTACCAAGTTTTGATCTCGGGGGCGTTAGGGAGTCTTTACGAGTTTAATTTGATTTGAGCCTGTTTTCTCCACTATTCCTTTCAGCTCGAGAGAGTTTATTGTCTTGATGGCTTGCGCTGGAGGGATCTTAGTTGATTTCTTGAGGTCGTCGATGGATGCGAGACCATTTTCCTTGATGAGTCTGGCGACTATGGCGATCTCTGGGGGCTCTGCCGCTGCTTCCGTGAGCAGGAAGTCTGCTATTGGTTCCCTTTCAGCTAGTTCCTTGATTTTCCGCTGTGCATTCTCGAACCCTTCTCTTCTGTCTTGAAACTCTTTTTCATTTGCCTCCCTTGTGGTGTCTGTTTCCTGCTGTAGATCAGCTATAGTTTTCTCAGTCTTCTCAAGTTCATTTCTCGCTGTCTCGATCCTAGTCAAGTATTGTTTGAGTATGTCTTGATTTTTCATGAGTTCCTTCGTAGTGGAGTTCAACTCGGAGTTCAGTGCTGAGACCTTCTTGTCAGCTTCCCTGTTATTCTGTTCTAAGGAGCTGATTCCTGACCTCAAGTTTTCCTTCTTCTCTTCAAGCTTCAGGATACTGTCGTCATGTCCAGCTATTCTCTTGTCAGCTTCCTCCAACTGAGCATTGATTTTGTCGACTTCTTCCAATGTCCTCTTGCTTTCCTCTGAGAATGAGCCAAGCATAGCCTCAAAGGTTTTACCCAGCTCAGAAACCCGTGATTCATTCTTTTGTATAAGATCCTTCAACCTACCAACCTCGGACATTTGAGTTCAACCTCCCACCAGTCCTCCTCATATATCGAGGGAACGTAGAACTTTGATTTCTCCTTTCATTTGATCGAACCCGAGAACTCCCCGCTTGGTCAATGCTCTGATTGTGGACTCGATCTCGTCCCGTCTTGAGAGCGTTGTTCGCTGAACGTGCTCAAGAGTCGCTGACTGCTGGTCGCGGAGCACATCTATGGTCTTTAACTCCGAGTAGCTCACCGCCTTCTCTCTCACCAGCAGACGTAGAGCCTTATGCTGAGCCTCTAGCAGACCGGACCTGCTAGTAGTCTCTTCCTGTGATTTCTTCAGTGAATCTATCTCGAAATCATGTTTCTTCTTCATAGATTGAAGATCGGCTTTCATCCTGTCCAGCTGGCGTTTCTTTCCCACTAAGGATGCGTCTAGTTCTTCGTGGTCTCGAATTGCGTTTGTAGTCCCATCTTTTGTTTCGGTCAGTGTCCGTCGAAGGTCGTTTATCTTTGAGGTCAGCTGGTCCGCGCTGGTGTTTTTCTCGGTGAGGGTTAGCTCCAGCTGTCCCTTCTTTTTCTCGAGCTCCGAGACATCTCCCTCAAGTTGCGCTATCTTCCTTTGCTTGTCTTCCTCAGTCCTACTTTTGTCCCTAAGCCTACTTTCAAGGCTCTTGACAAGGTGTAGAGTTGAGTCTATTCCAAGTGACACGCCTGACACTTCTCGGTCAATGAGGGCGGCCAGTTCCTTCGCCAATGCTTTCTCTTTGCTGAGCGAGGCCGATAAACTCGAAATATCGGACAAACTCGGACACTTCCTCCATGCTTACAGTGATCAGTCTGATAAGTAATGACATGCATAGACTGGTATTTAAAAATCGGAGTCGTTTGAAGGCATGTTGCCTAAACTTGTTGCGAAAAACACAATTCGTCTCGGAAGGTGATCCTTTAAGTCTCGGCTCTCATATTGTTGAACACGCAAAGCTACTAATTGGGCACGGAAACCCCATATCGGTATAAGGAGATTTCCAAAATGGAATCTGAATCTTTCAAGAATGTGAAAAGTCAAATCGGTCCTTGTGGAATTTGGTGTGGTAGCTGCGCAGCTGGCAGCGGAGCTACGGTTGAACTAGCGAGAAGGTTTGAAGAGCTGGCAAAGAAGTACGAGCTTGAAAAGTGGGTTCCGAAAGATTTTGATTTCAAAGAATTCATGAAGGGTCTTGCTTCCCTACAGAAGATGTCCGTCTGCCCAGGGTGTAAGGAGGGCGGTGGAAACCCCAACTGCAAGATCAGGGTATGTGCTTCAAGCAGACAGGTTGACAACTGCGGTAGATGCGGGCAACTGATTGAATGCAAGAACTTCGAGTCGCTGGAAAGGAGCAATCCAAAGACAAAAGAAGTTCTGGTGAACGACTCGAGAAAGAGCCAAAAAGAGCTAATAGCTGAGTGGCTCCCTGTTCTGAAAACGAAATTCCCTCACGCCATTCTGTTCTTAGACTAGCTTGCTATCAGTAGCTGCGGATCGTCCTAATACTTCACGCCTCTTCGCTCTTTTCTTCCTCTTCTTCTCCTGCCCACTTCTTTAGGACATCCACTGACTTGTCTTGAAACGAGATCTCTTTCTCTTTGCTTGGTTCGATCCCTTCGCACGGGAGGGATCGTCCAAGCCACTTTGTGTAGAAGCTTTCAACATCTGGGAGGAATTCGAATATAACTGGGTACCCCCGCGGGAATGATTCCACATCGAGAAGAGTCCCACATTTTGGGCAGTAGAATTCCCTGAGTTGGGTAACCTCGGGGTCAGGTTTCAGGAGGCCAGGAAATATCTCCTGAAGTTCTTCGTCAGTTTCTCTAACGTGGACCAGAGTTTTCAGTTTCCAGTTTTCTCTGTAGTCTCCGAGCTCTTCTCCGCAGAATGTCTTAACAATGAGTTTCCCATTCTTGCAGACGATAAAAAGGTGTTCATGGATGGGCAAAACTATCTTTTCTTTCCAAGGAACTTTTTCTTGGAGCACTCTGATATACTTGTCGAATCTGTCTGGATCCTTTTCTGAGCTCATGAGTTCCTTTACTCTCGGCCATGACAGTTTTCTGTCCACGAGGTCTCTTATTATCTCTTCAGAAACACTTTCGTCCTTCTTTTTGACTGACATGTTTTCCTCAGTCACCTTCCCGTAAGATTCTCAGACACAGGTTAGTATCTGAAGGTTGGGGGGAGTTGCCAGAACCCCTTATACTCTTTCATGAACTTCTGGGAGCGATCCATCGAATCCTTGTAAGTCGCCTTAATTATTTCGGGAATGTCTTTATTGAGCACGCGTTCTCTTTCCTTCTTCCACCACTCTTTCACGGGGATCCCTTTCTGCAGCCGATCCTTCTTCATCTCTTCACGTGTCTCCTTGGTGGCTTCGAGCGCAATTTTCCATCCCCTGCTTTTTTCATCGTAGCTGGCTACAACGCCGTACATTCTCCTCGCAGTTTCTTCTGTAAGGACAAGGTTGTTCAGATCTTTTCGAACCAATTCTAGGTCACGTTCAATAGGATCCCCGTAGCCTACCCCTCCGTTATGAAGTATGCCGATCATGTCGTATTGCTTCACGTCAGCCCAGAATGGCTTGCTGTGAACCTTCACCTCGTCGCCTTTCAGCGCCCCAGACTCCGCTAACTTGAAAGCCTCGTTGATCGAGCAGGGGATCGTCTTCTTCTCCTTGATCAGGTCCTTCATGTTGGTATTTATCGCCGTGAACCCATGCCATGGAGGCGCAGGATAGCCTCCAAAGAGCCCCTTCAAGTAGGGGGTGCGAGGCATGTGACCAAAGCATGCGGCGAAGTACATGTTGGTCTTCCAGATCATCCACAGGGATGTCCACCCCGTTCCCCCATGGTATCTTCCGTATCCGTGAGCATCGGGGACGTACCGTCTTCCAAGGTAGACTATCGGAGCTAGTAGCTCCCACAGCTCCGCATTTCCTTGATCGGCTTCGGGGTTCCATATAGCGTAGCCAGAGTCTATTCCGTCGATTACGCCTCTGGCGCCACTTGCGCTTGCGGCCATCTCGAATATGGAGAGCCCGACGACGTTCCCAAGCTGGCTCGTTCCGCCGCCATTCGTCAGTGCGTTGGACGCTGAAGGTAGGAAGATTTCCTCGAGGAATCCTCGTGCGAAGAACCCTATTGAAAGAGCCGCACCGAGGCTTGCGTATGTTGGGATTAGGCTCGCCCAGGCTATTGACGTCGCTGCATATGGATAGTCCGCGTTCACGATTGAGCCCTTTGGCAGGTTCTGGGCTACGGTCAGATAGGCGCCATCATTTACCTTGCCATCGTAAGCAAGGGTTTGAACAAGCGTTATCCATAGTCCCCCGTCCATAGCCGAAGGAGTGCAGTTGTAGGGATGGTAACCCCAACCGCAAGCTCCATCAAAATCAATGTGTATTGTTCCATCAGGCTTGATAGTCATCTCGCCTGGAATATGTGTCCCGAAGTCTTTGTTAGCGAGCGGGTGGACCGACGGAATTCCCTTGAACGGGATGACCATGACACCAGCGGTTTTGTACCTTCCAGGGACAAGCCTCGTCTTGACTTTCGATAAGAAGTTCCTTCTGTTCTCCTCGATGAGTTCTCGGATAGCCTGCATGTAGTAGTCCAAGCCAAACTCATCTATGATCCTCTTTACTTCTTCCCTTATCATCTGGCAGCCTGCGAGTCTGGCTTTTTCGTCAAGAATCCACCAGTCAGGCATCCTCGAGCTGACCCTTAACTTGGTTATGTAGTACTTGTAGTAATCGTCTTTCTCACCGACTTTCTCCCCACTTATGTGGTAGCCTTCACTGAACCTTTCAGGTGAGAAGAGAGTCATACTGCCATACTCGTGGGCTCCAGCTTCGAGTTCGTGGGTCACCCCTCCAGTCCAACCTATAATCTCTCCCTTGTAATAGATTGGGATGACAGTTTGGACGTCAGCTGTGTGGACTCCTCCAGAGAAAGTCTCATTGTTAGCGAAGATGTCTCCATCCTTGACGCCAGGGTTATCCTCATAGTCGTTCCTTATCATCCACTTTATGAACGCGCTCATGGTATGAACATGAACTAGAATCCCAGTTGAGAGAGTGATTGTGTCGCCCTCTGTGGTGTAGAGGCCAAAAACGAGTTCGCCATACTCTCTGACCGCGGGCGATGCGGCGACGTATTTTACTGATTCTCTTGCACCGATTACGGCTGTGAGCAATCGAGCATGGAAGCGCTCATACTTTAATGGATCCTTGTCTTTTAACGTCAGTTTTTCGACACCGTAGTACTTGCCAGTATCCTTGAAGAGCTTCTCATCTTTTTCAAGCACTTCTTTCAGGTTTTTCCGTTTCCGCGTTTTGCTCAAGTTCCCAAATTCCTCCTCATTCCCTCACTTCTTTCTGGCTCGATACCAAATGAAGTTATATTCGTCAAAGCGAACCTCATGACGGGGCGGGATGACGAGAGTTGTCGCAGGGTGCTCTATTATCGATGGACCAATGATCATGTTCCCCGGTTTCAGGAGATCCATTTCCCATAACTTGAAAGTGACCCATTTGCCTCTATGGTAGACCTCCCTCTGACCTTTGTATGATTCTCCAGCGGGCTTCTTCGGACTAAGCTTTCTCTTGACCAACCTTGGTTTCGCGAGTTCAGTGTAGGCTTGAAGACCGACTTCGAGTATCTGGTAGCCTGCCTCAGAATACTTCGCTGCTTTGGGGTAGATCCTGGCGTAGAGTTCGTCAAAAGCAGCAGTAATTTTCTTAAGGTCATCAACAGTTGCAACCTTGCTTATAGGGGAGATGACTTCGTGGTCGTCCAGCTGACCCTGGTAGCGGACATAGACTAGATGCTTAACCTTCACCTTTTCCTTTGGGATTCCTTCTTCCTCAAATTGCTTGATTGCCTTGCCTTCAAGTTCCTTCCAAGCGTTGTTGATGGCACCTTGCGAAACGATCTTCATCATAGTAGCTTTCTCGTCCGTACTAGTTGGGACTCCTGCGACTATGCTCTTCTGGTATCTTCGCGAGTAATCCGAGGTAGCTGGACCGAAAGCTGAGAACACGGCTGCGAAAGGGAACGTCATGATGTTCTTGAAAGGTATCTTCTCTATGAAACCCCACATGTGAAGTGGGCCCCCGCCTCCGTAAATCATCATTGTGTACTCGCTTGGGGTGTAGCCTCTGGCGAGGAGCATGCTGTAGATGTGGCTCTTCATTGCGCTACTCTGAAGATCGATAATCCCAGATGCAGCTTTGTAAACGTCGTCCAACCCGATCGCGTCAGCCAACTCTTTGCAAGCCTTGTAGGCTCTGTCTTTGTCAAGCTTGACCTTTCCGCCAAGGAAGTAGTTCGGGTTCAAGTACCCGAGTGTCACGTCACAGTCACTGATGGTTGGAATAGGATAAGTATAGCATCTCCCGACAGACGCTCCAGCGCTCTCTGGACCAAACTCTACCCGCCTCGTAGACGGATTAATCCTGATGACGGTACCTGTTCCCGCTCCGATGGAATCCATGAGAACCATTGGCAAGTTTAGACGGAATCTCGAGACATCAGGTTCTCTAAGAATCGGAATTAGTCCGTGCCTGACTATGCCTACGTCGAAGCTTGTTCCTCCCATGTCGCAGCAAACAATGTCATTAATTCCGAGCGTCTCTCCCACGTACTTGGCTCCAAGCATTCCCCCTATTGGTCCTGAGATCAGTGTCTCATACAGGTGCGGATACTTGACACCGACAAGTCCACCATAGGACAACATGGTGAACAGGTTGTGTTTATAGCCCTGCTCCTTGGCTTTTTCCTCAACTTTGAGTAGCTGCGTTCTGCAGCGCTCAGCTGCGTAAGCCTGTAGGATCACACTGTTCAGTCTGGAATATTCTCGCATGATCGGCGCTGTCTCTGAACTCAAAACCACTGGCATACTCTTATTTCGTTTTTCCATTACACGTCTTGCTATCTCTGAGACTTTCTTTTCGTGAGCCGGGTTGATGTAAGAGTAGATAAATAACACTGCTATCGATTCTACACCCATATCCAAGAGTTCTTCGACAGCAGCTTCAACCTCATCTTCGTGCAGAGGTATCACAACCGACCCCATCATGTCAATTCTCTCTGTGACTCCCTTAACCCTGTTCCTTGGAACGAGCGGCTCGTTGTGGACATGTGTTACCGTGTGGAGCCGATCGGCATAGGAATAGCCTAGCCATACTAGGCCGCGCTCCATCAGCACGGCATCTTCGAACCCTTTGGTAATTATCAATCCAACCTTGAGTCCACTCCTAGTAAGAAGCGTGTTGATCATAATTGTGCCAGAGTATACTGCCGTGGAAACGCTCGACAGAACGTCTCTCACGCTCATATTCCAGAACCGAGATGAGTCAACGATCGACTCAATGAAACTAATTGACTCATCCTTGGGCACAGTCAAAGCCTTGCCAACCGTAAAGTTGCCGGCTTGGTCAACAATGACAGAGTCAGTCATTGTCCCTCCAGCATCCAGTGAAACAATGACGGGTTTCCTAACACCCCGAGCGCTGGGGTGTCCTGAAACATCCTCTCCTGAACTCCGCTTCAATACCCTCTTCGCCCCTTATGCTTGATACGTTAAAGGTCTGATGGGAGAGTCCCCGAAAACTCCCACCATTCACGAAACACACTTGAGGCAAAGTATGTCCGATTCTTTGATATAAGAATTTCCGTTGAATCAAAATGACTCAGATTACTCTCCAACCCCTTCGATTTTGGTGGCATATGCGCTTGGTCGCTTCTTGATTAGTGCTCAAGAGGTAGCTCATTTCAGGCGCGCACGTCATTGTCGTCCTCTCCAAAATAGTCACCCTTAAATACAGAGCACGAGCTAGGGGGCAACAGAGGAGGATGATGGAGAATGCCAATTTGTGATAGATCAAGAATCCGTCCAGATGTGCTCAAACTTATGGATAACATCCAGAAGATGCAAATGAGCGGTGTCCTTGAATTCCTTAAAGCCAAAGAGAATCGAGGTGTTAACTTCCAAGCACTGTACCAAAAACTGATGAAAGGAAATGAGCTCTTCTTCAAGAGAAAAGGAGAGCAAACGATGCAAGACCTATCCAGCTATTTCACGAAAGACGAAATGCTTTTCCTAGCCAAGGTATTCAGGTATAGCTTTGAGTATGTTTCGAATATCGAACAGAAAAGATACCCCATCCCAGAAAATGTGAAGGTAGAACAAACCGATGCAGGTGGCGTCCCGGCAGAATGGCAGATTGCGCCAAGCGCTACAAAAGACCGGGTTCTGCTTTACCTCCATGGAGGAGGTTTTATCATGGGCTCTCCGAACAGTCATCGAGCGCTCACAGTCACTTTGGGACAACTAACAAAGATGCGCGTCCTAAGTTTGAATTATCGGCTGGCACCCGAGCACACATATCCCGCCCAGCTAAAGGATTGTACCGCCGCATACAGATGGCTTCTATCAAAGGGCATAAATCCCAAGAAAATAGTTATCGCTGGAGACTCGGCAGGAGGCTGTTTGACGCTTACAACACTCGTCAAATTACGAGATGACAAAATACCCCTACCCGTTGGAGCAGTTTGTCTTTCACCCGCAACCGATATGTGGCTTTCAAGAAACGACTCGTTAGCGCGCCAGTTTTGGGAAAACGCTGCCACTGATCCAATTCTGGCCGATGCCGGACTTTTCTGGTGGATCCCGTCATATTTGGGAGGAGCAGACCCCAGTGATCCCCTCGTTTCTCCAATCTATGCAGATTTGAAAGGTCTACCTCCTCTGCTAGTTCAAGCGAGTAACAGCGAAATGCTCTTCAGTGGATGCAAGGGTGTTGTCGACCGAGCCAAGGCGGCTGGTGTGAACGCAACTCTGCAAACATGGGATAACATGGTACATGTGTTCCAAGGTTTCGGACTACATGAATTACCAGAAGCAAAAGAAGCAGTAAACAAGATCGCTGAATTTACTCAAAGACTGTTCAAATAGAGCCAGTTAACAATTTCAGTTGAAACAGAACTACTCACATGAACTCTCCAATTTCCCTTTTTCTTCTGGCGCATACCCCTAGACATTTGGCAATAAGTAGCGCACGAAAGAATGCTCATTTCAGGTGCGCGCTTGACTTCAAGCACGGTTCAAAAGAGTAAAGAGTTCAACTATATTCTAGAATTGGACCCACTTGCTCAGTACGATGCCTATTATCACAAGGAAGATCGGAACTGGGAACAGCGCTTGGAAAGATGCTGCTACTTGCTCCGCGGGAGTGCTCCCAGAGGCAATTATTGCTGCGGAAATAGCGGGACTCCTGATTGTAGTGACCACGACAAGGTAAGCTACAACGTAGTACAATCCTAGCGCAATCAGGAGAACAACTATGTGTCTTAACCACAGATACATTCTTGTATTTCACCTGTAGATTCCTGTTTCTTTCATTCCATTTGCCGCTAGTATCTTAAATACATATCTGTACGTAGCAATCCCAGTATTTAACAGCAACGCTGACTTCATAGCGACACCGTGAGCTTCTCTAACTTGCTGCTCGAAGCGGCTTTCCGTCCATCGACGTGAACTGTGAGTCCCTGCTCTACCTCGTCGATCTTCTTAGCTCTCCAGGTCACCTTCACGTCGTGTCCTTGGTATCTGACTCTGCTGATTGAGAAAGAATCGAGGTTGAATTGGAGCGGGTCGACGATTAGGTGTTTCTTATCAGCGTTGACTGGTCTAATGCCACAAACATACTTGATTATTAGATCAACTACCCAGGAATGCTGGTAGTCGTCTATTCCTCTGTATTCGCATGGTGCGCCCGTCATGGGGTTGTAGTGTTCGAAGCAGTTGGGTCGATTGACGTCGCCATTGAAGAACATCATCCTAATGTACTTGGAGACGAATTCAGCAGAGATTCTTAAAAGGGATTTGTCTCCCGTTTCCTCTGCTGTGTAGATGAGTGCTTCCGCTATGTGACTGTTGGTCATAGGCCAGACGCGTCCGTTCCAAGGGCACATCATTCGCTTGCCTTTCCACTCCGCGTCGGCGCTGAAGAACTCGTTGTCCATGCTTAGTGTCGCGACCGGATATGGCATCCAAAACTCCTTCTCATTCAACAAGTGCTCTTTTATTGACGGCAAGTGCTCTAATGATGTGACGTCGCTCATGAAGGGGTAAAAACATGTTGCTGCTTTAACCTTGCTTCTCTCGTGGTCGGATGGCCTCACATCATAGAACATCTTGTCCTTGGGATCCCACATTATCGTCCTAATGGCTTGCTTGCACTTGGATGCGCCAGCGTTGAACTTCACCTCATTATCCTTCTCTCCCAGTTGCTTCGCAAAGCAACTCAGAGCATTGTACAGCTCATAGATGTATACTGTTACGTCCACCCCCTCCAAGGGCTCTTGGAGAGGCTGATCCTTGTCCGCTTCAGTGTCAGCGAAAAGGTATCTCGGGTTTAGTTCTTGTCCCGACTCCATTTCGTCAATGATGTCGTAGAGGTAGTCGTTATCGCAGTCTCTCTCACTGACGAAGTAGTTCAGGTAATTAGAGAGGGGCTGGTAGATGCGTTTCAGGAATCCCATGTCCGGATGGATATTGATCAGTTCGGTGACAACTCTGCCCCAATTAGCGTGGTAGAACGTGTTCTCTTTTACATCGGTCAAGCCGACGATTCCTGGAAGAAAACCGTTGGGCTTTTGGTGCTGAAATAACCCCAAAATGCATCCTTGCGCTAAGGTTGGGTGACTCATCCATCGGGTCTCTAAGACATGGGTTTGGGCAGAGTAGGAAATGTGGCGCCTGAATATCCGTAATCCCTCATAGACACATGGATACCTGTGATTCCCATACTTCGCGTCAACAGTCATCAGATGGAGACCATACCACCTATACCAGTAGTACTTCTCAATGAATGGGTCTGAGCAACGGAACATGGGCACAGACGCGAAGAAACTTCCCCACAAGTCAACACTTGTCTCACGAGCTTCTGTTATCCTCTCCGCCTGGAGCTTCTTAACCGCATCGTCCTCAGAGAGAGCTAATGAAGAACTGAACGAGAAAGTTGCCTTGCCTTGGGGTGACAGTCTCAGCGGGTAGTGAAGCCCAATATAAAGGAGTCCATAGGGATCAGTGCCGACTTCACGTTTGATCTCGTTCTTGAATCGACCTCCAGAGATCTTGTCATCGAATGGTGTCAATTCCCACCTTGGCTTGTTCTCTGAACCTTGAGACAAGTTCACTGTGAAAGAAGAAAGATCAAGCTTGGAGCCCATCGCCTGCACGATTGTCGGGTTCTTACGGCGGATCACAATTCCAGCGTTCGAAATGGGTTTTACGTCTACAACCGACGCTGAAGAATATGCTACCCAAGGAACGAGGTGTAGTAGCCGTTGCTTTCGAGACTTGTACGCTCCACTATCTACGTTTATCTCAAGCAACGATGTGAGAGCGTCATTGGGCGCGATCGCCTTCCACTCGATTACCTCAATTCCTTGATCTGAGGTAAATCTCTGCTTTGTATATGCGGGAGTCCAGAATAGACTTGAAGCCTGAGACTCCAGCCTCACAGGTTTGAGATCCTCGTCAAGAATCGCGATGGTGAAGATCGGTTCAATTTTGATGTCGAAGTAGTCCGCGTAGTCATAAAACCCGAGGACATCAAGGTACTCAGGGAATGACGGAGCATAGATGAGTCCACGTCCGTTTCCGAGAAACCACTTATCACCCTTACGGGTGAGGAGTAACGTAGGATCAAACGTCGCCGTCATGACTACTAATCCCCTTGTCTGGACAAGTAAGAAAATGGTCGCTGGTCTCAAACGACCAAGTTAACTGTATGTCTGAAATTAGCCTATAAAACTATTTCAATGTCTCAAAAGGTTTTCGAAAAGAAGAAGAGCAAACTAGAGAATATAAGTGTCGTTCAGTCTCCGAGAAAACGTTCTCGTCCGTCTTGAGAAATCAGAGAACCCTCACTCTATACCGTCAATATCGTGACCAAACCCCTTATATTAACTGTGCCCGTCTTCGATTGATTGTTGTCAATTGTGAGGCATTTTGTATGTCTCAGATAAATCTAATGAGTTGTTTTAAGCCGTGAAGATCTATCCCGTTGCAGATCATCGAGAATCTGCTGGGATAGTTCATGAATGACACAGTATCATATGAGAAGAAGGGAGTTTTCTTGACAGAACCGAAGCATGCTGTTGGCAAGGAAAAGAAAGGCGGAGACGTCGCTGTTAAATGGCATGGATTCTATCGGGGTAAGGTAGGAACAAACATTAAGGTTCCAGTAACCTCGCTGAACGATTTCTCATACTGGTATACTCCCTACGTAGCTGATGTCTGTAGAGCAATCAGCGCCGACGAGCACCGCCAGTACGAGCTGACAAACAAGTCGAATCTTGTCGCTGTGGTCACAGATGGGACTCGTGTTCTCGGACTGGGTGACATCGGTCCAAAAGCAGGAATGCCAGTAATGGAAGGAAAAGCATTGATCTTCAAGTACCTTGGGGACGTAGATGCATTCCCGATATGTCTTGGCACCAAAGACGAGGACCAGATAATTCAAGCAGTCAAGTGGATAGCGCCAACCTTTGGCGGCATAAACTTGGAAGACATAGACTCACCTAAATGCTTCAAAATACTCCAAGAGCTCACGAAGCAACTGGACATATTCGTATGGCACGACGACCAACAGGGAACAGCGACTGTAATACTCGCAGGACTAATCAACGCACTGAAGGTAACAGGAAAAAAGATGGGGGAAATCCAGACAGCTATAATCGGCGCTGGGGCTGCAGGTATCCCTACCGCTAGGCTTCTCATTGAAGCTGGAACAAAACAGGAAAACATCATCATGGTCGACAGCAAAGGAATCTTATACGACGGCAGACCCGACATGGACAAGTGGAAAGCTGGGATCGCCAAAGCAACAAACGGCGAACGAAGAACAGGTGCAATAAAAGAAGCACTAAAGGACTCTGATGTGGTAATCGGAATCTCGAAGCCAGGCCCAGGTGTTATAACCAAGGAGATGGTACAGTCCATGGCAAGTACTCCGATAGTCTTTGCACTTGCAAACCCGACACCCGAAATACTACCCAGTGAAGCAAAAGAAGCAGGAGCAAAGGTAGTCGCCACTGGCAGGTCTGATTTCCCGAACCAAGTTAACAACAGCATAGGGTTCCCAGCAATACTAAGGGGAGCGCTCGATGTACACGCAAAAACAATAAACACAGAAATGATGATAGAAGCAGCCCAAGAAGTTGCGAAGTTTGCCGAAGAGAAGGGTCTAACTGAAGACTACATAGTTCCCAGGATGACAGAGTTCGAAATGTACCCAAGAGAAGCGGCAGCAATAGCACGCGCAGCCATCAGAACAGGTGCTGCCAGGGTAAAAGTCGACCCCAAGAAAATACAGGAAGACACATTGAGAAGGATCATGGCTAACAAGCGGATAAATGAGCTTCTTATGAAAGAGCACTTCATAAAACCCTTTCCGCAATAGTCTTCACGAAGAAAAAGGAAGGAAGGAAATACTTGCCACATATTTCCAACTTCCGAATTCATAGCTATACAGCGCCTCTCTTATCTTCCACTCCTCTTTCCTCGCATCGCCGCAAGGGAGACAATCATCGCTATGATCACGCCCAAACCCGCACCAATCACGACACTAGTCCACTGGATACCCTCAGGTGTCGCAGTTTCTTCCAGAGGGGGAGTTCCTATTGTGATGGTGTAGTAGCTTAGTGGCGCATCCGCAGGTGAACCGGCAGTGTTTCCTGAAGTATCCCTAGCAGCAACGTAATAGCTGACAACCTCCCCTGATGAGAATGGTCCAACCGTTGCCTTGTACGCCGCGCCTGTGTGGCTCATCGCCACGGAACTCCAGGAACTCGAGCTTATGTTCCAATAGTACAGATAGACTCCGGAGATCTCCACGTTATCAGTTACTGAGACCGAGACATTCACATTCTGACCGCCAACAGGGCTCGAAGGAAAAACACTAGGAGAACCCAGAACGGGAGGAGTTGTATCATACTGAAACACGTAGAGCTTATTGTCACTGCAGCCATAAACTCCAACACTACCATCACCAGAAATTGCCACAGATTCCCCACTCGTAGATCCTATGTCGCTGGGAACGACGTAACTCCAAAGTGGTCCATAACTCTTGGAGTACGACAATGCTGTGGGGCCACTGCCACAAGCTATTGTGGATCCATCGGACGATACAGAAAGTGACCTCAATATGGCTCTCCCCGTGTCATAATCAACCAGAGATGCATTGCTGGTTCGCTCAAATACTCTAAGGTGATGGTCGTAGCATCCTGCTCCGATAGTTGTTCCGTCACTAGAAACTGCAACGTCGAAAAATTCATTAGTACCAGCCCCGAAGTTCCATAATGTTGTGTTGCTCTGTCTGCTAAAGACACGGACATAGTTATCATATGTCGAATCTTTGCATCCCGCGACTACAGTGTTTCCATTTGCTGAGACAGCTACATCAAACAAATTGTAACCACTTTTGTAGGTCCACATGGTTGTGTTGTCTTTCCTGCCAAAGACATAGATGCGGTCGTCATCTCCTCCAACTATCGTGTTCCCGTCAGCTGAGACAGCTACACTGAACATAGGGTCGGCGTAGTAGGCCCATATTGTTGCGTTGTCCTGTCTACTGAAGACACGAATCATACGGTCTGCCGATCCTGCAGCTATCGTGTTACCATCGGCTGAAACAGCAACACTCCACACAATGGAACCAGTTCTGTACGTCCATATTGTCGTGTTACTTTGTTTCCCAAAGACACGGATCGTATTGTCTGGTCCTGCTGCACCTGCGACTATTGTGCTCCCATTGGCTGAAACAGCTACGTTATATATGTCAGAGGAAGTTTTGTATGTCCACATGGTTGCGTTGCTCTGCCTGCCAAAGACATAGATCTTATTGTCGTAGCTTCCAGCTACTATTGTGCTGCCATCCTCTGAGACAGCCACTGCCCGCACATAGCCGCCGGTGGTGTATGTCCAGAGGGGTGCAGAGGGAGGCGGAGGAATCAATTGAGGTGTCTGGGTGGTCGGTCGAGCCGTTTGAAAGTGTTGAACGCTGCAGATGCTGAATGCTATTATTGCCAGGATGAAGAAGGTCGAAGCTAAAGAAATCGACTTGTTTTTCCCCCTCATTTTACATCACTCTAATCCGTGTTGTGAAATTGTTTGTTCCCCGAGTCTTATATACTTTCTATGTTGATTGACAGGATACCTGTGATATGGAGAGCATGCGGATGTGAGTGCTGCAAAGGGGCGCGCTCAGCTCCCGAATCAGTCTATAGAGAAGGATGATGCGACTCTCGTCTTCTGAGAGAACATAGAAAGATTTTTTTACATGAAGCTTGATGATAACACTATAATTCATTTTGGAGAAGGTCCACTAAAAGGAGAGGTTGCCACTAACCCTTGCTGAGGAATGATGAGTTTTGAGAATACTCAAGATGAAGAAGGATAATTTAGACTGCTTCCTCGAGGAGACTAGCTCCTTCGGTGAACTCTGGGGTCCGACCAGAGAAGAAGGCAAGTTCATGTACGGGAAAATCAAGGATCGGAACAAGCTCTATCTGGGCAACGTGATCCCGATGATTCCTCCGAAGAAACTATTTCACCCCACAGACTTCGACATGTTTCGTTTCTCCGAGAAAGAGTTCAACCCGAACTATGATTGGATAGACAACCGAGTGCTCTTTGGTATTCACCCTTGCGACATCCATGGACTGCTGATTCTGGACAAGTTTTTCGCTCAGCCTCCAGCTGATCCTTACTGGGTCAAGAGCAGGGAGAAAACGATCGTCGTAGGTTACTCGTGCATTCCATGCGAGAGTTGCCTCTGCAAAGCTACTGGTACCGACATTGTTCACGAGGGTTTCGACCTGTTCTTCACTGATCTCGATGACTATTACCTTGTTTGGGTCGGCTCGAGCGTCGGAGACGACATGACGAGAGTGAGACAAGACATCTTTGATGAGAAAGTTGAGAAAGAAGACATAAAGAAGTACTTTGAGTGGAGAAAGGAACGGGATAGGTGCTTCGTGAAGAATTTCGAATTCAAGAATCTCCCTGACATGATGGAACTGAGCTACGGGAGCAAGATATGGGACGGTTTTGCGGATAATTGTCTCTCTTGTGGGCAGTGCACGATGGTTTGTCCAACCTGCAACTGCTACGACGCATACGACGAGATCGAGCTGACCGCCCACTTTCGAGGCTCACGTCTGCGCCGTTGGGACTCCTGCATGTTCGCCGACTACTCCCTTGTTGCAGGGGGAGAGAACTTCAGAGGAAGGCGGTCTGAACGCCTAAAACTTTGGTATACACACAAGCTGAGAGCATATGAAACAGAATCCGGCAAGACTGGCAAGCCTTCATGTGTAGGCTGTGGGCGATGCGTCATGACGTGTCCAGTTGATATAAACGTCCTAACGGTTCACGACGCACTCTTCACAGGGGAGGTGCCAAAGGAATGATGAGCAATAGTAGTGTT
>JAUQYT010000098.1 GCA_030587605.1 Candidatus Njordarchaeum guaymasense
TCACGCGCTGATGATACTGGGGAGAACACCATAAGCGCAATAGAAAGGAGGTTACTTCAGTCTAACAGCAAAATTGAAGCAGACTAAGAATTCTGGAAGAGGAGGAAAGCAAGATTATGAGTAGCGTTGGTAAGAAAGTCGAAGAGAAGAAAGAGCAGTTTCTCGAGTTTCCTGGCAGGTGGAACATACCCTACATGCACTCAGCCGGAAAAGCAGCAACTAAATTCTTCAACGAGTTAAAGAACAAGAAGATAATGGGAATCAAGTGCCCTAAGTGTAACAGAGTTCTCATGCCACCTAGGAATTTCTGCGAAAGATGCTTCGTTCCGACGACCGAGTGGGTTGAAGTCAAAGATACAGGAGTAATCCTAACATTCACGATATGCTATGTTCAATTCACAGGGCTACCTAAACCACCATACGCAATAGGCGGCATAAAGCTCGACGGGGCCGACACAGGCTTGTTTTGGTTCATTGGAGGCATGCCCCTTGGGAACCAGAAGGAAGACTTCAAGAAGATGCCAATAGGCTCGCGAGTCAAAGCTGTCTGGAACGAAGAGAGAAAAGGAGCCATGAGTGACATCAAGTACTTTAAGCCTATCGAGAGCTAATAGAATTAGCGAGAAGAGAGCTAGGATAGATGAAAGAGAACTTCGAGCTCGTGGCATGGTAATTAGTGCCGAATATCTCCTTTTTCTATTGGCTTGTCAACATTTCTCTTTTCCTTTTTCTGTAATCTCTTTCTCAGTTCTCATATTCCGTCTCTGAACAGGGGAAACTGGTTTTCGCCTTAGTGTTATCGATTTGGGACAGAATTCATAACGAAGCATAGTCACTTTTACTATCACATTCATGTTCTGTAGCTGGATGCTGGCAGGAGGGGAGCTGAACTTGAGCTTAGGGAGAGTTCAAACAGGTACTGATGCCCTTGACGAGATTACTGAGGGAGGTTTCCCTCGGGGCAGTTTGATCATTTTGGCTGGTAACCCTGGTTCAGGAAAAACTGTTTTTGCCGCTAACTTTCTCTGCAAAGGTACTCGTTTGAACGAAGTTGGAGTGTTCGCCTCTTTTGTTGAGAGTAAAGAGAACTTTGCCGTTAATATGTCTAAGCACTTCGGCACCGACTGTGAGGAATGCATTCGCAGTGGAAAAGTTGTATTCCTTGACTTAGCCACCTTGAGAGAAGGAGGCGCCCCCACAGTATTGCAGACAATTTTGGATAAGGTGGAAAGAACGGGGGCAAAACGGTTGGTCATGGATAGCTACTCGGCGCTTTCTCTTGCCTTTGATCGAAAGCTAGATGCGCGGGTCATTATTCAGACGATTCTTGGCAAGGTAGTGAGGCACCTTGGATGCACGACAATCTTAGTTGTTGAGATCCCCTTTGGCGAGAACCACGTCGGAACAGGAGTAGAGGAATTCATAGCTGATGGCGTGATAAAGCTAGGCGCAGACGTGCTTGATGGACGACTTCTCAGAACACTCGAGGTCGTGAAGCTCAGAGGGACAAGACTTGCTGAAAGGAAACTCCTTTTCACGCTTGAAGGAGGGATCAAAGTCCTCCCACCGTTCAGAGTGTTCCCCGTTGATAAACCACAGAGATTCAGACCCATACCAGACCCGCCAGGCAGATTCTCAACAGGATCCGAGCAACTAGATCGCATACTGGGTGGCGGCTATCCCATATTTTCGACAGTTCTATTCGAAGTCGAGAGTGGCGTCACAACCGTTCAGTCTCAACTGGTCTTAGCTCAGACGGTTCGGAACTTCATGGCAAAAGGGAGAACCGGCATAATGATCCCCTCCTCTGGAGTGGACTACAAGGTTCTGAAACCACAAGCCCTGAGGGTTGGCTTCACAGAAGAGGAGGTCAACAGGCAGCTAAGGATATGTATTCTTCGCTCCTCAGAAACGGCGAAGGAGCCGTACCTCGTTGCGCTCGACGGAGAGAACATTGAACAAGATAACCAGCGAATCAGCGAGCTTGAAGACGATCGCATGAAAGAAACCAAGCAACCTCTGGTATCCGCAACTGCATACGACCCAAGAATAGCGATCTACGGACTGGATGCCGCAATGAAAATGGCAATGATAGAAGCTGCCAGAGTAAGACAAAAAGGAAATCTAGCGATAACGGTGCTCAGACCTGGCTATGGCGCAGCCTCTGTGATACTAGGGGAGGTAGTCGATGTGCACCTCAAGATCGCTGAAAGGCACGGGGCTGTAGTTCTATACGGTATCAAACCGAGAACAAATCTGTATGTTGTAGAAATGGATACGTCAAGAGGGTATTCTGTGCCGAAACTCACGTCAGTGGTTTAACGCTGGAAGACCACCTGACAATTCGCTCTGACCTTGCCCCAGACATGGAACAAGAGGTCAACAAGTGAATACGGAATCCGCGCGGGCAAACCTTGAAATATGAGAAGAGGAAAAAAAGAGTTCTTATCGGAGGTTGGAATACTTGCCCATTCGTGTTGGAATCATAGGATGCGGCTTTGCTGGCTGCATGCACGCAGTCGCATACCGCCCGCATATAGATCAAGGTAACGTGGAAATGGTAGCCGCATGTGATATCGATGGAAAAGTTGCAGGCACGATGGCCAAAGAATATGAAATGGATGCTCAATACGATAATTGGCATGACGTCATAAATAGGAAAGATATTGACGCCGTGTCGATCTGCTTGCCTCACTATATGCACGCGGAAGTCACAATCGCAGCTGCAAAGAGCGGAAAGCATGTTCTATGTGAGAAACCGATGGCGACCTCACTGGAGGACTGCGACAAGATGATAAAGGCAGCAAAAGGCGCGAAGGTCAAGCTGATGATAGCGGAGACCTACAGGTTCATGCCTACGATGGTTAAGATCAAGGAAATCATTGATAGCGGCAAGATAGGCGAAGTATTCTTTGCGCGAGGCTCCGAGTGTCTCAATGAAGTTCCAAAGCTGATGGAACCAGATACATGGCACTGCACTCCGGACAGAGCCGGGGGTGGAGTCTGGTTTGATGCAGGTGTTCATATCTGCTCCGCGTTCAGATACGCGCTGGGAGATGTGGACACAGTACGAGCTGGTCTACTTGAGCATGTTGTAGTCAAGGAGAAGGAAGACGACAACGCAATAGTTCTAATGAGATTCAGGAAAGGGACCGTCGGGGAAGCCTTTCTGAGTGAGACTATTGGCAGTCCTGCATTTATCAGGTTTGAGTTCTATGGAACAGAAGGGACGATTCTCATGGACACGACATGGGAGCAGCCAATAAAATTCTTTTCTGGCAAAGGAGAGAATCCTTCAGAGGAATGGGAAAAACCGGAAGTTGAACACTTGCCGATGCCGCAGTTCTATACCTTGTCCTTCAGAGAAGAAGTGAAAGAATTTGTGGATTCCATCGTCAACAACAGGGAACCGAAATATCGTGGCGAAGAAGGCAAGGTAGCCGTCGAAATGGCGCTCATGGGAGTCTTATCAGCAAGAGCTGGAAAAGTGGTTAAGCGTACCGATCTCTACACTCCAATGGCAAGAAAGATGGGGATCAAGTAAGCGGCATTATTTTTCTAGTTCCTTTCTTCTATGTTCCATCTTGTTGCGCAGATTCTCCGCGTCGCCTGGGTATGTTCTGTATACGAAGGTATAGAAAATTAGGCAGAGAGCCCAGGGAATAAAAGCGATCAAGAACATCGCCTGAGCAAGCGCTAACATGTTCACTGCTTTGACGGCATCCGGCAAACTGGAGATTAACACTCCCTCGGGAACTCGAATGTAGCCGAAGGCCTCCGCCACTAGACCCACGAGGAAAGTTCCAACCGCCCCCGCAGAGCCTTCAATCATCGTGTCTACCGAGTATACTGTGCTCCTGATTTCCGGTTCAAAGATTTCGCTGAAGATCGGGCTATTGCACCCATTTGCGCACCATGATATGAGGAAACCCGTCAAGGCTCCCGCTACCGTGTAGAGTAGTATTGAACTCGTATTCATAGGGATCAGTAGGAACATTACGAAGGTCATTGGTATGCCTGAGAATACCGAGATTTGGGCGATGAGAATTCTGCCGCTTCGTGGACGCCATCTCGCCGCTCTGTCGCCAATTATCCCTCCGAAAAGGGTTCCAAGAGCCGTCCCCACGATCATCATTGCAAGTACTATGCCTGACGTTCCCGAATCGAATCCTATGAACTGAAGCCAAGTGACGAGGAATAGGAGACCAGTCCATGGGATTGACCCCACGACTCCCTGCACAAGTATCAAGGCAAATGTTCGATTTGTTAGGATCTTCCTGTAATCGGATCTCTTCGCCCTGTACCTCTCAGCTTTCTGGAGCGTTAGAGCCTTCACAAGTTCAGGTTCCAACCCGCCTCGCAGAGGGTCCTTGCTGAATATTAGCACAATAGTACCAGTAAGAAAACTTGCAATGCCCCATACGATGAGAACCAATCTCCAGCCTTCAGTGGTATAGCCAAAGACCGTCATCTCGGCAAAGCCTGCTACGCTTGTCGCGAAGATAACCCCCACGATGGCTCCAAACAACCCTCCCAGCCCCAGTATACCGAATGACTTTCCCCTTTTTTCTGGCGGATAGTAGTCTGCAACCAACGATTGAGTTGTCGGTACGATCACCGCGAGACCCACCGCGGTAAACAGTTGCCAAATTAGCAAATCGATGGTCTGAACAGCGAGCCCAGTTAATATCGTGAATAAACCCCATATGAAGCATCCAATGGAGAGTACTCGTCTTCTTGAAGACCTGTCACTCCACCAACCCCACACCGGCGCCATTAACGACTGAAGCATTCTACTTGCCGTGTACATTCCTCCGAGCTCTGCAAGGCCCGGGTTGATCTTGCTACTCTGTATTTGCGGGTAGAGTTGCGGAATCATTGCAGTGTCCCCAGCATTGACCAAATTGGCGAAACTTATGGTCGAGAGTGTCCGCACTCTACTAGGCGCTTTGAGTTGCGGCTCACTCTTGCTGGGTTTCTTTTTTGACAAACCCTAGTCCTCCTGAAGAAATCGCCTCGCTCCCATCGAAAGATTTTACGAAGGGGCTATATGTTTTGAACCCTTTAATAAACCACACTCTTCACCATCCATTTCTCACGCGACCGAGCTTGTTGTGCCAGTGGAACTGGGTAAGAGGTGAAGACTACACTTTTTAAGCAAGTACCGCTAGAAGATCACGAGCAATTGGGAGTTTTCATAAGAGTCAAGGAGTCGATGATGCTTATGGTTAGGAATGATCCTGGAGAAGGATTGTCCAAATTCGGGAAGCTTAGGTCACCAACTATTTTTGAAGAGCAGGTTCAGCAGATTTTGTCTATTCAGGCGCATCCTGATGACACTGACATAGCTGCTGGAGGAACCGTGGCTAAGCTAACTAAGATGGGCAAGAAGGTTACGTACCTTCTGCTTACAGATGGTCGCCACGGGGTCGCAGACCCAGAGATAACCGCATCCCAAGCCATAAAGACGAGGCAGGAGGAACAGAAGAGGGCAGCCAAGGTCCTCGGCGTGGAGAACGTGATTTTCCTAGACTACAAGGATCAACATATGGATTCGTCCCTTGAGCTAAGGAGAAGGTTGATCGGTCTCATACGTGATATCAGGCCGGACATAGTGTTTACGTTTGATCCGTGGAGACCATACGAAGGAAACAGGGATCACAGGCACACTGGAATGATGGCATTGGAGGCAGCAGGTTTCGCTTACGACATGTTCGAGTATCCTGAGAAAGACGCAGAGCCACACATGGTTCTCGAAATGTATCTCTTCCACCCCTTCCTACCAGACACTTGGATTGACATAACTGACACAATTGACCTGAAGTTGGAGGCCATTCGCCAACATGAGACGCAGCTCGGAGACGAGATCGCCAAGATCATCAAGGAAAAGAATGCAAATGAGGGGAAGGCAATCAAGAGACCCTTTGCTGAAGCCTTCAAGTGTCTCAGAAGAGGCTTTCCATGGGTCTGGGACGGGTAGGAGAATCTCGTTCAGACATGGATACCGCTCTTCTAGTTTTCTCCAAGAAGATGGCGCGCGCTACTAGAAGCACAAGTACGCCTGTTTTAAGGCTTACAGCCTTCTTTTTCTGCCACTAAGGTAGAGCATGGACAATCGGAGGTTTTCTCGGATCCTTCTTGTCAGGCCCTCTCTTCTTGCTAGCATCTAGCTCTTCTGTCCTTCTCCCCAATCAGCGCTAGGTCTCTTTTCTGGACGCTAGTATTATGAGTATGTAGAGGATCCTTACGAAGATGTTGAAGAAGTCCAAGAACAGATTCACAACGCCAGCTACCCATTCCTCTTCACTTAACTTGTTCTTTATTATGTTTATGTCATAGGCTACCAAGGGAACAAAGACGATGACAACGATGATCGACACAACCAGTGTAAAAGATGTTGTTGGGAAGAGAAAGTTCACGAGTGACACTATGATGGCGAAGATGAGAAGCCCAAATACCCAGTTTCCCCATTGAGCTAAGTCTCTCTTCGTAATCCACCCGATGAGTGCAGGGAAAAAGAATATTCCCCCGGTGATCGCCAGCGCGACTGCGATGTCCACGTCAAGCAGCAATGCGATTGACACCAATGGACTTATGAACGCGCCGCTGACAAGACCGAACAACGTGAGCAACAGAATCTTCGACACAGGGTTATGACGCGATGACCAGACACACAAGAACCCCAAGAGGATCATTGCAATTGTTAGAACTATCATCGTGATGAGCCAATTGGATACGAAGATCTGGTTCAGTAGATCTGTGTACCATGGCAACCATGCACCAATAATTATTTTCCCTAGAACGTAGGATGAAACCGCCATGCATGACATCGTCCAGAAGAACCCCAACATAACCTTGTAAATGATATTGCCCAATTCTACCCTCATCCCCTTTTCGGATTGTTAGTTGACATGATGATTAGTTTAGTCTGACGCTTACTCGCATTCGCCTCAAACCTGGCGCGGTTTTAGATGCGTCGACACGAAACACTAAATGCACGCCGAGCGCGCTGAACGCTATTCCTTCCATTTCTGTAATGTCATCCTCGTTCCTTATATATTAAGACCTCTGGATCAGAGTTTGACAATGTCGTTTGATAGAGTACTCCAATTAGTAGAGACAAATCTGCAAAGAATGAGAGGAAGAACTACTATGGAGAAAGAATTGAAGATTGGAGTGATAGGAACTGGCTCAATTTCCCACTGTCATGTGCGAGGTTTCCTAAAAGATGGGCGATCGAAAATCATAAACGTCTGCGACATCATGGAAGAAGACCTGAAGCATAAGGCGCAGAAATGGGGAGCGGAGAAGACCTGTACTGATTACCGTGATCTGTTGAAGGACGAGGAAGTCGAAGCAGTCGACATCTGTCTTCCACCACACCTCCACGCAAAAGTTGCAGTAGAAGCAGCGGAGGCTGGAAAGCACATTCTGACCGAGAAACCACTAGCAACAACGCTCAAGGACTGTGACGAGGTTATAGCCACCGCGAAGAGGAACAAAGTGAAACTCATGGTTGTGCACAACCAGCTTTTCTTCCCCCCACATCAAGAGGCAAAGAGACTTGTGGACGATGAGATCGGCAATCCAATAATGTGTACGTCATTGCTTCATGGTGGATTTGCTGCGAGTGGTTGGAGAGCGGATCCGAAGCTTGGTGGAGGTTTCCTGCTTGAGGCGTGCATCCATAGATTCTACGTTTCAAGGTACCTAATGGGAGAAGTGAAACGTGTCTCATGTATGACTGCAAAGAGCGCACCCGAACTCCTAACTGAGGACATTGTAATAGTCAATCTGCAGTTCGATAAGAACAGGTACGGTACCATCAGTGCAAATCTAGGCGGACCGCCGGCAGTATGGGATGACAGAACGGAGGTTGTGGGAGACGACGGGATGGTAATCATAAACGGGGTAGAAGACCACATTCTGGGCGGGCTACCTCTCATGCACTACAAGGACGGCATGTGGAGAACATACATGGACCCAAGACTATCTGGAGAAGTTGCAGAAGGAATGGAAGGTATCCCAGAGGAAATCAAGTTCACAACATACGAACTCGACACAAAGTTTGTCAACACATTCTATTACGTTGTTAAGCATTTTATCGATTGCGTTGTCGAAGATAAGACACCGTTCGTATCAGGTGAAGAAGGAAGAAGACTCGTCGAGATAATGCTAGCAGCTTACAAGTCGGCTGAGACTGGAAAGGTCGTAAACCTTTGAGATCTTCTCATACCCTTTTTTTCTGAATGCACCTTTTCTCGCGCCAACCTAATCGAGACGGTCTAACACTGACAGTGAATTCTCTTCTGGGCGATCCACAAAATGCTAATAAGCGTGGTGAGAACAGAAAAGCCAGCAGTAGCCTGGAGTTGTCTGCCACAAGAGATGAGCAGCTTGGTTCGACCCCTGAACATTGGAGTAATTGGCGCTGGAACAATTTCGAGTTCACATGTACGCGGCTTCCTCAAGGATGGACGCGCTAGAATCGATGCCGTATGCGACATATTCGAGAGACATGCCAAGATGAAGGCGGAGAGATGGGGCGCGAAGAAGGTCTACACTGACTATGAACTGCTTCTGAAAGACAATGAGATAGATGCCGTCAACATATGCCTCACCCCCAATCTTCATCATGAAGTCGGAGTGGCAGCGCTTGAAGCGGGGAAACATGTGCTTACTGAGAAGCCCATGGCGCTCACCCTGAAGGAATGCGACGACATGATCGCAGCTGCAAAGAGGAATAACGTGAAACTCATGGTTGGGCACAATCAGCTTTACTGGCCCCCGCACCAAGTGGCAAAGCAACTCATTGAGAAAGAGATTGGAAAACCAATAGTCTTGATGTCGATACTTCATGGAGGCTGGCCAGCACATGGATGGAGGGGAGACCCAAGGATCGCTGGGGGCGTCATGATGGAGGCCTTCATTCATAGGTTCTATGTCTCCAGGTACTTGATGGGTGAAGTGAAACATGTTTCATGCGTGTTGGGAAAGACGGCCCCACATCTCAAATCTGAGGATGTTGGGTGTATCTCACTTGAATTTCAGAATAGAAGTTATGGCACAATAACTGCAAACGTGGGCGGCCCTCCCGCAGTATGGGACGACCGAACCGAAGTAGTCGGAGACCAAGGTATGGTGATTGTGAACGGCGTCCAAGACCAGATCCTTCAAGGACCTCCTCTGCTCCACTATAAGGACGGCATGTGGAGGAACTACTGCAACGAGAGGATTCTCGATGAGACGATAGAGGATCTGAAAATGGGCGCAGAGCAAGTGAAGTTCACGAAATACGAGCTTGACACGAACTTCCTGAACACCTTCTTCTACATGGTGAGGCACTTCATTGACTGCGTGCTCCAAGACAAGTCGCCGTTCGTGTCAGGTGAAGAGGGAAAAAGGATCGTTCAAATAATATTGGCCTGCTACGAGTCCGCTGCCACAGGAAAAACAATCAGCGTATAGAACCGTAAGACTTAATATGTGCGTCTCGGATATAGACGAAAACCTCCAATGGAGGAATACCTCATGCCAAAGTTTTGTTTAGGTCAGAACGGTTTCATTTTTGGTCAGCCCTGGCACGAGATGATTGATAAGGAGCAGATCCTCGAATTCGCGAAGAAGGAAGGATTCAAGGGTATCGAATTGCACCCTTACTACGAGTCGTTCTCGAAGGGTTCTGAAGACAGCCTCCGAGAAGAGTACGAGAGTCATGGTCTTAAGATCCCCTGCATCCAAACGGGGTTCGTCACAGGAATGTATTCACCGATCAGCAGTAGCGAAGATACCAGGCTACAATTCGTCAAAACCATGAAGGAATGGATTGAGTTCGCCGGCGCACTGCGGGCTGAAGTCGCTACCGTGTCACCCCCACAGTTCGGGGCAGACGTTATTATGGCCGGGTACAGCCATGACGACATGGTCAACCTGTTCATCGATGCATTAAGCCAGGTGGTCGAGACCGCTGAGGAGAACAAAGTTATTCTTGCCTTCGAACCAGAGCCCCAGATGATACTCAACGGAGGATTCGTACGGAAACCCATAGAGGACACATTAAAAGTCCTTGAGGCGATCAAATCTAAAAACGTTAAAGTCCTGTATGATACTACTCACGCCAATACTCTCTCGAAAGGTGACCCAGTGGGCTTCCTCAAGGCGTTGAAGGGCAGAGTCGGTTGGACGCACATAGCCGACAACGACGGATGGGTTACGCCCTACTTCTTGTCGAGCAATCACCTAGAATTCGGGAAGGGCAACATAGACATCGAAGCAGTGATGAAGACACTCAAAGCTACTTGCTCACACCTAGAATGGCTCCAAGTGGATGTCTGGGAGAGCACAGCGCCCTTCGAAACAGCCAAGAAGAACAAGGTTGTGCTAGAGTCAATACTGAAACGCATCAGATGGTGAAACCAGATAGCGGGTCAGTGTGCATCGCCAGACTTATTGCCATTGACAACGATCATTGTGTCAGATCCCGCTTCGAAGAAAGCCGGCCTTCTACTCTGAAGCCCTGAACTTTGACGTAATGTCGCCAGGCCTCGCCTCTCTATGGGTCTTCGCAGACAGATAGCCGAGTAGGGTAATCTCCAACGCAGCTCGCCCATCCTCGCCAGTTGACTCTGGTTGCTTGTCACTTGTGATGCAGTCTGCGAAGTGTCTGACTTCATTCGTAAATGAGATTCTGTATGTGACTGGGAAGGGCTCATGCTCAACCTCTGGTCTATACCACTCATTCTGCCCCAGACCTGGTTTAGTTGAGTACACTAGGAGCGGTTTTTTCCAGGCATGATCCTCGATTATTGTTCCATCTGTTCCGTAGAGCTCAAGTCTGTCATCATATGCATCCATTGTTGCGCTAAGGCTGACAGTGAGCTGAGCCAATGCTTCATTCTTGAAGCGCAATATCATTATGGCGTTGTCTTCTGCCTTGCCCTTGATGCCTCTGACTACTTGTTTGGCGATCCAGCAGTAGACCCTATCAACATCGCCAAGCAGCCACCTGTATAAGTGTAGACGGTGGACACCGGAGTCCATGAGGATTCCTCCCCCAGCTCTTACCCATGTATGCTGCCAGCCTCCTGGCTCAGCCATGATTGGTACATCGTTTCCGATCTGGGACGCCGCAGCCAAGAAGACCCTGCCTATTCGCCCTTCTTCCACCACAAGTTGTCTTATAAGGCGGTGGACTGGCAGGAACAACAGGTTTTCTGCCACCATCAACTTAACCTTGGCTTTCTTGGCAGCTGAGATTATCTTGTCCGCCTCTCCGAGTGTGTTTGCTATCGGTTTCTCAAGAAGGACATGCTTGCCTGCCTCGACGGCTTCGACTGAGAAATCTGCATGCAGATCATTAGGCACGCATATGCTGACAGCATCCATACCCTCGTGATCAAAGAATTCATGAACGTCTGTGTAGAACGCCTCAACACTGCGTGACCTAGCAAACGCCTTGGCAACGGCTTCGTCCTTATCGCAAACAGCTACGATCCGCGCGACATCTG
>JAUQYT010000300.1 GCA_030587605.1 Candidatus Njordarchaeum guaymasense
GTATTCGTCTGGCTACAATTTCATGGACTTTCTTGCACCTGGCATATTGGCGATGACTGTGTTGTTCACATCGCTTTTCGCTGCGGGCATGCCTATAATACTCGATCGTGAAATCGGTTACTTCGACATGTTGCTTTCGACGCCGGTAAACCGAACAGAAATAGTTCTCGGGTTCACCTTAGCAGGAGTCTCAAAAGTTGTTGCTCAAGCGACGTTCGTTCTAGTCATAGCTATTTTTGTCGGTGTTCACATGGCCTTGGATATTCTCACGATCCTGTATATTTATGTGCTAGTTATCCTTCTTTCCCTTGGTTTTGTGGGAATATCGATCGCTCTGAGCGTAAAGATAGAGATAACAGCTTTCCAGTTCGTTAACGGATTGATAAACTTCCCAGTGTTCTTCCTGTCGGGAGCATTCTACCCCGCTCAATCACTGCCAGACTGGCTGAGGGCAGTCGTCTTGGTCAATCCAATGACTTATGCTGTGGACGGACTTAGAGCAGTCATGATCAAGGGAACAAGTCTAGTGAATGTCCTTCCTGACGTGATAATAGTTGGCGTCTTCGCATTGCTGACACAATTGCTTGGAAACCTAGCGCTCTACATGACTCTCTCAGGTAAGAAAATCAGAGTTCGCAAAAGAAGAATAAACAATAAGAACAAGGATGTTGCTAAAAACCAAGAAGCGCCCGTAACCTTGGAAAAACAGGGCGGTTATTCATCCGAAAGCGAAGCTCCGCATGAGACAGAATCTCCCACCACATGACGTACTTCGCACTAATGCCAATGTCCAGCGCTGGGGCTCCAATTTCTCTCGTTCAATCTTCCTTTTTGGGAACTTGCGGCGGCTCAGCCGAGCGTTTACTTTTTTATAATAGTTCTACGCATAGTAACTTGCCTGCATGATGGGTTGGAAGGCAAGAGAAGAGCGCTCTCGTATTCTTATGATTCATTCAACAGTTGTCATATTGTCTAACGCAACGTTAGAGGTGAGAGGGAAGGATGACTGGCTCCGCAGTGAAAGGAGTTGAGAAGAGAGGTTATTCGAGTAGTGATAATGTAAGAATTCTGAGGAATCTGGGTGAGGTTGTCGGTTCTGAGCACGTCACCAACGACGAGGAAACTCTGCTTACTTATAGCGGAGACATGACCGAGAATACTCCCATGATGCCTGACTTCGTGGTTCTCCCAAATTCTGTTGAAGAGGTTCAGAAGGTATTGAAGTTCGCCAGCAAAGAGAAGATAGCAGTAGTTCCCTATGTAGGGGGTGCCAACGTAGGTGGCCTGACCATACCTCAGAAAGGCGGGATCATTCTTGACTTGAAGCGAATGAACAGAATCATCAAAGTAGACTCTGATAGCATGTATGCGGTTCTGGAGCCTGGGGTCACGTTCGGTCATCTCAAGAGGTTCTTGGAGGAGAATCACCCTGACTTAGTCTATACTTATCCAAATGCGCCACCTTGGACTTCAGTCATGTGCAACGCGCTTCTCGAAGGCTTGTGCGACCTCAGCTACAGATATGGTTGCATGGCGGATTGGATCAATGGGTTAGAGGTTGTGCTTCCTCACGGGAATGTAGTCAAAATCGGCTCAGCAATAACAAATGGCGAACATTGGTATACTAGATATCCTCTGCCAGACTTAACTGGTCTGTTTATTGGTTGGCAAGGATCAACGGGTGTGGTCACCAAGATCTCAGTCCAACTTATGCCGATATTTCCTTTCAAGAGAAATTTTGTCCTCATTGGGCAGAGCTACAAAGATGTGATTGAAACTGTGAAGATTATTGCGAGGAAAGAGATCGCATCAGACATAACTCAGATCACGTGGGAAGTTGCGTTGATGCTTATGGACCAGAAGTCTCCTCTAAAAAGGGGGAAAACTGATCCTGTGATGGGGTCGACAATCATTCTACCTGCTAACAGTGATAAGGAGCTCAAAGCGAAGGAGGAGGTTCTAAACGAAGTCGTCAAAAACGTGAGTGCAAAAGACAAGCGAAACGTGAGTTTGGTCCCATTGGAGGCTTTCGGTGAGAAGGTTGTCAAAGCCATCGAGCTACCTACAACTCTGAACCAGCTTATGGCGTTCAGAGGAGGCGGGATGACCTGGTTGGGAAACTATTGCCCGATTAGCTCGCTAGCTCAAGGCTATGAGAGAGGCGAGCAGATCATGAGGAAACACGGATTCGATCCACTGATATGGGGCAAATTCATGCGTGGCGGACATTTTGCCGCATGCAGGTTCCTAATCCCCTTCAACAAGAGTTCGGAGAAAGAGGTTCAAACGGTCAAGAAAATGCTAAACGAGCTTGCTGATATGATGCTAGGACTTGGCGCGATACCATACAAGGCACCATCATGGGCTGCAATGAAAATCCTTGACCGAGCTGATAAGAACTGGGTTGACTTGCTTAGGAAAATCAAGCGAACCCTCGATCCGAGTGGGATAATGAATCCAGGGAGATGGGGGCTCTAGAATATCTCAAGGAAGCGCGATTCGCGAGGTGAAACCAGTGAAGAAAAGTGGCTCCTCTTTGTCGTCGCCTCTCTCGGAGTACAAGGACATGCTTTACTTCTGTCCTCGCTGCAACACTTGCAAGTATGATTTCTCCTCGAAGACGTATAAGCCCACGTGTCCTTCGGGAGAGAAGTTTCTCTTTGAACCATATTATGCTAGCGGCAGGATCCGTATCGCAAGAGGTATTCTGAATGGGGAACTTGAGTGGTCTCCTTCCCTCGCGCATAAAGTGTTTGCGTGTACCACATGCGGAAACTGTACAGCGCAGTGCAAGATGCCTGTGGGTGAGAAGATAATAGACATCATCGAGGCACTAAGGGAAGAAGCGGTCAGGGCGAAAGCCGGTCCGCTCGAACCTCAAAGCAAATTCGCATCCTACGTCGAAGAGAAATACAACCCATATAATGAGCCACATAAAGACCGCAGGAACTGGGTACCGAAGCCCGAGATCAGTAAGCTCCCCCGGATAGCTGAAACCATTTACTTCGTCGGGTGCACGTCCTCATACAGACAGAAGGAGATCGCCCTAGTCACATTAAACGTCTTCGAGAAAGCGGGTCTAAACTTCACCTTGATGAGCGATGAAAAGTGTTGCGGTTCTCCACTTCTTCGAACAGGGCAGACTGAGACAGCAAGGAGAATTGCAGAAGATAACTTGGCTCAACTAGAGAAGGCAGGAGCGAAACGCATCGTAACGACATGCGCTGGGTGTTACAGAACACTTAAAAAAGACTACGCGGAAAAACTGCATCTTCAATATGGCTTGGAAATCTTGCATACAACGGAACTAATTAATCAGCTAATCAAGGAAGGCAAAATCAAACCAAGAACTGAGATCAGGAAGAAGGTAACTTACCACGACCCATGTCACCTAGGTAGACACAGCAAGGTCTACGATCCACCGAGAAACATACTCAAGCAGATCCCTGGAGTCACCTTTGTCGAAATGCCTAGGAACAAAGCGAGCGCGTGGTGCTGCGGATCTGGTGGCGGGGTAAAGGCGGCGTTTCCAGATTGGGCTATCGAGATCTCAAGGGATCGAATAAAGGAAGCTGAAGGCACAGGAGCTGAGATTCTAACTTCAACTTGTCCCTTCTGTAAGAGAAACCTGGAGGATTCGGCACGAAAGTATGGCTCGACTTTACAGGGCGTTATGGATGTTATCGAATTACTAAACCAATCGATTTAAAATCCACAAGAAACTATCCGTCAAGAAAGGAGGTAATATACTCAGAGTCGTCGTACTTCGGTTTTCTCTCAGTGATGGTACTTCAAGTGGTCGAAGATCAGTGTAACCGTCGGTATACAAAGCTGGTTAGATGCTCTAGGGGCATACCTATCAACTTGTAGAATCTGGTTCCCAGGCGTTTCCTCAACTCAAACTGTGCGGTGCCTTTCACGATGGCAAACTTGAGCTTGGCTTCCGAGATAGGTGAACGGAATACAAGTTTGTGTTTAACCAAGCGTCGACCCTTAGGTTCTTCCCATTCACTTGAAATCATTCTGTCTCTGACCCTGTCATAAAGAGGCGTCCCTGGAATAGGATAAGGCATGGTGAAGGATAGATAGTCCAATGGAAGTGCAGACGCGTAACTTACCGTATCGAGAATTGTCTCACTGGTTTCGCCTGGATATCCTAGAATGAAAAATGCGCCAACTTTGATTCCAGATTGCCTGGTCACTTTCACTGCTTCTTTAGCTTTGCCTGTTGTTATCTGCTTCTTCATTAGAGATAGAACAGTGTCGTTTCCGGACTCTATGCCAAGGAACACTCGAACGCACCCAGCTTGCTTCATTTTTCTTGATGTTACTATGTCTACCGTGTCCACTCTCGACAGGCATTCCCAGTCGACTCTGACTCCTCTCTGTATTATTTCGTCACATATTCTTAGCAGCCTCTTTCGGTTTAGGGTGAAACAATCGTCGGCGAACCATATCCTCCCATATCCAAGTTTGAGAACCCCCTCTACCTCGTCGACGATGTTCGTTGCTGATCTCGTTCTAAGTGTGTTGCCGAAGACCGGTCTGCTGCAGAAGTCACAGTTGAAGGGGCAACCCCTAGACGTCATAACGGATGTAGTCGTGTACCCGAATTTTCTTGAGTAATAGTCTTTGTAGGCTTGATTGTCAAACAGCTCTCTATCAGGAAACGGGATGCTATCCAAGTTCTTTATGAACTCGCGCGGCTTGGTGAACTTCGCTTTGCCGTTTTCTTTGTAGGCGATGCCTTTCACCTTTGATAGGTCGACACCATTGTCTTCTTGATTGACTAGTTCGAGCATCGTTTCTTCGCCTTCCCCAATAGCGACAACGTCGAAATGCTGAAGATACTCTTTGGAGTTCGTAGTGGGAAGAGGGCCCCCAGCGACAAGTAGCTCACAGTTTTCCCTGAGGAGCCTAGCCATCTGTATGGTTTTCTCTTTCATCGAATACATAGAGTAGATGCCAATTATTCTTGGGTTCCCGCACCGAACTTTTTCTAATGCTTCTTCTTGTCTGAGAAAAGTGCAGTCCACCAAGTTAACCGAAATACTGTGCTTCTTCAAGTACGACGCTATGTAACCCAGTCCGAGGGGTGGGAACCTAAATGGAGAACTGTCACTAGGGGGACGAAAATACGGATAGACCAAAGCCACCGCAGATCTCATTTTATTGCATCAGACTCCAAGAATCTGAATTTCGTATTCAAAAACATTGTTCCTCGGGCTGAGTTCGTAGTCTAATCCAACCCAGTCCATATAGTTCTTTATGAACTCGCGGCCTACTCGCAAGATCGTGTTCTCAAGTCTCGAAAGTTGAAAACCAACCTTACCGCGTAAATCGGTTACGGCTGCGCAGTCAGCTTCGGTTATCTCCCAGGCATCGATCCTTTTGTCAAGCAATTCTGTTCCGTTTGAATCGGAGTATCTTCTGAAAAAACTCGATCCCTGTTCATTTAGGATGAAGATCTTTTCTAGGTTCTCTCTTCTGACAAGGCTTGCCACTGTTCTAACATGGATACGGGCTCCGTTGATGCGGTAAGTTACAATGACTTTTCCGGCTGGAGCGGTTTCTACGAAACCAGTTTGGAGACCCATCTTCTTGAACATACTCGTCAGTACCAGGAGGCGTCGCAAGCGTTTATGCTTCTGATAGAGCCTCGTCAATCGTCTCCAAACGGTGCGCAACTTCCGATTTTCTAATCTGATGCTCCTGATCTTTTTTCTTGAAACTGTATTCATGAGGAACTCCTTGCGAATAGTCTTGGAGTCATCTCGCCCGGATATGTAGACGTGAGAGGAACTCGAAAAATAGGTCTCAGAAGAATACATTAGAACTGGAAACCCGAAACCAGTTCCTTCTCCGACTTTCTCCACTCCTTGATATACAAGTCTCAATCCTTTCTGCAGATCGGCTATTTTGCCGTTGCGAGGCTTTGTATCTGAACTAATTCGAAGCGCCAAGGATTTGGAGAGGGGAATCGCGCAGTCATCGACCTCCAGAAACTTGGTATGGTTTTCTCTTCTTCTCAACAGTAGGCTGGTCGAAGTCAAACTGCATCCCCTGTCTGTTACGAGTTGACTCTAATCGAGATGAGTCTATTTATAATTTTGCAGAGAAAGGATGTTTAAGATTCAAAGCAATGTACTCGTAAATCACGTCTGTCGTAGTAATCAAAAGAAAGTATAGGTTTATATAAAAGTGAAGCTGATACCCTCACTCATGACGCTCTTGTCTCTCGTGAATTTGGTGCTGCAAATAGTCGTGCTAGTGATTCTAGTTGTCGGAATCAGGTTGGTTGAGGACAGAAGTGCTAGGAGTATCAAGAGACACCTCTACTTGATGGCCGTTGCAGTTATACTGATTCTTGTGTCGATGATCTTGGTGATGGTACCGTCGCTACTCGCGTCCTTTACCGCCCCACCAGGCTCTCTTTCTGCTCTCTGGTTGGCTACAAGTGTGATTCATGGCTTCTTTGGAGGAGTAGCATTTGTAATTGGCGTAGCATTTGTATTCAACAAGAAGCCAAAGAAGGTGGGACTCTGGATGCGAATTCAAGCGTCGTTGTGGTTCATAGCTTTTCTCTTGGGACTGTTTCTATACCTTCAAGCAGCAGGAGTGTTCTAGTCTCTACAAGGGACCGGTCCTGACCAAGAAGTCTTAGTCACGCCATGTCTCTTCTTTCTTCTCTTCTGATGCGTTCTTGACAGAGGCAACCATGAGGTGGCTACACTATCGACTTTCCTGTTGGTTCTTCCTCTACTTTTGTTCTTTTCCCCCTCAACACTTGTTTCAGAGTAATTAATGCTCCAGTCTTCGAGAGATATTTATTGTTATTGCCACAATACGGTGAGTAAGTGCATTTTGGGCATCCATCTTCTCTGCCACAATTGCATGTTGCAAGCATTTCTGCTCCTCTTTCGAAGTCCTTCTCCATTCTTTCGTAGAGCAGTCTTGTTAGCCCCGAGCCACCGTATGCGCCATCGTATATGACCACTGAGCCGTCTGGGTATGAGATTCCACCCATCTCAACGGGGTCCGCCCCCGTGAGGGTCACGGCTGCGGATATTAGGATATGCTCCGCTGCATGAGACGCACTTCCCCTCTGAACAGTAGTCCAAGTCAGCTGAAGAGGTAGCTTGAAGTTTATGATCTTTGTTGGAAAATCATACGTTATCGGTTCATCCAGATCATTCTCTGCAACGGTCTTCTCAGTCATTCTGTCTTTCTCGTAGTAGCCGTCGACTATGTGTCCGATTGTACCTGGACCGTAAACTAGTTCCACGCCGAAAGCATTTCTTTTCAGCTCCGATTTGAATTCCTTTATGTCGGAGCGGTAGCGGGCTAAGGTGAAGAACCTGCTTCGATACTGGATCCGCTCGACTACGGCTCTTCGTGGGTTGAAGTCCATGACTCGATATTCTGTTCCTCCGTGTAGGTAGATTGCTTCTGGGTGGAGTTCTCTAGCTGCCATGGGGAATCCTCGTTCACCGATGTACTTGTTCTCCATGGTGTAGATCCGGACATTTTCTCCTGTCCCTCTCAGTCTTGTCGCTCGGTGAAGTCCCACGCCTCTCCGCGTTGGCGTCAGAGCGCTCTTCGTTCTTTGCACGTAGTCTTCTTCGAGGAGTTTCGAGATTACTGTGCTTACTGATTTGATTTCTTTGCCGAGTTTCTCTTCTTCAGTGCTTGTCAAGGGTTGGTCGTAGGCCATGCTCACGATTTGCCTTCTGAGGACTTCTGGGTTTTCGGGGTCGATGTATGCGGGTTCGGGAGTTGAGTTGTAGAAGTCGTCTGGGTGCGTTGCGTAGTAGTTTGATATGGGTTCATCGCCGATTATCAGGAATACGCCTGAATCTCTTCCTTTTCTGCCTGCTCGTCCAACTCTTTGAATGTATCTGGTGAATGTTGGCGGAACCTTCATCAAAACCACAGCGTCGAGGTCACCTATGTCTATTCCCTGCTCAAGTGTTGGGGTAGCTACTACGGTTTTCAGCAGACCTTCTTTGAATGCTTTCTCAACGGTTCTCCTGTACTCCTTGAGTAGGCCAGCTCGGTGGATCCCCATTTTCAGCCTTCTCTCGTCGGCGATGCTCTTGACGAGCTCCGAGCTCAGGTGGCTGTCAGCGAAAACCATGGTTTTGAACCCGCTCTGCGTAAGCATTTCAGTGAGATACACTGCCTCCGTATACCTACTGTGAAGGGGGGCAACCATTACGTGGGAGCGCTTCCCCCGCCAGTCCTTGTCAGACATTACGAGAGTGAATTTCTCACCAAAAAGTAGTTCAACGAATTCCTTCGGATTCCCGATAGTTGCTGAGGAAGCTATGAATTGGCAGCGCTTGTTGACGAATCTCTTTAGCCTTCGAATAATGTAATGAACGTGACTGCCGAATACTCCAGCGTAGTTGTGAACCTCATCTACGATGACAAACCTGAGCGAAGAAAGGATTTCCTGAATCCACGGATCCCTAAAGTGGAAGTGGAGCATGTCAGGATTCGTTATGAGGATTGAAGGTGGATTCACCACTATCCTGTTACGCTCAGAGTCACTTGTGTCTCCATCGTATTTGGCGAAGGAAACTCCGAACATGCTCTGAGTCAGTTTAGATATCCTGTCCATCTGGTCTGCCGCAAGGGCCTTGGTCGGGTAGATGAGTAGCGCTGCGCATCGCGTAAGGTTGTTCACGGCATAGTTGAGGATAGGTGCAAGGAAGCTTTCGGTTTTTCCCATACTTGTGCCGGCAACTACGAGGACGTTTTGACCTTGCTGTATTCTGCGTATCGCGTCCTCTTGGAATTTGAAGAACTTTGAAACGCCGCTTTTCCTCAGCGCACTGACGACGGATTCGTTTAATCCTAGTTCGTCTGCATCGCACCCATATGAGGGCAACTGCTCTCTCTCAATATGTGTGTTCACAACGTCGCGTGTTCTGGATTTCTTGAGCTGACTGATTATCGCTGAGAATGTCTTTGTCTTTCTCATCGCGTTCAAGAGAAGCGCCCTTCCTATATTCTCTTTTCCTCCTCTCTCGCCGCCAAGGATGGTTTTATCATGCGTCTTGAAATGCGAATCTCGAAAAAGATAAGCTTCGCTCAGATTAAAAATGATCCATCGTATCAAAATGGAAAGACAAAATTATGCTGTGCATTATGGCGAAAGTCTAAAATAGCGAGTTCGGGCTAATCTGCACCATGAAATCCAATATAGTTATCAAAATGGGGCAACTGGCCTCCACCTTTTCCATTGTGGCTTTTGATCCGGTCACAAAAGACTTAGGAGTCACTGTGCAGTCGCGTTATTTTTCTGTTGGTTCTGTTGTTCCTTGGGCGGAAGCTGGGGTCGGGGCGATCGCAACTCAGTCCTTTGTTAATGTCTCGTACGGACCTCGGGGACTACAGCTCCTTAAGGAGGGGTTGAATGTCGACGAAGTTATCGGTAGACTCACGCGAGACGACGAAGGGAAGGACTTCCGTCAGCTGGGAATCGTGGACTCCAAGGGCAATGCCAGCGCTTTCACTGGAAGTAGGTGTTTAGAGTGGGCTGGAAGCAAGGTGGGCAAGAACTACGCTGCTCAGGGTAATATCTTGGCTGGAGAGGATGTCGTAAACGGAATGGTGGAGAAGTTCGAGTCAACGCAAGGCGAGCTAGCTGACAAGCTTGTTTCTGCGCTTGAGGGCGGTCAGGAAAGTGGTGGCGATGCTCGAGGAAAACAATCCGCGGCCTTGCTAGTGGTGAGAAAGAACGTGGGACGCGCAGGCTATGGTGACCGGTATATTGACTTGCGGGTTGAAGATCACCCTGACCCCATCGTCGAACTGAAGCGCCTGCTTGTCATGCACCGGGTATACAGACTGATTGACGATGGCGAGGAGAAGATGGCGACCGGTGACGCTGAAGCGGGTCTCTCAATGATTAGAGAGGCAGTGTCGCTGGGGCCTACTATTGACGACGCGCATATAGACTTGGGCATAATATGTCTGAAGTTAGGTAAGAAGGACGAAGCGCTAAAGGCATTCAAGGAATCGCTTAAATTGAATCCAAGAATGAAAAACCTGATCAAGCAGCTTCCAGGCGCTGGTCTGATGGAGCCAAGCCCAGAAGTCTTCAAAGAACTCGGAATAACGTAACGAACTTCAGTCGATATTCTTCAACATTCCTGCTCTTTCCTCAATTCATATGAACACATTGACTTGTCTAGAAAATCAGCTGTCGTACAACAACGGAGAGGTTGAAATTGAGTGAGAATGTAAAGAAGAGAATTCTGGACATATATTCTTCATTCATGGACTTCTTCTTTTCAGCAGGCTATGGTGGTCAATGGGATAAAGTCCCTCAATTCGAGGAGGCCGTAAAGATAGACGCTGATAGGAAAGTTGCGGAACAGATGGCCTTGCTTGGAAAGAGGCTAAAAGACAAAAAGTTTGACATCATCTTCTTGGGCGTTCCAACGACACCGACCACGGCTGTGGCCATGGGAACCACCTACGTATGGTCCCACTTCACACACGCATTCAAGGCTCCCAAGGATTATGATGACATCGAGGACTTCGCTAAGATCGCGATCTCGGCAAGCAAGAAAGTGCTGGAGAAGAACAGCGATATTGAGATCATAAATCATTACGATCCCATGCATGACAGGCACCTTGTCTGCAAGGTCAATGCAATGAGAATCAAAAATCACAAGCTGAGAACGCCGGTCAGAAACTTCATCAAGGAACACCTGAGCGACGGAGGTACGATTGTCTTCCTCAGCGTGACACATCCTTGGCCTCAGTTTGAACTTGCACCCAACTGCTACCTGCAAGTTGGGGGTGGAGATGGCATTACGCCTGAGGAATTTCTCGAGGGATCGGTCAGAATCGATGAGTGGCTTAAGGAACTGGGATCCAAGCACAGAGGAGGATGGAAGCTAAGAGGATATCCTCTCATAACACGCACTGAAAGTGAAAGTGGAACTCCACCCCAACTCTACGAAGACGTCAAAGAGTTCAGTGGAAGCGAAAGCTATGGGCTTGTAAAGGTTGAGGCACCGCATTTTACGTATCCAGGGGTGTTGTCGGCTTACATAACCTATCGAATGAATCAAATTGATGGAAAGGGCTCAAACGCGTTCGCCGTGGAAACCTACGCTGCCAGTGGACTAGCTAGCACGTTCATAGGAAGACTGGTCACTCTATGGCTGGACTTCCCAACCCAACAAGGATACGCCCATGCAAAAATATTCCTTGACAAACTGATGCAAGATATGCCGAACGTTCCCAGAAAGATAATCTTCGCTCCATTCCCCGCACCATGTTTCACCGATAAGCCTCAATGCAAAGTTCCTGACAGAATCCCAGTCGAGGACTGGAGAAAGCTGTTCTACGGTTACATACGGAAAGCAGAGGACCTTGAGATCCCGGGGCATCCCAAGAATGTCAAAGGTTACGAGATATACAACGCGGATGAGTCAACTTACACATTCACGTATGTTGACGAACTAAGAAAGATAGTTGAGAGATTTGAGGTCAGGGGTCCAAGTAGCGGCTTCGCCACTTTGGAAGACTTGGAGTGGGCCTGCAACAGAGCAGGGATAGTATTCAAGAAGGAGACCTGAATCAGGAGTATTGGGCTGTCTTAGAATCAAGAGGATTGAAGCCTTTCTATCACGCTGTTATTCAAACTGCTTGACCCAAAGAAAACTGCGTTATGACCCCCCTTCCAACAATATGCTGCCTTCATACTTAAATAGTTTAGCAGAAGCATTGTGCAAGCAGTTTTGAGCTCGAGTGTTTGTTTTGGAATCAAGGTCCAAGCTATGATAACCAACTGGATCACGAAAAATATCCTAGCAACTGACTGACTCATATCTTAACTCCACAACAAAGGAGAAGCGTAAGGAAGCTCGATCTTCTTTAATGAAGAAGGATCTCAACCTGACTTCCTGGAGCCAATCTGAAGATATTTTTTACGCGGTTAGAAAGCCTGCCTCGTACAGTCTCTTGGTTACCTTTTTGAAACCTGGACATTTGCTCCAGTTGCCCTTGTACTCACACGCCCCGCAAGTTTTCTCGGTCTCGTAGACTCTCACAGCACCCACAATAGTGTTAGCGGCCATATACAACATAAACACGACCAACAATTCAAGCAGAAGCGGTGCTTGCAGAGTTAGCGGTACAAAGAACCAGAAACCAACTCCCACTGCCTGAACAATCTTCAGACCGACCCTTACAGATACTCTCTTCGAGAAATGGAGTACCTTGATGAGAAAGGCAGTCGCTTCGATGGAGAATCCCAAGAACAGCACATCCAAGAATCCAAGTTGCAGTCCAAGCCACGATGCGATGACAAGTGCAAGGAAGGCTCCAATGGTTGTAGGAAAGCCTATGAAGCAGCCTATGCAAAGCCGGTGTCCTCGAAAATTGAAACAGTGATGGCTATATGGTCGGCAGTCTGGATGGTGAGAAAGGGTAAAAGGCGACAGAGCTCTGGAAAACATTATTGGATGTCTCATGATTCGCTTGAAATTCGCCTTCAAGGTTCTCTCTCCGTCTCTTTTGGAGAATTCTCTGTTCTGGCACGGACTGAATTGCTATTCGATTACATAGCTAATATGTCCTACTGTCTGACAAACGTTACCCTAACATTAGGCCCCCCAGAAAAATAATCGCATCTGTTAAGAACAGACTGAATTGCAGATGTCAGTCTGAGGATGACCCAAAAAAGTCGTCAGGGGAACCGAGTTCCCCCATGCAATCCACGGATACCAAGATCGTTTGAAACACTGCTTGGAGCCACGGAATCAGAAGAAGGCGATGCCAAGGAACCAGAGAACACCCACCACTATCACGATTGGTACTAGTCCTGCGATCAACCAAGCTGCTATCGCTCCGCCCCATCCTGTCTCGTGTCGCGTCTTGATCATGTACCAGTAGAGTATACAGCCGAGGCATGGTATTATTGAAAGTACAACGCCAATTAGGACAGTTACGAAGACCGTGCCGAACTCTCTGTGCTTGCCATTAACCGCACTGAGACCTAGCATGAGAAACAGAGTGCCAAGAACAAGCCCTATGACAAAGAAGAGTACTATGATTATGACTATATTTGCAATGATGACTGCCAGCAGTGTTGAAAGTGGATCCGCCACTTGTTGCTTCCTCCACTCGTTTATGGTGCTGGTACTTGTTCAGGTTGGTGCCTTTATTTCTTCTCTCCTATATTTATAGCTTTTCGGCTGAGCTAAGTGCAGTTAAACTCAAATGCTTCAGTAGATGACGAGAGGGCTCTCAGTAGACTAGCTCTCCACTTATAAAGGCTCTTGTCAATTGCTCTTTTGGATTTGTCAACATCGTTTCAGCGTCGCTTACTTCAACAAATTTCCCATTCAGGAGTAGGGCTAATCTATCTCCAAGTCTTCTCGCCTGGAACATGTTGTGGGTGGCGATAATTATTGTTGCGCCGTAGTTCTCCTTCGCCTTTTGTATTGCTTTCTCCACGGTCGAAGTGTTTGTTGGGTCTAGGTTGGCTGTCGGCTCATCTAGGAGCATGAGTTCAGGCTCGTATGAGAGTATTCTCGCAATTGCGACTCGCTGAGCTTCACCTCCTGAGAGAGTCTTCGCATAGCGTTGTTGAAAACTGTCTAATCCGACCGTTCTTAGCGCTTTGGAGACTTTCCTTTTCTCCAGATCCCTTGGAACGCTTCGTATTCTTAACCCGTATGAAACGTTTGAGTACACGGTTGTGTCGAAGAGTACCGTTGATTGGAAGACCATGCCAATTCTCCTGCGAAGTGCAAGCCTTTCCCCGCTATTCAGTGGAGTTGTATCGACACCTTTGAACAGAAGCTTCCCTCCACCGGGATATTCCAAGAGATCTATCAGGCGGAGAAGTGTCGTCTTCCCTACACCGCTAGGTCCTATTACGACGAATGTCTCTCCCTTCGCAACTTTGAAAGATATATCCTCAAGTACCTTCCTTCCATTGTAGGATTTTGAGAGACTCTCTGCCTCAACTACAGTGGAGTTGTTACTGCTATGCCCGACCAATTGTCATTGCCTCTCTTTCTCTATGATCCCTTGTTTTCTTTGGAGTCTAACAAGCGGCACATTGACGATAAAGGCTAGGAGCAGAAGGATTATCCCGAGTGCCACGGCGAATCCGAAGTCTCCTATATTTGTCTCCAATATGATGGCGGTTGTCAAGACTCTCGTCTCAAACCTGATGTTACCGCCGACGATCATCACGGCACCAACCTCAGATATGCAAGCGCCGAAGCCCGTAATGATTGCCGTTATCAGACCGATCTTGGCTTCCCTGAGAATTGTCAATGTGGCCTGCCAGTTAGTTGCCCCCAGGGATAAGGCTGTGTCTCTGATCTCTCTTGGAACACTTGACACAGCTGAAATAGTGACCCCAACTATGATCGGCAAAGCAAGGAGGAACTGAGCTACGATCATCGCACCTGGCGTATACAGTAGACCCAGCAAGCCGAGGGGACCGCTCCGAGACAAGATTAGATAAACGACTAGTCCGGCAACAACAGGAGGTAGCCCCATCAGAGTATAAGTTAGCGTCTTGACGAGTTCCTTGCCTCGAAAACGCTTCAAGGCAATTGATGCCCCTAAGGGGATGCCAAGAGCCGAAGCAACCAGTGTTGCAACGCCAGAGACAAGTAATGAAAGAAACATGACCCCGTAGATCTCAGTGTTCAGCGAGACTAGGAGACTTAGAGCGTTCAGAAGACCGTCAAATATGCCACTCATGTCAATAATCCACCATATTCCATTCTCTGCAACCTTTCTTCGGTTATTCAGAGAAAAAAAGGTAGAGGGTAATTCATTTTGGCATAAGGAGTCTTCGCTGCCAATCAAAACCTAATTCTAAGAAATCAAGGAACTTCGCTCACAATCGGTCGGAAGCATCAATAAGAAGCAACTGAGGCCACCGACAAGTTGAATGTTGGCAAGCCCACTGCACACACCGCAGAAAAGACTGTCGTCTTGGCAAGATGGATTACTACCGGGACCTGGTAGATGGAAAGTTCCATTAGTAATGGGACAAAGTGGGCTACCGCACCAACAGTCAGTCTTAGGAGATTTGAAGAACACTTGTTCCCCGTCAATAGTGTAATTGCCAATTATGTTCTGCCCCTCACCAACCATGAAGAATATGAGATCCTCAGCCAGACCAAAGCTTACGTTTGGATGTTTCTGCGGATCAACTGCCATTATCGAGTAGGTATTCTTCAGATCCTTGCATTGTAGCGCACTGACGACTTTCAAATCTGATAAACCGCTTCTCATTTTTAGCCATGTTCCATAATCGGTCATAGTATATGCTAGCATTTGGTTTGTGGTAGTGAGAGTTGGTCCCATGCCTTGACCAAGGCTCTTATACCATGTCTTCGTTTGTACAGTTCCGTTCAATCCCCATGCCTTCCAAATTGTTTCCTCTTTAGTATTCGTTCCAGACTTGTCTCCGCGTGAAGTAAATACTACGCCTGATGTCCCACTCTCTGCGGCGTCATAGATCCTCTTGAAGATCAGGGTACCATTGTCGACTTTGGGCATTCCTGTGACATTTGCAGGGTCTGTTGTGGGACCGACTATTACGAAGTAGTTGTACGCGAAAGTGACCCTGAAGATCCCGTGACCACTGTACGTATACTTCGTGCTCGTGTGATTGATGAATTCCCGTTCATAGGTTAGTGAATGGGCGATTACCACATCACCATCACCCTGAGCCGCGGCGGCTATCGCTTGACCTGTTCCAGCCGCGATCCACCTGAAGTTGACTCCAAACTTTGCTTCAAAAGCAGGTTTGATCAGATCCAAGAGTCCCGAGTCTTGCATACTTGTCGTAGTGAGTAGCGTCAAGGTTGGTCTTGGGGAAAACACAGTAACCCCGGCAATGACTATGGTCGTCGTCACTAGTGCTATCACACAAGTCGCTACGATCAATCTGGTTCTTTCTTCCAAATTCTCTCACCTTTTTCATCTACCGATATGCTCGAATTGACATATCGGTATGTCCCAAGATCCAGTATATAAGAATTTCGACACTGCTACGGGAAAAGAAACGCTCCATTATGAATGGAAATGACGATATCAGGAACTTCGCGTCAAAATGGCGGTGAAGGAAAGTAAAAGAGAAAAGGTGGAAACGACTTTGTCTACAGGTTTCTTACATACGTGTCTATTGCTTTAGCTGCCTTCTTGCCTTCACCCATAGCCCTGATTACAGTGGCTCCTCCGCTGATTATGTCTCCGCCAGCGAAGATACCTCTTCTCGTGGTCATCAATGTCTCGGGATCAACTATAAGTGCCCCTATCTTGTCGCTATCCAGACCCACAGTTGTTTGACGGACAAGTGGGTTCGGGCTTTGGCCAACTCCAATAACAACGGTATCAACGTCAAAGGTGAACTCCGAACCTGGAATAGGGATGGGTCTTCGCCTCCCTGAAGAGTCTGGTTCACCTAGCTGCATCTTGATGCACTCCAGTTGCCTCACGTAACCCTTTTCGTCGGCGATGATCCTGGTGGGGTTTGTCAATAACATGAACTCTACTCCTTCTTCCTTTGCCCTTTCGACT
>JAUQYT010000311.1 GCA_030587605.1 Candidatus Njordarchaeum guaymasense
TTCTTTCTCCAGAGTTGACCTTCCATAGGAAGTCCAGGGCGTGAATTACTCCTGTCAGGTCGGCTCCTTCGATTTTCAGTCTCGCGCTCTTGTGAGCTCCAACACCTATGAAAACGGCTTTGTAGCCCTTCTTCTTCAAGTCTTCAAATCTCAAATCCCTTCCAACTGTTGTTGCAGTCTTGAAGTTCACACCCGAATCCCTGAGAAATTGAATCTCCTTGGCCAAGACTTGTTTTGACAGTCGACTATCTGGTATGCATTTCCTCAACATTCCGCCTGGCTCACGGAGAGACTCAAAAACTGTAACATCATTGCCTTTCATGCCAAGTTCGTATGCGACCGTTAGTCCAGCCGGACCTGAGCCCAAGACCGCAACTTTCGGGTTCTCAGAGACGGTTTTGGCTTTTCTGGTTTTTGGAGATTTTTCACGCATTCTTTCAGCGTTTTCTAGAACTGCCTGCTTGTCCAATCCTGCGCGTTCAGGGTGAAAGCATACAGACAGCGCTACAAGTGGCAAAGGAACGGTTTTAACAATTCTATGAAGTGCGTTCTCGAAGGGCTGAGTTTGCCCTTGTTTGGTTGCGATTGTGCGCATCAGCAGAAATATCTCCGGAATCCTAAGCGCTTGGGGACAGCGTCTTTGGCAGCGATAGCACCATGCACATAACCAAAGCTCATCTGAAGCCAAAGCTTTCTCGGGACTCAAAACAACTCTTTTCAGTAGCTCCCGGGGATTGTAGTCTTTTCCGAAAATTTCCGATATTGAACAGCTGGCCGTGCAGATTCCACACTCAAAGCAATACTTGAGTTTTTCAGTGTCAAGAATCTCTTCAACAGTTTCCTTGATCGTTGCTGGTTCTTTTGTCTCCAAGCTTCAGCCCTCACAGTAATGCCGTCTGCACGGATATGAAACGATACCAACATAAAGGTTTTTGCGACTAGCTTAAAACTGTTTTTCTTATCGAATTAGTTGCTCATTTGAACGGCGTGAGAACATCTAACCGATTTTCTCTTTCAACTTCTTGAAGTCCTCTTCCAGAACGCTCTTCAACCCTCCGACATAGAGCGCTGCGGCTGGATGATAGAGAGGAAAGATCACTGTGCTCTCCTTCGACGTGATGCGCTGCCCGTGAACCTTTGAGATCGAGGAGTCTTTTCCCAGGAACGTTTTCAGAGCAACGTTACCCATTGGACATATCAACTTAGGGTTGATGATTCTGATCTGTCTATCAAGGTAGCCGGAGCAGGCTGACATCTCTGCTACACGAGGTGGTCTGTTTCCAGGCGGTCTGCATTTCACTATATTGGTTATGTAGACATCTTCTCTTCTGAGACCTATCGACGAGAGAAGCTGACTCAAAAACTTACCTGCCATTCCCACAAATGGCCGTCCCTGCAGATCTTCTTCTTGTCCAGGAGCCTCCCCAATGAACATCACCCTAGCTTTAATATCCCCGTCGCCGGGAACAGCGTTCTTCCTGACCTTGTATAAATCACACTTTGTGCATTCCCTAACTTCTCGTTCTACCTGCTCCATAACCTTAGTAACAGCGTTGCTCACCGGCAACCTCCCCTCATCGGTAATTCCATAATTACAACCACTTGCCCTCTAGTACTACTCGATAGCATCATAGTTGAATTCCCATATGACCTAAGACCCTAGCCAAAAAGCTTTTTCTGAGTTCATAAGCTCCATTGGGACAGATCTCGTTGCATGTGAAACATCTGAGGCACCTATTGTAGTCTAGCACGGGATATGGATCGAGTCTAATAGCATGAGCTGGGCAATGAGACGCACATGTTGCGCACCTCGCGCAATTGGCCTTGATCAGCTTTGGCCTAGTGTAGACAAGGCCAATCATCATTTTGAACAGACGGCTTGGTACCATGTCCAACGGCATTGTCTTAACTTTGTCCCAAGAGAGATTGAGTCCTCTCACATCCAGCCCTTTGACCTGAATGTCCCTAAGCGCACCATGTCCTAAACCTCTGCTGGATGCTTCGAAGGTCGTGAGGATCTCATTCTCGTTGTAGCCAACAATACTCGAACAGACCGCGTCTAACGCAACACTATCTCTGCTCGCAACAATAATTCCAGCCTTCTTGATGGTTCCGTAACTCGGCCCGTTGCCATCCATTCCGATTACTCCATCCATGACAGCGAGTCCCGGCTTGGTTGCTGAGACAATATCAGCAATGCCCTGACTGAAATACCTGATGTTGCCAAGGGCATGGAGTTTCATCCTCGTGGCTGTCGGAACAGTGCCGAATAGATTCTTCAAGGCTCCAGTAAACTTTGTTAAGTTATGATTCTTCAACTTTGGAACTGAGACAACGAGTTGAGCGTCGAGAACTGGTTTAGCTATATACATTTCACTGAGGCGCATTGCACCTTTAGGCGCAGGGATCCTAGCGAAGCCCTCAGCCTCGAAGTTGGATGCCTTGCTCTTTGTCTCGTTGGCGACCTGCTCAATGCCTGAGACTTTGAGAGCTTTCCTAGTCTCAACAGGACCGGCGGCAGAGGAGTCTCCAAGAACCACATCTGCGCCGGCGTCTTGGAAGTACTCGATAAGCGCTTTGGCTACTGTTGGATGAGTTGTGACAGCCTCTTCTGGTTTCCTGGCGGCGAGAAGATTCACCTTGAGCAGAACTCTATCTGCGCTTCCAATGTGTAGACTCTTGATGCCGCCTGCCATGTTAATCGACGAATAAATGGCTTTCTTGACTTCACCATAGTCATAACTTGAACACTTTACTACAGCCACTTCGCTTCTCAATGAATGTGAAACCTCCGCAAACCGAACTTCCGGAATGGTCTGGAAAGAGAAAGAATTTTAGAATCGTCGCACAGAGCTACTCTTAGACTTCTTGTGTTAGCTTGTTTAAAATCCTTTTTCTCATCGAATTGTTTGGTCAGCTCGCCTGCCTAGAGAAGTCCCACGTGAGTCATCCTGTAGACCATGTAACCAATGACATTCATTGCTATCAGTGAGCCTACGAACAACCCCACATACCAGAAGATTGCGGAAGAAACAAGGTCGCTTGCTACCGGAAACAACACAGCCAAGTAAGAACCAACAATGAGAGTCACTACAAGATTCTCAACAAGTATCGCCATCTGAACCCAAGCAAATCCCTTCCTGCCTCTGGCTACAAAAACTCCAAGCAACTTGTAGCCGAGAACAGCTGCAACGAAATTCGCTACCGCTCCCCCGACAACGTCAAATGGCACAGTCATACCAGTGGCAAACCCATAGTAATTCCCAACGAGACAGCCAATAGACAACCCGATTGCGGCGTTGTACCCGAATACAAGTGCAAGTGGCATCAATGAATCAGCTACACGAATCTGCAAGGGACCGAATGAAAAATACTGGAAGAGAACAAGCATCGTCGCATAGAGCGCTGCAATTATCCCAGAAATAGCTACGCGAAGCGTCCGGCGATCATAGGGCCCACTTGAAAAGCTCTTCGAGCCAGAATCTTCTTTGGAGCTAACAATGATACGGAAACATTTCTCAATCGAACTCAACAGGTCTGGTTCACCTCCACTTCCCGGGGTTTGTTTTGCGCGGAACGGGCTGGAGGCCCCACTCACCCGCGCATTGACTACTCAGCGAGACGATAGCATCACTTCTTAATAAATACTTGTAGGTGGGCTATCCACAACTGTGTCCACGTGGCATATTGTCTTTTCATTAGTTCAATTAGCTACTCAGTGAATAACAATCAGAAAAGTTCGATCCAGATCCCGTTGGGGTCTTCAACATAGGCCCAGCGACCACCACTTGCCTTCATTTCCAATACGGTGTGGTATCCTGCGTTACGAGCTTCTTCCAAAGCTTTGTCCAGGTCGTCGACTTTGAACGCTAGATGATCCAATCCCTCTCCTATGGTGTATTTGGTATTGTAGGGGCTGTTCTTCTCATAGTAGTTTAGTTCCAGGATGAAACCGCCTTTCTCGCTTTCTAGGGAAACGACTTCTCCCTTAGCTTGCTCCACCTTGCCACGATTTACGATTTTCATGCCGAGCAGTTTCGTGTAGAAGTCAATAGATTTCTGGAGATTCGTCACCCTTATTCCAACATATGTAAATTTAGTCTTCATGATTATCGCCTAGCTGCGTGTTTACATCTTCCTCCGTTATCCCGTACATATTGCAATGAATACTTATGGATTTCCTTAATATAGCGTTTTTAATGATACATGATAGAAATCGATGATCACTATCACTCTTGTTACCTCTCTAATCGTTCGGCTAGTGGGCGTGGTGAGGTTTGAAGGCAGTTGTGATGTCGAGGAGCGGTGTTGTTGTCAGGGAAGTAGATCAGCCTTCCATAACTGATGAGGGCGTCTTGATCAGAGTTGTAGCTGGAGGTATCTGTGGCACGGACTTGGCGATCGTGTCAAGAAAGCTGAAAGCCCCTTTACCCTTGGTCTTAGGGCACGAGTTTGCAGGTGAGGTTGCAGCAGTAGGTAAAGACGTGGAAGACATCGATGTTGGCAACAGGGCTACCAGCGAAATAAACTTGACTTGCGGAAAATGCTTTTTCTGTGAATCTGGTATTCCAACTCATTGCTTGAAGCGCAAAGCAATTGGAATCGATGTGAACGGTGCTTTCGCAGAGTTGATGGCTGTTCCGAGGGAAAACGTTCACATCCTGCCTGAGCCCATAAGCTACGAGGAAGGAGTCTTCATAGAACCCTTAGCCGCCGCGATACAGACAATGAAGCTGAGCAAGATAGACTCAAAGGATACCGTTGTCATAGTAGGGGATGGCAGACTAGGACAACTTGTTGCACAGGCCGTCAAGGCTGCGGTGCCTGACTCCAAGGTGCTCATGTTGGGGAAGCATGACTCAAAGTTAAGACTGGCAGAGGAAATTGGCGCCGTAGATCGAACGATCAATGTTGCGCGGCAGAACCCCGAGAAGACCGTTATGAGTGAAACGGAAGGGTTGGGAGCCAATGTTGCCGTTGAGGCAACTGGGAAACCAGACGCCGTGAACATGGCTCTAGGCCTGGTTCGCCATAGGGGGACAGTCGCTCTGAAGAGCACGCACGGGGAAAACGCAACTATAGATGCGACGCAGGTCGCTGTTAGAGAGATAACTCTGCAGGGCTCGCGTTGCGGACCATTCGACGAAGCTATCAACATGCTCAGCGAAGGAAAAGTCAAGGTTAAGCCATTAATATCTGCGAGGTTCCCGCTGGCTGAAGCCTTAGAAGCCTTCAAAGTTGCCGGGAAACCTGAAACATTGAAGGTGATACTGTTCCCCTCGATACCTTAATGTTGCTGCCTTATCCCTTGTCCAGAAGAAATATCATAGGCACATTGGCACTATCTAGAAAGACGATGAGTGTTATCGGTCGTGTTCTCACCTTGAAAATAGTCCACCGGAACCTGAAGAAAGGCACATTAGTGCTGAAACCTGAGAACTTGGACGACCTCTGGATCCTCTACAATGTAATTCTGCCAGGGGACAGGGTTTACGCCAGGACTCAAAGGCGCGTTAAAGCCAAGGAGGAGACACTCCGGCAAGATCAAGGGCAGCGCGTCAGTCTCTACTTGGGCATCCAAGTCGAGGACGTTTTCTACGATCCCAACTTCAACAGGCTTCGAGTCAAGGGCACAATAGTTGAGGGCCCAGAAGACCTGATTAAGATCAGGTCCTATCACACACTCAGCTTGGAGCCGGGTGCTGAAGCCAAGATTGTCAAGGAGAAGTGGCATGATTATCTTCTGAAGAGAGTAAAGGAATCCCTCGAAAGCCAAGAAAAAGGGAAAGTCATGGTGGTAGCCATCGAAGAAGGAGAAGCGTGTGTAGCGAAAGTCGGTGACTACGGAATCGACGTCTGCGCGAACATCACGATGAGCATACCTGGTAAAGGAGATGAATCAAAACAGAGGGATCACATTGTCTCAGAATTCTTCTCACAGGTATACTCAGTGGTGAAACAGAATCTTAATGACAAGAGAATCAAGAGCATTGTAGTTGCCGGCCCAGGCTTCACGAAGGAGCGATTTCTCTCATATCTCAAGAAGGACAAGGACATTGCCAGCCTTTGCTCCTTGGAGAGCGTTAGCAACGGTGGACTTGCGGGCGTGCATGAAGTCATAAGACGAGGCGCGCTCAATAAGGTTCTCGAGCAAGTCCGCCTGGTGGAAGAATCGACCCTTATGGATGAGTTACTTCGAAGACTCGGAAAAGGGGAAAAGACAGTCGTCTATGGAACAAGTGATGTTGAGAAAGCGGTATCATTCGGCGCAGTTGAAACACTCTTGATCACAGATAGTATGCTGAGAGGCGCAGCTGAAGAGGAGAGGCGGAAACTAGATGAACTCCTCAGAAACACTGAGAAAATGAGAGGAAAAATCAAGATCCTCATCTCTGCGAGCGAGCCGGGAGAACAGCTTACTTCCTTGGGGGGAATCGCTGCGCTGCTACGTTTCAAAGTAGATTAGTAGAGACTGAGGCAAGAATCAAAAAAATGGGGGAGAAATGCGGAGAGGTTGGTTTTCTCCTAGTAGACGGTAGCAAGTGGCTCCGTTATCCCCATCCTCTGTTTTATCTCCCCTTTTCCCCTTTTACTGTTCAATAGTATACTATTCTGGTATTTCCTCAGCTTCTTCGAGTTCTTCTACCTCAGTTTCGCCAAAAGAAGCGCAGTCTCTGCATAGCACTTT
>JAUQYT010000336.1 GCA_030587605.1 Candidatus Njordarchaeum guaymasense
TGGAAGTCGACTTGATGGAAAAAGAGATTGATAGATTGAAGCTTGAGAAAGACACGGTTACGTTAGACCTGAAACCATTCGAGATAAAGACTTTACGCTTGAAACGCATGGACTTAACCGCTGATTAAGACAATTTTTCCCATAAGTTCCTTACCAGAAAAGGACTTGGGGTTCGCCTAACCAAGTTGGCACAGTGAACCAACTACAGTTTTACCATTTCGACCGGTGTGGAAACTCGGGCTTCTATACAATCTCCAACGTGTTCACGGCGTTGCAGGATTTCTTCGTCTATCGTTACGAAGTAATCTTTTTTCTGACCATAAATTCTAGACGCGACGATTGTTGTTGCGAGGTGAATATTATCTAAGATTTTGAGCCCGGTTTTCGGTGCTATTTCAAGAGCTACCGCCAAGACAGTCGGAAACTTCAGGTTTTGCTCAGCGATCTTCAAGTCGATCTCTCCGCCCATCGGAATAAAATTCAGGTTCATAAGACCTATAACCTTTCTTAGGAAGGCGCTAGTGACATCTTCACGTTTCATATTTTCACCTACATCCACAAACCTCTCATAGGCCTTGGCAGTTACACTGGCGACCTCAAGAAGCGTGAGAACCGATGTCAAGGCATCCATCTCCCCCTCTTCAATACGGTTGATAATATTCTTTGCAGCCTTATGCTGCGGCTCATTAGAAGCGTATCTTGCTAGGATGACATTCGTGTCGAGGTAGAGAAGAGTCATCGTTCTCTACCCTCGGCGACGAGCTTAGCAACACTCATATCTCTGAACAGCTTAGATCCAAGCTTCTCCAACTCCTCGTCAGAGAGGTTCGGTGCTGTTGCCAGAATATTTTCGATTTCCTTTCCAAGGAAAAGCTCGGGATGTTCCCTGAAGTATCCCTCAACAATAGCCCTCAAAGCGTCGCTTCTGCTCCGAAAGTACCCCCTCGAAACCGCTCGGTCCACCTTTGCAACTAGTTCCTCAGAAAGCCTAGATGTGACAACTTCATCCATGTCCACCACCAAGAATCTTGTATACAAAATGAATACTTATACCTTCCCAGCTTCGAACTACCTCCAGAGTGTTTTGCTCCATCCACACCTAAGCGATGAAACGGGACTTCAATGCTCTCTTCATCATATCGCTTCAAGGATGCCCACGATAATCCTTCCCTATAGACCGTTTCACCACAAAGGAATTTGAGGTTTCACAAATCCTGATGTGACCAATTGACCTGTGACTAAGATTGAAAAGTCCTAACTGGATATCTCCCATGTTTTCTTGCGAGTCTAAACATTATCGACACATTTCCAGGCGGGACTCCTTCATGTATAGAGTGGTCCGAAGCTAGTATATATCCTCCTCCGGGCGCAGCGGTCTTCAGGCATTCGAAGACTTGCACTCTGATATCTTTCTCTCTCCCGTGCGGGAGCACCTCAGTAGCATCAACATTACCTACCAAAGTAAGCCTGTCTCCATATTTCCGCTTCATCTCTATGAGATTCATGCCCGACTTCCTTTCAATAGGGTGAACGCCATCTAAACCAATTTTGACCAGATCGTCCATCAGAGGCATGATCTGTCCATCGCAATGAAGCAGGACTTTCATCCCTTGTTTCTTGAAAGTGCCAACTATCTTGTCCAAATGTGGGAATATGACATTTCGGAACATTTCTGGACTCAAGAAGGGCCCATTCACCATTCCGAGGTCGTCCGCAATCCATATCAGATCCACACCGGCTTCAATGAGCCCTTTTCCTAAGCCAACTATGTACGCTGTTATCCTGTCTAGGAGACTCTCAACGCTTTCCAGTCGAGTATACAGAGCCTTAACAAATAGGTCGAAGCCTGAGAGAAGCCAGCACCTAGTAAATGGTCCGTCCACGATTCCTGCAACCGCTAAGTCTCCCTTGACAAGCCTGATGATCGCTTGTGCAGACTCAAATCTTGTAGGTAAGAAAGGGTCAGGCGTTACGTAATTCCCAAAATCGTCAATGTCTTTTATGGGACCTTCAATGTACCACGGCATTCCGTCTCTAATTCTCTGCCTTACTCCCCATTCGTCAAATTCCTCATCTGCTGACGTAACTTCGGGTTTAACCGTACCGCCAGCGTCCGAAAAAGCAGAGATCAGGTCTAATCCCAGAAGGCGATGAACCTTCACATATTTCTCAGGTGTATTCACACGTACGCCCTTTGCTCCCAAGATGCCTTCAAGAGATCTTGGCATGTAAATGTGGTCCGTCAAGGGAACGAAGTCAGGCTCTTCATGTCCAATAGTCAAGAGAACTCTGTCTACAGGCCTCATCTAAACCAAGTCCGACTCTTCTGAATCTTGGTCAATAGATATTTGAGAATTAAGCTCACTACAAATAAGAAGATTTATGTTACTTGGCGGTATTCTCAGCCGCTATCTCTTCCTCGCGAAGCATCGAGATAATCTTCGCAACCTTTTCCTGTGGAACCCTGTCTGTGTTGATGGCGACGTCGAAAGGCGGCATCTTTGATATGTCAGCTCCATAGAGTTGGCGTGTGAGCTTGGCAATCTTTCGATCTTGGTCCTCTAGCTCCTTTAGAGCGACAAATTCAGGCTTCTCCATTTTCTTCGCCTCCCTCATGATCCTTTCTTCCTTCGACGCTACGAGCAGCACGATGGTTGCTTTATCTGCCTCTTTAGCAGCGAACACAGCTGGCTCACCCTTGATGATTTTCGTCTCCTTATTGGTCAGAATCTCATCTATCTGGCTTGTTATCCTCTTGTTTCCGTTGACTTTCAGAAGGTTTAGTGTCTTAAGGCCCCTCATCGCATGTTGTTCTTGTATGAGTGTTTCATCCATGAGTTCCGCATGTATCTGCTTTTGAACAAGCCGGGCTGCGGATGTTAGTCCTGCTCCGGGCAGCCCGTAGATAACTGTGTGAGGACCTAGAGAATGAGGGTAAGTTCGGTGGACAAGAAGGGTTTCCGGCACTAGGTACATCAATGCTGGGAATCTGAGTAATCCATCCACTGCTAAAGCCATGATGAATGGCAACCTTGGATCGATGTTCCAAAGCAGTCCACCTAGTAGGCTTGCGGGAATCGCAGTGAGCCGCCATAGAAAGGTTCTCAACGCCTCCCACTCACTCTGCATCTCTTCTGGCATAACCTCGGTCGAGGCTGCCGTCCACGAGGGACTTGAGGAATCTCCAATAGCTCTTAACACCCAAGCCAAAAGCGGAATCAAAGGAGTTAAGAACCAACTCCTGCAGGTTCCTCCCAACAGTAAAGCTACTAAGCAAAGGTAAAGAAACGGACGAGTCATCAGAATGACCTTCTTCCGCCCCTTCTCGTCTGAAAGCTTTGCCAACGGAAGCTGAAGGACGGCATGGGTCAAACTGTAGACGGAGACTAGCAGACCCACAACAAGCAATGGAGACCCACAGGTTTCGACTGCGTATATCGCCCAGAAGGGCCCCACTACCTCCCAAGCTAAGGGTCCAGTCAATGAGATATAAAGCCAAGGAGTAGCCTTCCTCTCCTTTGAAGTAATATAAGTTTTCCTCATTCGGCCGAAAATGTCGCTGATCACGTGGAAAAATCCTTTTGTCTCTTTCTTCTTAACCATCGGGTTGACATGCAAAGCTCTTAGCGTGTAAATCCAAACCACTGAGGAGAACACAAATTGAAGCAGAAACATTGTCCTTGTCTCATTTAACCCACCAAACAATTGTATGGCGAAAGCCCCTAGAGGAGGAATTAAAGTGTTGGTCAGACTGCTTAGGGCGCTCATGAGGGCGATTGCGCGGCTTCGGCGATTCTGCTCCACGGAAGTAACAAGAAGCGCAACATAGGCAGGGGTAGCCAAAGCCGCGCCTATGGCGCCTAGAAAGTTCACAAGAAGCATCATATGCCATGTTTTGGCTAAAGCCATTATCAGGGGGCTGGGCAAGGTTATGGCTGTTCCTAGAAGCAGGGCTCCTTTCCTGTTATAGTTGTCCCCAACCCATCCTCCCAGTAGTACGAAGA
>JAUQYT010000377.1 GCA_030587605.1 Candidatus Njordarchaeum guaymasense
GCAGGGGCTATAGTGATGGACGTAATGGCTGTTGACGATGGAAGACGCGATTACCAGAAGATCGACAGGCTTCGAGTCCTGAGACCCGACATGATCCTGTTGGCGGGTGGAACTGATGGTGGGGCAGTCAAACTCGTGATGGAGATAGCAGAGGTGATAAACGCCGCAAAACCAAAGCCCCGCTTCGGCGTTGAATATAAACTCCCATTAGTCTTTGCCGGTAATAAACTTGCCTTACCTGAGGTCAGTAAGCTGTTCGATGAGCAATTCGCCCTCTCGGCGGTTGAAAATGTCCGTCCAACTCTGGAGAAAGAGGTCGTTGAGCCAACAAGGACGGCAATCCATGAGCTTTTTATGGAGCACGTTATGAGCCATGCGCCAGGTTATACGAAGCTTATGAAATGGACTAGTATTGACATTATGCCTACGCCTGCAGGTGAGGGCAAAGCCATTCAGTTAATAGCCAATGCCTATGGTGCCAATGTGCTGGGAGTTGGTTTGGGAGGGGCGACAACCAATGTCTACTCAGTCTTTGAGGGCAAGTTCGTGCGGAGTGTGAGCGCCAACCTAGGGATGAGTTACAGCATCTGCAACGTGCTAAAGGAAGCCGGCTTGGAAAACATCATACGTTGGGTCCCATTTGATGTCGAAGATACAGATCTGGAAAACCAGCTTTACAATAAGATGATTAGGCCGACAACTATACCGCAGACACTGGAGGATCTAATCGTTGAGCATGCCGTCGCAAGAGAAGCCCTCAGGCTAGGACTAGAGCACCACAAAACGATAGCGACTCGCCTCAAAGGTGTAAAGATAGATCGTGACGTTGGAGAAGTTTTCAGCCAAGCAATGGAAGAAACTTATATCAGAATGATGGATTTCCAGTTGATCGCTGGAACAGGTGGACTGCTCTCGCATGCACCAAGGAGGATTCAATCTCTTCTTATTCTGACAGACGCGTTTCAACCAGAGGGTGTCACAAGGCTTTTCCAGGACAGTGTCTTCATGATGCCTCATTTGGGAGTGCTATCTACAGTCTATCCCGAGGCTGCATGGAACATCTTCGATAAGGACTGCCTCGTCAGACTTGGAACCATTATTGCCCCTGTCGGCAAAGCTGAAGAAGGAGAACATATCATGGACGTTAAACTCGAAATGCTCGATGGAAGCAGTGTCGAAGAGAGAATGGAGTTTGGACAGATCAAGAAAATACCGCTGCAAGAACAGGAACAAGTAGAAGCTATGATATCTCCCCACAGAGGTTTCGATGTCGGAGCAGGGCTGGGAAACTCTATCGAGATTCAGCTCAGTGGAGGTATCGTCGGCATCGTTATCGATGCAAGAGGACGGCCAATCAGCCTGCCAGAGGAGAAGCCAGACAGAAACAGAAAGCTCAAGGAGTGGATCAGCTCTCTTGACTTGTACCCTCAGGACCAATTCAGAGAACTTCTGGGTGATTGAATCATGGTTCAACTGAATGACGAAAAGTTGTCAAAGCAGGCCCACGCCTATACCCCAGGTCTGAAAGTGAAGAAGGCTACGGTAGTAAGGAAAAGTCGCTTGCTCCCTTTGCCCGGCCAAGTTCTGGTTAAAAGGGGCGATGAAGTGAATTTTGACACAGTCATTGCTCGATCCGAGGTTCCAGGTGAGCCATATATCGTCGAAGCCACAAATAGCTTGGGACTACAACCTGAAGAGCTACCGAAATATATGGTGAAAAGTGTCGGTGATAAGGTCAAGAAAGGTGAAAGTGTTGCTCAATGGATTGCTTTGTTTGGATTGATCAAGAAGATAGCCTCATCGCCAACAGATGGCATAGTGGAGAGCTTTTCGGAACTTACAGGTAGAATAACGGTGAGAGGAGAGCCAGTTTCAATAGAAATCAAAGCTTATATCCCAGGCAGGGTTGTGGACATAATTCCAAGAGAAGGAGCGGTAATAGAGACAAGTGCCGCATTCATCCAAGGAATCTTTGGTATTGGTCGTGAGAAACATGGACCGCTGCTGGCTCTCACAAAATCACCAGAGGAAATCATAACGCCAGACATGATAACATCCGAATCTAAGGGAAAGATAATTCTTGGAGGCTCTTTTATTACTTTTGAGGCCTTGAGCAAGGCCGTCCAAGAGAAAGTTTCAGGAATCGTTGTTGGAGGGATCAATGCCGCCGACCTTAATAACTTCTTGGGTTATAGAATGGGCGTGGCTATAACTGGGGAAGAGGAACTTGGGACTACTTTAGTAGTCACAGAAGGCTTCGGAAAAATGAATATGTCTCAAAGAACCTTTAGGCTCCTCTCATCCTTCGACGGAGAAGAGGCCGCAATAAACGGAGCTACTCAAATTAGGGCTGGCGTGCTGAGGCCAGAGGTAATCATCCCTCACATGAGATCAAATCCCGACACATCGTTAGTTGAACTAGCCGGAGGTTTGAGGCAAGGAACTCCCGTTAGGATAATCAAGATCCCATTTTTCGGGAGACTTGGCGTCGTCATTAACCTTCCTGTGGAACTCCGGAAACTTGAAACCGAGTCACAAGCCAGAGTTGTCAAAGTGGAGCTTGAAAATGGCGAACAAGTCGTAGTGCCCCGAGCCAATGTCGAGATCATTGAGGAGTAAGTTTGGAGGACACGAAGAAAGGTATGACCGCGTCCACTCGAGATAGCTCTATGATTTCTCGTCAGAAGGTTGATACCGTAGTGACAGATCGCCGTATGTCAACGGAACTCTTGGCATGTTTGTGTAATCATAGAATCAAGGAAATATGACAGACACAGGAGAGCGAGCCGATGGCTAAAGACAGTGAGATACCTCCTGAAGAGGAGGATATGGTCATAGAAGAGATCGCAAGGAAGATTGTTGAAATCGGAATGGAAGATATAGCTCCATGGCTTCTTGGAATGAGCTACCCACTAGTTTATATAGGCGGGCAGATGACTCGAGTCTTCGTCGGTCCTTATGCGGTTTTGCTTGGAAAACGTGAAGGTTCTTTTGAGAAATATGTGTCGATACTGGAGAAAAGAGAGAACATTCTCAAATTGATAAAGAGAATAGATAAATTAGGTGACGAAAAGAGGGCAGAGGAAAGAAAGAGAAAAAGAAAAAGCGGAAACAAGTGAAAGGCGAAAAGGTGGTAACTTTTCCAACCTTAGAGGCGAAGGAAGAGGTTTTTGCACTAAGGCGTTGATTTCTATGGGCACTTCGCCATCCAGTATTCATAAGATATCTTTGATACCGTCGCTATTGCTTCTTCTCCTTCACTGTTTGCTTGTAGCCCCTTGGTAAAGCAGCAGAGTATGTATGGATCTTTATCGGAGGGAAAAATTATTCCAGCGTCGTTCACGACACCTCTCACTGTCCCGGTTTTGTGAGCGACTTCGACTTGTTCACGTGGCAGATATTTCCGT
>JAUQYT010000116.1 GCA_030587605.1 Candidatus Njordarchaeum guaymasense
CGTATGCTACCAAGAGACCAATGGTCTTTGTTGGAGTGGGGCAGAAATATGAAGATATTGAACCATTCGAACTTGACTGGTTCATCGAGAAAGTATTTGGAAACGCGGGGAGCTAACGGTTTGAACTCGGCGAGGTTTCGTCGAACCGAGGTTGAACTACTTCCATTAAAGGAAGACTTAAAATCTCAATCTCACGAGGCTAGAGAAGAGTCCTTTCCATTGTTTTGGGAACAATATTCAGTGATAAACTAACAGACAGATTTAATTAAGAAACCATTATCACCTTTAACTGTTGCCAGCAGGAAGATGGGAGTTGCTCGAATTGAACATGAAGGGCAGACATCTGATAACAATGCAGGAATTCAGCAAAGAAGAGATCCATCTAATCCTAGATCAAGCTTCTGAATTCAAGCGGAGAAGATACGCTGGTGAGAACTATACAGACATTCTTCGCAACAAACCTATCGCCATGATATTCGAGAAACCTTCGACTAGGACCAGAGTAAGTACTGAGGTTGCTATCACAGAACTGGGTGGCAAACCACTGTATCTGAGCTCAAATGAGATGCAGCTTAGTAGAGGAGAGTCCGTCGAAGATACCGCAAAGGTCCTATGCAGATACGTCTACGGGATTGTTGCGAGACTGGCATCCCATGATACCATCATTAAGCTTGTGGAGAATTCCACGGTTCCAGTTATTAACGCGCTTACTCCGCTGTATCACCCGATGCAGATACTGGCGGACTTAATGACCATCAAGGAGAAGAAAGGCAAACTTGAGGGGTTGAAGCTTGTATTCATTGGAGATGGGAACAACGTATGCAATTCCCTGCTGATTGGTTGCAGCAAGGTAGGCATGGACATCAGTGTTGCAACTCCTTCTGGATACGAGCCTAATGAAGAGATCTGCAAGGCTGCCGAGGATCTTGCAAGAGCAAATGGAGCGAGCGTCAGAATCTCAAATGACCCTAAGGAAGCTATCGAAGGCGCTGATGCAGTATACACTGACGTGTTCATTTCAATGGGACAAGAAACTGAGGCACAAGAGCGCTTGAGAGTTTTCCCACCTTATCAGATCAACGAGAAGCTAGTTTCGAAAGCGAGCGGAGGATACATATTCTTGCATTGCCTTCCAGCACATCGTGGACAAGAAGTCTCAGCAGAAGTAATCGACAATCCTGAACATTCTGCTGTCTGGGACGAAGCAGAGAACCGACTTCACGTTGCTAAGAGCCTTCTTTCCCTCCTTATATAAGAAAGATCTATTAGATAATGGACATACGTATTATGCGATCTTCCGACCAGTGAAAAGAGATAAATGAAAGCGAAGAGTTATCAGGAACGGATTCGTCAAGTACCGAGAACAAGAAGGGTGATGACCCCAGAATGAACGTAAGAGGATTTATTGAACAAGCCAAGCGCATACTAAAGCTAGCTAAGAAGCCACAAAGAAAAGAGGTATGGCTCACTGCGAAAGTGTGCGCGATAGGACTCGCACTTATAGGGGCCTTCGCATTCGTAATCCACCTAATCTTCATTGTCATAGGATTCCATCCCTAATAGATGGGACGTAGCGAAATACGTTTTGACTGCCACTCAGCGTCAAGATCAAGAAAACATTCATACTATAATGATAGACCAGATTGAATCCAACGAAGTAGAGGAATCGATGCTGTATGTCGAGAAAAGGAGACGGCGAGACCGCAGTCTATGTAGTGAGGACAACTATTGGACAAGAGGCCAATGTGGCAGCCCTAGTTGAGGCTCAAGCAAGAAACAAGAAGCTTGCCATAAAAGCGGTTCTTGTGCCAGAAAACGTTAGAGGCTACGTCTTTGTTGAAGCAACTGAGCATCGATATGTTGAGCAAGTCTTGTCAGGTATAGCTCACATTAGAGGAGGAACAATAGGCAAGATAAGTGACAAGGAGCTTGACAGTTTTCTAGTTCCAAAGAAAACTACAGAGGGACTCTCGCTGGGCGACATTGTTGAAATCACTGGAGGGCCCTTCAAAGGGGAGAAAGCTCGCGTTGGGAAGATAGATGTTGAGAAAGAGGAAGTCGTCCTCGAACTGCTAGAAACACCCAATCCAATACCGGTCAAGGTCAAAGCCGATTACGTGAGAATCGTAGAGAAAGTGCAACCGGCGGAGAAGAAGCTCGAAGAAGGAAAAGAAGAAGAAGAGGAAGAACAAGGATTCGAGTGAATAACTGGAGTTATCATCGTCACAGACCCCGTCACAATCAGTTAGGAATTTTCTCTTCGGACTTGGGAAGTGCGCCTGATGCAGTAACTGAAAGGTTGAACCATCATTGAACTAAGGGAAAAGTTTTTTATTCTACTTGTATATTGAACTACACCGCTTATAGGACTTACAAGCCATATGACTAAGCTTCATGCTCTAATCAATGAAGTACTACGATGATGTGATCAGTCATGGGTAAGCAGGTTACCGTTAGCGCGTTGGTGGAAGGTGGAAAGGCTTCCGCAGGACCCCCTATAGGGCCAGCTTTGGGTCCTACTGGAGTTAACCTATTTCAAGTTGTTCAGAAGATCAATGAAACTACAAAGGATTTCGCTGGTCTAAGGATCCCAGTCAAGATAGTTGTTGATACGGAGACGAAGGCCTTTCAAGTTGAAGTGGGGCTGCCTCCGACTTCCGCTCTTATACTGCGAGAGGCCAAGCAACCGAAGGGTAGTGGCAACCCAAAGGGACAGAAGGTAGCAGATCTGAGTTTTGACAAGATCGTTAAAGTAGCCAATATAAAGAAAGATTCGCTCATGACCGCGGACATGAAGAAAGCCGTTAGAGCAGTACTTGGAACCTGTGTTAGTACCGGAGTGACCGTTGATGGTAAGGACCCCAAGGAAGTCGAAAGAGAGGTTCTTGAGGGCAAATACGATGAACAACTGTCAAAAGAAAGCTGATTAAGATCTTACTGAGACGCGGACTCAAAGTGTAGGTCTGTAGCCGAGTAGATAATCATGGAAGCAATTTGTGCATGGGAGTTTGTTGGGCGTTGCCGATAGATGCTGAATCGATCAGTAAGGCGGTAAAGAAGGTCAGAGAATCGAAGAAGAAAAAGAAGTTCAAGCAGTCAGTCGACTTAGCCATCAATCTAAAAGACATCGACACGAGCAAGCCTGAATCTAAGATAAATCTCGAAGTAGTTCTACCTCACCCTACTCCTAGGCCTGTTAAGATCTGTGCGTTCGCTTACGGAGATACCGCTGTAAGAGCCAAACAGGCAGGAGTCGACAGGGTCGTGGAACGTGATGAGATTGAGAAACTAGGAGGGGACAAGAAAACAGCGAAGAAACTTGCAGGCGGCTTTGATTTCTTCATAGCTCGCTCTGATTTGATGTCCCTGATTGGTAAGAATCTTGGACCTGTCCTTGGACCAAGGGGCAAAATGCCTACACCAGTGTCTCCAACCGGTGACCTAAAGCCCGTAATCGAGAGAATAAGGCGTGTCGCAAGGGTTAAAATAGGCCGTCTCCCGACTGCTGGTGTGAGAGTCGGAACCGAGGAAATGAAGGATGAAGAGATTACAGATAATATCCGAGCAGTAATCGAAGCGCTTACAGGCAGGCTCGAAAGAGGGGAGCGAAACATAAAGTCCGTCTACTTGAAGACAACTATGGGACCCCCTGTCAAGTTATAGGGTTACAAAACTCATGATGAAAAGAATGTTGTCAGATAGGGAGGAAGCAGTGATATGTCAGCAGCTTCAATGCAAGCTAAGGTCTACCCTGAAAAGAAGACTCGTCAGGTAGAAGAACTGAAGGAACTCGTGAAACAGTCTAGCGTGATTGGAATAGTCAAGATCAGCGGCATAGGCACTAGGCAGTTGCAGGGAATAAAGCGTAGCTTACGTGACAAGGCTGCAATCAGGGTTGTCAAAAATACACTGGTGAAGAAAGCTATTGAAGAGGCAGGGGAGAAAAAGAAGGGCATTGAGAAGGTTCTTTCCTTACTAAAGGAACAAAACGCCTTTATTTTCACGAACATGAGTCCGTTCAAACTTAGCATAATATTCTCCAAGAATAAGGTCAAGGCTCCAGCAAAAGCTGGGACCATAGCTACGAACGATGTCGTTGTTCCATCAGGGAACACGGGGTTCACACCTGGTCCCGTCATAAGTCAGCTGAACGAGGTTGGTTTGCCCACACGTGTGGAGTCTGGATCCATCTGGATCACCAAGGATGCCGTTGTGGCTAGGAAAGGTGATAAGATATCGCAGAATTTAGCCATCGTCCTCTCGAGGCTGGGGATCTTGCCCTTTGAGGTTCAGCTTCGTTTGGCATGCGCTTATGAGAACGGTGAGATAGTGTCTGCCGAGGTACTCGACATAGATGAGGCAAAGATACTCAAAGACCTACGCGAAGCACATCGATCCGCGATCAACCTAGCAGTCTTCGCTGGCATAGTCAACTCGGAAACAGTGACATTGTTGTTGGCGAAAGCAGAAATGGAGGCAAAAGCACTCCAAAAGGCGATTGAAAGCAAAGAGGGATCTAAGAAGAAAGCCTAATGATATGTTACTCATGCTCTATGGGTTTCGAAAAGCTTTAAATAGAATCCTTGAATCCTTCAAGGTCAAGTGAATCATCTAATTGATAGTGAACGACAAGGTGGAGAGTTCAACATGGAAAGCGTATACGCGTCGCTGCTCCTGCATAAGGCTGGGCAGAAGATCTCTGAAGAGAGTCTTGAGAAAGTTCTTCAAGCCGCAGGTGCGAAAGTCGACAAGGCTAAGATCAAGGCTACCTTGGCGGCTTTAGAGGGAATCAATATCGACGAAGCAGTGAAATCAGCGGCAATCACAGCAGTTGCGGCACCGGAAGCAGCAGGAGCGGCTAAGAAAGAGGAGAAAAAGAAGGAAGAAGAGAAGAAAGAAGAAGAAGCAGTCGCTGGCCTATCAGCTCTCTTCGGCTAGCGATCGAAAAAAGGGAATCCAGTGGCTACCAGACAATATTCTTAAGACCCACTGGATCTTCTTCGTCGTTTTGTCTTCTTAGCTTAACCAACTGACAATCGACCCTATTTTAGCAGTCGATTCGGGTTCACTAGGCGCCTTCGATCAACTTGTATCCTTTAGCTTCTTTTTCATTTCCTTCGACAACTCTGCAGAATCTACCGAGTTCGCGCTTGACATCTACTTCGTTAGTAGATGAAATGCCGTAGGCAAAGGTTGGACCTTTGACGATCAGAGCTCGGCCCTCCAATTCTTTCTTAAGAATCCTTGACGCAATTGTCGCGACTACTCTGAGATCATTTATTGACGTGTTGACTCTTACTATAGGTTCCGTTGTTGACGAGGCAGTATTTAAGATCTGCAGTATAACCATTTCACCCTGAATCTGGCTCAAAGTTTTGTTCTGATCTCTTTTCTCTTCTATAGTTTTTTCAACCGTTTTTACGACGGTGTCAAGCGATGAACCCGTAAGTGTGCTTATTGATTTGACTGCTTCATCCACCTCTTGCATGTAGCCGATGGCTGGTTCACCTGCCAGGAAGTTTAGCCGCACTACCCCGTCTTGAATGCGTTCCGTTGAGACAATCTTGATTAGCCCTATTTCTCCAGTGGACGAGCAATGAGTTCCGCCGCACGCCTCTACATCAAAGCGCTCAACTTCAACTACTCTAATTTTCTTTCCAGGGACGGCCCCACCTTGATACAGTCGGAAGCCGTATTTCTTCTCAGCTTGATCTCTATCCATCACGTTCACATGAACTGGCCTGTTCTGCATGACTACTCTGTTAGCGAGAGACTCTATCTTCTTCTCTTCTTCAGCTGTCAGTGCCCTAAAGTGTGTTATGTCTAAACGAGATCTCTTCGGGGTTTTCTCCGCTCCGGCTTGCCATACGTGTGGTCCAAGCACTTCTCTGGCAGAGGCATTCAAGACATGTGTCGCTGTATGGTGCCTCATCAGTGCTTGCCTCTTTTCCCAGTCTATTTTGCCCGTGACTGTAGCACCTTCACTGAAGTTTGGTGGTTTGCCCAACTCATGTATTATGATGTTGCCATTCTTTGATACGTTCACTACGTTTATCCCGTTCAATGTCCCTGCGTCGAACTCTTGCCCCCCAGATGTGGGGTAAAATAGCGTCTTATCTAAGATAACGAGTCTCTTATCGACGATTCTGAGAACCCGCGCACTGAATTCCTTCTCACTAGGTCGCTCATAGTACAGCGGAGTCGTTTCAGGTATGTTAGAGACGTCGACTAGCATAAAAGCTGTAGCTGTTCCCTGGGTTGCAGTCGGCGCCTTACCCTGTGAGGAATGTTTTTCCTGTATCATTGTGCTAAAGTCTTCGGGTATTTGGACTTGATAGCCATAGCCTCCAGCGATTTCTTTGACTGCTTGGGGCGCCATACCATGGGAGTCGTACATCTCGACCAGACTAGCTGGGCTTAGGCCTTTCTTGGATTTTATTAGCCTCTCAACCAGAGCCTTGCCTTTCTCGAGGCTCTGTTCATATCTTGTCTTCTCCAATTTCAGTATCTCGAATAGTGAACCTGTGTCGCGTAGTTCTGTGAACCATGACCCGAATTCGTCGATGTGCCATTGAACAACGTCCTCGAGTTCAACGTTTAGTTTTCTCTCGCTGATTAGGCCGACGACTCTTCTTAGAATGTATCGGAGGTTATACTCACCACCGACATTACCAGGTAAGGCACCGTCGTGAATGGCAACGAGAAGTGAGCGAGAATGTTCAGCTATAGAGTAGATGGCTCGCATGGAGCTTACTTCCTTTTGCAGGGTCTCAATGTCAACGCCTGTGAATGATGCCGCAGAACGCCACATCATTTCGGTGTCCTCAACCTCAGTGACATCGAATCTTCCAGCGAAGAGCGAGAACTTCTGCAGAATCTTTAGGTCAGGTTTGATCCCTGTTTCCCGGTAGAGTTTGTCTAGTACCTTGGGGAACACGACATCGTAGCTTGTCGGTGTACCATTGCATATCCATGGGTATCTTTCGAGCCCCGTTCCATGATCAATTACTTTAGTTGCTAGTTCTCTCGAGGTTCCATCAGGGAGCTGCTGAAACTGCATGAAAACCTGATTTCCGAGCTCCAAGCCTCTGACAAAGTACTCTATGCTGGGACCGAAGTTTCCTCCTCCTGCCCAAGCATCTTCAACAAAGGTTATCTCTTCACCTGGAATCCCGAGCCCACTTGTTAGACGCTCATAATTGTAACGAATACACTCATCCTTGAAGTAGATGAATTTGCCAGGTTTGTTGAACACGTGTTGCCCAACCATGATGAACCCCGTGTAATGTCTACCAGTTAACCCGACATTGTCAACGTCGTTAAACCTTAAGACGAACTGTGGGACTATGAGCGGGTTGGCTGGTGGGTCAACCTCGCCTGAAACTACGTGAGGTTGAAAATCGTAGATTGAGGCTTCAACGAAGTAAACGTCGTCTCTCCACCGGGCAACAACAGGGTAACGATTAATAGCTGTGTGCCCGAACTTAGAAAACACTTTAACAAACTCGTCCCAACACTCCTTATACGATAACCTTCTACTAGTCGGGGGTGAACCTATGAAGCCGTATCCACGGACACAAGTTGGATCCCCGCATGTTTCCACATCAGGGTTCATGGTCCAATAGTTGTTACCACATCCAGGACAGGTCTTCCTGATGAACCCTAATTCTTCTAAGGTCCGCGCAGGATAGAACTTGCTGTAGTTCCTCGAAAACTCTTCTCTAAGCCGCTTCTTGAGCAGTTTAGTACTCATTTTCTTACCCCTACTTTAGGTAGCAAGTTGAGACCTTTTATTGCCGGAACAGCAATTTCCAGAGCTGTCCCCTCTGGTAACAGCACCATTAAACCAGATATTGAAGTTAGAGGAACATTTCAGCATTAATTGCTGAAGACGAGTTAATATAATTTGTTAGAAGGTTCAGGTCTACCATGCTTTGATGAAGAGGAATAGCAAAGTTAAAAATCAGTTCGACTCTTATTTTAGCGAAAGCCTTCACATCTCTGTCCCAGCTGTATGACTGAATTTGACTGGAGAGCCCTGATGAAAGGTAGAGACCATGATCATAACTGATTATTTGGTCAAAGCCATAAAGGATCTTCGTTACTTGCTGTCAAGAGACTATAACAGGGATGGAGCCGTCAGATTCGTCGGGGATAAGTACGGCGTTACATTGGGGGAGAGATACATTTTAATGCGATGCATCTTTGATGAAGTCGAGGCAGAGAACCGAAGAAGGAAACTTGTCTCAATCAGCGACGTCAACGGAAAAGTTGTGTCAATAGACGGATACAACCTTCTGATCACTGTTGAGAGCATCCTTGCCAAGAAGATGCTCATCCAATGCGATGATTCCATTTTTCGAGACATATCAGCCGTGTTTGGAAAACACAAGATCACAGCAAAAACAATGCGAGCTCTGCGCATGATCCTCAAGAACCTCAAGGAAAACAACCCTAAGGAAGTCCACTTCTTCTACGACAAGCAAGTTAGCAAAAGCGGAGAACTCGCATCAATAACTCGCAGAATGTCAAAGGAATTCAAACTAAAAGGAACAGCAACAACAGCATTAAAGTCCGATATTGCCACTGTCAAATCTGGAGGAATACTTGTGAGCGGTGACAGCGTCGTCATCCAGAAAGCCAAGAGAATCTTCGACCTAGCTGGGGAAATAGCAAGACAAACATCCTACAAGAACGTCGTCAAACTCCCACCACAAGGTCACTAAGAAAAAAGATTTTAATAACGAGACGTGAGTAATACTAACAGAACGCTGGAAAGGGCCCGTGGCCTAGTTAGGATAGGGCGTCAGCCCTCTATGAACATTGCAGGCAAGGAAAGCTGATGGTCGTGGGTTCAAATCCCACCGGGCCCGCCAAACCATACCTCATCCCTGATCTGCGCATCTCTAATTTTGGGAAGTGAGATGCGAAAGACTTCAGAGAGTAGGGCCTACACTAGACTCTAATCATGTCCTTGACCGCTTCATATGTATCCCTAGAAAGTATTGTACTGAGTTGATCGAAGCTCGCTATCGGAAGCCTCTTTAACAAGTCAGTGACCTCCCTCCGAGATATTCTCGGCAAAGATCTGATTAGCCTCAGTGTGGCAGTGTTCAAGTCAAGAGGGAATGGAAGGCCAGTCACGGAGCGGTAGCCGTGATCGATGACTGTGAAGTCGAACCATGCATTAAGTGAAATAGTGTCAGGTATCTCGACGAGTAGCGGATATGTTCCTATTTGCCTCGCAAGAGTAGATTTCCCCTCATGCGTCTCGGTTCTGACGCGCCTAAGAACAGTTCCCGTCGGAACCAATCGTCTAAGCATAGGTAGGTCTACTTCATTCCGCATCTTTTCCTTGAAGACCGTGAACAATTCCTTGTTCTTCCTGATCACCTTGTTTCCGATTCTGCTCATTCTCGTGTCTGGGAAAGGTATAACCTGTCTTATGTTTATCCTTCGAACGAGCAGACCTCGGTTCAGAACGCCTTTCATGAAGTCTAAGTTCAATTCGTAGGTTTCTCGTGTCTCACCTGCCAACCCATACAAGAAGTTGATGCCAGGGAGCAACTCTGGCAGACCATTACTGCCTCTCCTTGCGCCTACCCTATTGATTATCTGTATGGCCAGCAGTGACTGCTCGGGTTGAGCCTTCAGATTGTTCATCTTAATGACAACTGGATCGACACTTTCAACTCCGAAGGCCGCAACATCGCCAGGTGTGTGATACTGGACTATTATCTTGGCGATCTCCTCGCATTCTGTAGGATACCTTGCGATAACTCCGGGGTTGGCGTTGTCTATGTGCAGCGTTTCCATATCAGGGCATTCGGCTCTAATACCTCCAAAGAGTCTTCTCAGTGCGCTCGGGTTAGGTTTAGGAAACTCTTCTTCCCCAACTCCAGTAGCCATGTAACTGAATATGTCTGGTTGGCGTCCTATGCGAAAATGTCTAACGCCAGCTTGGTAGAGAGCCTTGACCTCCACGATAATATCGTTAATAGGCCTAAAGTCTGGTAGACCGTACAGCGGCTCTATGCAGAAAGAACAGCCTCCCGAAACAGATCTTGGACAACCGCGGTAGGTCTCAATCTCGCAGATAAGAGTCTCAGGATAGTTTGGATGCTGCTTAACGATCTCGGCTCCTTTTGTAGCATATTTGCTGATCTCGTGTCCCCCGGCTCTCTTCAGAGTTCGGTCAACACGGCTTTCAACTAGTTTCTCCTTGATCAGCTGTGAGACCACTATTTCGGCATCTCCACAAGCTATTACATCGAACAATGACGAAACCATCTTGTCAGCTTTTTCAGCAACTTTCCCTCCTTCTACACCACATCCAAATACTGCAGCAGGCCCGCCCAGAACTTTAACCGGCTTACTAATCAATCCTACATAATGGGTGATCTCCTGCAGATTCGCGGGAGTTCCACCGAGATACTTCCCCGGTACAGCTACACCGGCCAAAACAACCAGTAGGTCAACATCGTTAAGCTTTGGCAGAACAGCTGAAGCGTCTTGCCTCAACTGGTCAATCGTGAAGTACATAAGATCACTGTAAGGGCTTGAATGGAGTACGGCACCCGCGACGTAGCGCGGATAAGGCGAGAGGTAGGGAGGAACGCCAAGACATGCTGGCTCATCAACGTAACAATCAAGGATAGCGACCTTCAAGCCTTATCAACTCCGACGAGAGAACATCCACGTAGAACCAACCTTGACCTAAACCAACAATCATCCTTGTATGCTCTCATGTAAGGCTCTACTGAGCTATGATCCTGAATTGTGGTAGAGTGACTCGCTCAGATTTGCACTCTGGACAACGACTTGGTTTCTTTGGCTTCTTCAGTTTCCTAAAGGTGAAGCCGCAGACTTTACAGATTGGTGGAAACATGACTAGGCATTCGCTGCCTCTCGATGCTGCGCGAACACTCTTGGCTATGTGCTGGAGATCCTCGTAGATTACGCTTACACTTGTATCCTCGTTGAGTATCGCCATTATGTCTTCGGCGCTCAGGGGAGCCTTAGAGTCCTTCAGCAACTCCTTTATCCGCTCCCTCCTACTCGGCATCGTCACAGCGACCACAACCCTGCTTTGACTTGAGGAGTTGGTTCTATCACTTGAAATGCTCATAACCCTTAGGCTCTATTTCTTTAGCTTTCCCTCTAGCAGTCTTCAAGGTTATTCTGCGCCCTTTCGTTGCTTCCCCGATTCTGTGGAGGATCCCCCCAACTTCTTTCGCAGCCTTCTCAGCTTCGCTCCATAGGTTCCGCTTCACTGTTACTACAAGCTCATACTCTTCTCCGCCGTAGAGTGCCAAGTCTACTGGGTCAAGGTTGTTGGTTTCAGCGAATCTAGTCACTTCGGGCGGTATGGGGATTTGTTCAATGTTGAAACCGACTTTGCTCGCTCTTGAGAGCTCGTATATCGACCATGCTAAACCGTCAGAACTGTCTATGGAAGACGATAGGCACCCTGACGCTGATAACGCAACCCCCTCATCAACTCTGGTTTTCGGTTCGTAGACGGCTTTACCGAGTAGCTCCTTAGTTTTTTGGTCAGATTTCATTCCTTCGAGCAGGAGTTTCAGACCTGCGCCTGTCAAGCCGAATGAACCGGTCACAGCCAGTATATCTCCGGGGTTAGCGCCACTTCTCTTGACTAATTTTGACTCCTCTGCGAAACCAAACGCCATTCCAGAGACTATTAGGTCAGAGGATTCGCCAGTGTCACCGCCCATTGCACAGGCGCCATACTGTTTTGCCTCAGACACGATGCCCCGCATTATGTCAAGAGCTTTATTTACGCGAAACTTTCTGGGCAAACCTAATGAAACCAATATACCTGCGGGCTTAGCTCCCTTCGCAGCAAGATCGCTGAAATTCATGGTAACAACTTTTCTACCAATTTGCTGGCTCGACATTCCGGGAGGGACGTCTGTGGCGGCAACCAACAAATCCGCTTTAACGACGAGCGCCAACCCGTTGCCTAAGGACAAAGCTGAAGCATCGTCGCCAATCGGCAACGCCTCCTTCGGACAAGGAGACAGCAATCTGAGTATCTTCTCAACTACTGCCCGTTCACCTACATCGCTCACACAGGAATGTGACGAATCGTCTTCCAAGATCCTCTCCACCCTTTACACAGTACGATTCTATCCTTATTGCGCAAGTAAGTATGACCTATTCCAAAATAGACTTCTATTCACAAATCAACTAAACTGGAATACCTCGAACCCTTATTTAAGGCGTTCAGCGAATGTACTAGTGATCAGGCTACACGTAGCATGGCTTTACACTAGAGCAAGATAACCAAAAAGTAAAAAAGGTATATGCAAGAAGAATTATCAAAGCAAATAAGAGCCAACAAAGACAAGAATAAGTGCGGAGGTAGCCAAACAGTCTCATTCTGATGAAAAAGGCTGGGCGAAGCCTGGTCAAAGGCGCAACCTTGAGCAAAGGCGCTAAGGAATGAGGGTCCTGTTCCGTAGGGATAATGTCTGCTCCAAAACCGGGCCAAGTCCCCGAATAGGCGGCGGACAATCCCGAATCGTGGGTTCAAAACCTGAGCTGGAAACCTGGCTCGGGTGAAAATCCCTCCCTCCGCACCACATTCTATCAACAGTTTCTGTAACGGCCTGAAACGCAAGCCGAACATTCCTATTCTCTGAGCGATCGTGCTTTTGTGGTTGTATTCCACTCTTCTTGAGGGTTTGAGGAGTCAGAGCGTAGGCAAGCGGATAGTTAGGCTCAAGGTGGTCAGAATTGATGATAAGAATCTGTCGTATGATTATGCTGCTGTGCGGAATTTTGGCAAGGCCTTTCTCTTGCCTTTTGATTTGCTCATTGGTTTGAGGATTAAGGATGAACGGTTTATCAGGTATTTTGACAAGTTTGTTGGC
>JAUQYT010000094.1 GCA_030587605.1 Candidatus Njordarchaeum guaymasense
AGCCAACATCAACCGTGACAACGATTTTCGGTTCCGCGTCTGATATTCGATCCGCCAAGGCTCCATAGCCGAATCCGCCAAAAACAACTGAGTGAATCGCCCCAATTCGAGTCGTAGCCAGCATCGCAACGGCGGCTTCTGGAACCATAGGCATGTAAATGGTCACTCTGTCTCCCCTTCCGATTCCGAAAGCCTTCAGAGCAGAGGCGAAATTATTGACTTCGTGCAGAAGCTGGCTGTAGGTCAAGACGCGGCGTGTTTGACCTTCACCGTTCTCCCATATTATGGCGGTCTGGCTACCTCTCCCTCTCTGGATGTTGCGCTCCAGACAATTGTATGCTATGTTTGTTAATCCGCCCTTGAACCATGTGAAGTTTGGATAATTCCATTCGAAGACCCTGTCCCAAGGTTTGAACCAGTGCAGTTCCTCAGCGATCTCACCCCAGAAGCCTTCAGGATCTTCCAAGGCTCTCTTAAGCATCAGTTTCAGCTGAGGTGGATAGTCAACTTTGGGAGTTGATCCTTGAGTGATTGGCATCACTGAAGCCCTAATGTCTTGCTGTTACCAGACCTGTAAGATTCTTCTTCGAATGTGCACATACGTGCCTTAAGTCTTTTCACATTTCTATTCTGTACGCTTTATCAAGGATGATTTTGAGATTCCCATGATGCTTCTTTTCGTCGTCTGCAAAGTGCTTCAACAGCAATTTCAGAGCCTCGTCTTTCGTCTTTTTCAGTTCTTCTTGGATTTGGTGCATCATTCTTTCCTCGGCTTTCATGTGGCCTTCCAGTTCTTTCCGTACAACTCGTTTGTCAGCATCGATGTCGACAGTGAATTCCCAGAATGACTTTGGTCCATCCATGACCTTCAATGCAGATTCCAAGATTTCGGCATGCTTCTTTGTATCTAGTTGCATCTCACGTATCAAAAGCCTAGCTGCTGGGCTATCAAGTCGTGGTTCCAGTGCGTCAAACTTTTTCGCGGTCTCTTTTTCCAGTTGGATTTGTTCTCTGATCATGTCTGCAAGCGTCCTTCCAGTTTTCATGTTCAAACTATCTCCTAGCAGATCATACGCATAAATCTCAGAGGGATTTCAGAAAGAGCTTCAAGTTTATATTGCTTTTCTCTTTGCTACACGCAGACACAGTAAGATAGATATGCTTAAACCTAAGGAAAAATCGATATTCTGGACTTGAAGGGTGAAAGGTTTTGAGAAAATGTGTAGTTGTTGATGCCGTGCGAACTCCCATAGGCAAATCAGGCTGGAACGGTATGAAGAAAGGGGGGCAGTTCGCTAATGTCTCTGCTCAAGTTCTTCTGGGATCAGCTGTCGCTGAGGTCGTGAGGCGCGTTAAGAGCAAATCTGGTGAGTTCGACCCCCGAGAGATTGAGGACATTACGGTTGGATGCTTAAGCCAGATTGGAGAACAGGGTGGAAACATTGGAAGACTTGTGGTTTTCCTAGCAGACCTCCCAGACGAGATTGCAGGAATGACACTCGACAGATACTGCAACGCCGGGCTGCAGGCCATAAATTCAATGGCACAGGCCGTAATGTCGGGATGTGGTGATATAATGATAGCTGCCGGAGTTGAACACATGTCCCACTACCCCATGATGTCATCCATTAGTGCAGCTGAGGCTGCCGGATACCCAGTGATGGTTAGTGACAAGATATACGAGAGGAACGTTTTCACTCCGATGGGGGTGGCAGCGGATATGGTGGCCAAGAAGTATGCTATTACTCGTAAAGATTGCGACAAATTCGCTCTTTGGAGCCACCAGAAAGCCACAAAGGCGCTTAGGGATAAGGAGCGGTACAGTGAGAGAATTGCACCTGTGAAGATTGCGAACCCTGATGGAACGATAAGAACAGTTGACACAGATGAAACGGTCAGAGCTCAAGCATTGGATGAACCAGAGACTGCGTACTCGAAACTTGCGTCGCTTGAAGCACGATTCTCTCCTGATGGAGTTCACACAGCGGGCAATTCCTCTCAAATCGTAGATGGAGCAGCTGCGGCAATGCTGATGTCTGAAGAGAAAGCTGATGAATTAGGCCTGAAGCCTATGGTTACGATTAAGTCCATGGCAGTGGCTGGGGATGACCCTGGCATAATGCTACTAGGTCCGATTCCCGCCATGAGGAAGGCGCTGAAGAGAGCTGGCAACATAACAATGGATGACATGAACGTAATAGAGCCCAACGAGGCCTTTGCAAGTCCACCTCTTGCCTTTGCGAAAGAGTTCGGGTACGCCTTCGACGACCCGAGGGTTAATCCAACTGGTGGCGCAATTGCCCTTGGTCATCCGATAGGAGCATCGGGGGTATTATACTTCACTGAGATGATTCACGAGATGCAAAGAAAAGGCCTTCGATATGGAATTGAAACCCTCTGCGGTGGTGGCGGAGTGGGTATTGCGACAATTGTGGAAAGAGAAAAGTGACAAAGCTGAACGTATTGTGAGAACGCAAGAACACGGTGAGTGATATGGAGCTATTGGACGCAATAAAAACTAGGAGAAGCATCAGAGAATTTACGGGCAAACGAATTCCAGATCAAGACATAGAGAAGATCCTAGACGCAGCGAGATACGCAC
>JAUQYT010000147.1 GCA_030587605.1 Candidatus Njordarchaeum guaymasense
AGTTTAGCGACCTAGAGACAACTATATGGAGCCTATTTGGAAGCATCATAGTTTATGTTTCCTACAGTCTGATTACAGGTGTTACAACAATAGATGCTATTCGAACCAATATTCTGCTTCCTACACATCTGGGCCTGATAGTCACTCTCGCGTTGCTGATTGGTGGGATACTGGGAGGCCTCATAAAATTCTGCTTTCGGCGAAATGTGGTCTTGGGTTCGTGCTGGGACATTATGGCGAGCAAAATGGCCAGCAAGGGCGGTTGGGCAATTGTTTACACGGATTCGGGCCAAGAATACCTAGGGAAAGTGCACTATTTTGGAATTGGAGAAGAACCAAAGGAAATAACATTGCGTGACCCTTTGCTTATACTACGAGATGGGAGTTGGAACGTCCTAGATAAGATTCCTATGGGCAAGGAAGTTCTGTTTAGGGATGAGGATGTCAAAAGAATACTATTCTTTATGGAGGTTTGAAGCCCCCGCCAATATCGGATATTTTCTGTCGTCCAGAGTCGTCTTTATCTGCCAATAGATTTCCGGAGCAGAGAGCTCTCATTCTTGCCAAGGGTCCAGACTTGGCCCCGCTCTATGAGGTCTGCCACTGAAAGGAACTGTCCTCTTCCTCATAGGGATCAGGCATTCTAGAGATCCAAACAACCACAAGCCCAAGGACAGAGTAGGTGACAAGAATCACAGTAGCGGTGTTGAAGTCGAGCCACAAATATGCTTGAATAGCAACAGCGACTCCGCACACGATAAACACTGACAGCTCAAACAGATCGTACAACGGCCTCCTGCCCGCTATCTGTCTTTGAGGTTTCGTCAGTCCGTGTTGGTAGAAGGTCTCCCATGACAGCCAAAGCCTATCCGTCTGTGCTATGATCGATGGCAGCTTTTGTCCCTCTACTACGTTCCTGATATACCATGTCAGTCTTTTGTGAACAGCATAAGATGCCTTCACATGAAGCAGGCAGAACGCTGATACGAAGGGGATCAACCCTAATATGAATAGGTTGCTTGAGTACACAGCCAGTCCAGCCAAAGTGCCATCTATCGTGATCATCAGCGATGTCATGTGAGTCCTCTGATCAATTCTCCTCTTTATCTCGTCGCGAAGATCGCTGTACTCAGTCAAGACAGCCTGTAGCGCCATCCTTTTCTCATCCTCCTTCATTCGCAATTGACCGTTGCCGCTCATCTCGACACCAGTATCATATCCTAGTGGGTTGCCCGATTTAGCCACTTTGCACTCAACTCAAACGGAACACGAGGATCTCGTCAACAGGTATTTCCAAACATTCAGGTCGAGGGGTATGGGTTGCTGTGTCTTCGATCTGATCAAGCCTCCCCTACAGTAAGGTCGAATGTGCTTCTTCCCCCTTCTTTGCAGCAGAATAGAGCAGGATGTCACGCAGGCCAAGTTTCTTTAGCTTCGTGAAGCAACCTAGGAGCCCCCAAGCCTGTGTGATACATGAAGGAGACGAAATGCAAAACCTCTGCCGAAGTACATGAAGACCCGAGAGTTCTTCCGGAGCGTAAGCGTACGAAATGCTACTTCTATCACCCAACGCTGCATCCGAAGGAAGCAACCACTTACTGTTGCATATGTGGCAGATCGATCTGTGATGAATGTGTACGGACATATCCTCAGCCAGAGTATCAAGGCCTCATCTTTTGCCGACGACACGGAACTGAAAAGCCGCAGATATAGTTTGACGACTGAGCTGGCGACGAATCCGCTCCCCTGCATACTTAGCCTAGTATCCGCAACACCACTGCTGCTCATCACTTCGCGGTCTTGGTCCGTGGTCATATCTGCTTGAACCTTCACATTCACCTTAGGCAAACTGGTGCGCGAATCCCACTCCCCACGCGCAAAACCAGTAATTTTGACTTTCAGAGAAGGGTTAATTTAGTGAATCTCTACTTTCTTTTAGGGTAGGGTTCTGAACTTGCAGTCCAAATCCCTCCTCCGGCGCCAAGATGGCGCACCTTAACAAGACACTCAGAATCCAAACTCATACTGGCTTCATCATAAATACGTGTGTACATGATATGGAATCCGGTAAGACTAGACGCAGTACTCCGAAACCCTAGGTGGTCAGTTGGAAATTATCATTGAGCCCGTGATGATTGATAAGAAGATTAGTGTTGAGATCGAACCCACAACTACGCTCGGCCTGCTCTATGAAACGATTCTCTCAAAGTTGGATTTTCCAATTGACAGGACCGGATTTAAGTACTGTCTGGTAGTACAACGCACCGGTGAGCAACTAAACATTCTTGTTGACTGGGACCAGTCGGTCGAATCCGTAGGAGTCCTGAACGGTGATCGAGTCGGGCTAGGGGGGCCAGTGATGTATAATGGCCCATTCGTTGGTCCGTTCTCCAGAGACCCATTCTTCTCTATCGCGGACTGTTGGAACATCGTGGGAACCTCCGAGAAGATGGTCATGCTAGTGATAGACCTCTACAGGAATGTGGCGTCGAAATACAAGGTATTTCAAGACCTTGGTGAGGTGAGTCCGCCCGCTGTAACACTGCCTTCCGGTCTTGAGTTGAAAAGAATCACAGTAACCGATGATCGTTTTCAACCAAAACTAGTTGAGGCCTATGATCCCTCTGAGGCTCTTCAGAAAGCGTACAGTCTGCGAGACTTAGCGAGAACATCGGAGACTCTAGCGCAGTTCCAGTATTTGTTGATGGTTCTGAGGCCTGGTGAGTACACCATCAGCCTCCCTCAGGTCGAGGTCCGTTTCAGTCATACAGGGGCCTCCTTGTCAAGGCCCTTTCCTTTCAGATTTGTTGGGTTGTTCTGCTCCAATTATGTAGAAGTGGGATGGAGGGATCGAATGAAGATTGACGTTCTCAGTTTCAACCCTAACCTTCTCATCCACAAGGAGGAGCTTGACAAGTACAAGACAAGCCCACGAACTCTGACTTTGGATAGCCGTGTACCAGCTCGTGTAAACGCGAAGCTGTGTGCGACATGCGGCCTAGCATTCTTAAGGGACGCTTGTCCGAATTGCAGCAAATAGCCGACAACTTGCCAAAGCGATAGGGGCTACCGGATTCCTCTACGCTTCTTTCTGAGATGTCTCACGACTCAGACGAGATCGCTGGCAAGTATGTGAAAGCGGATTTCAGCCCTGAAACCGGCAACGGACGCCTACGAGTAGTCGAAGGTGAACTGGAAACCATGCGAGAACGTCTAGCCAAGCTAGAAGCAGTCTACTCAGAGAAACTCAAAATCAAGGAAAGCTAGGTCGAAGGGTCTAGACCGACCTTAACAATGACACGATCTGTGGCATAGCCTTCCCTGAGGAACGGCATTAGAGGATGCTCTGTCAACGTCAACTGGGTCTTCGTCTCCTAGTGGAGTAAGCTGACAAGTTGGTCGTCGATGAGGCTCTTACGTTGCGCTCATAAGTGACTTAGTCCGCGTGCAAGCATCAAATCGAAAGTCATAACTACTGGAACCTTCATGTTATTTAATCGGGGGGACGCGTCCACTTGAGAAGGTTGATTGTTACATTCGTCTTCATTGGGGCCATTATTCCTAGGGTGTGGGGGCAACTGGGTGTTTGAACAAGCGATGGGAGCCTCCACAAGCTATTCTACAGTGACCCTCTACTCGACTTGGACGACATCATGGCAAACCCTCTCATATAGAACAACAACAGTCTTCTTCAGGACGAGCTTCTACACTACTGAGCAGCTAACTCAGTATCGTTATGAAGGATATCTGGACTTCGATTTCACATACACATATTGGTATGATGTCAACAGTGGAGAGATACGCAAGATAGAGATCAATGGAGTGCTGAAGAACACAATGAGCACTCCTGTTGAGAAGGGAACTCTAACCATCGGATTATCCAAACTGGGAACAAGCGTACCCGAAGAGGAACATGCAATACCGTTCAGCAGGATTGAGCCTGGCGAAACCATTGACATTCGTCAAGGCCTGAACCTTCAGAAAGGTTATACGGAAAGGAACATCCGCGTCTTTCTTGTCAGAATCCAATTCATCTCATTAAGGCTTCTTACAGAGGTTCCAATACTAACGAGAACAGAAACCATGACCAACTTCTATGTTAGAACAGTTACTGACCAATACACGGCGATCCAAACTTACAAGATCGAAGAACCTCTTTACGCGGGGGCGACACTGCTCATGGTGGCGACAGGAGGAATAGCCGTCGTCTCAATAATCGCGATAATTGCCTGGATGAGAAGGCCCAAGGCCAAACCTAGGACAACAATGTTATTTCCTAATTTATAGACACACTGTAGATATTTCTGTTGTGTTTCGTCTGTCTCACGGCGTATATTTCCCTTTTGGAATATTCCATACACCTGATGGTAGCGAGCCGCGGCAGTGGTAGATTTACTCAATAGCTCTTCATCATGCGGCGGCTGTTGGGGGCGAAGGAGGAGGTGGCGGCAAAGACGCCGAAATAGCTTTCCTCCTCTTCATAAGCAACGCTGCGGCCAGTGCGACAACCGCAGCTATTATGGCTCCGAGAATCGCATACGCCTGCGAATAGTCTGTCCTCCAGACGGCTTTAACTTTCTTCGGTGAGTGCATGCCGATCGTTGCTATTCCTGTAGTCGCCTTTGAGTCTCCTGACCAACCATCAAAGACGATCTTCGCTCCAAGGAGGCCCATAAAGCCTGGAATCGATACCTCGGTTGGAGCGACTGAGAACGTTGCCATCGAACCGGCATCATACCAAGAGGAGCCGCTTACCATACCGTATGGCGAGGAGACGTCAAGGTAGTATTGATCGGAGTAGCTGAAGGAATGTGTGTCAGCAGATGAGACAGTCCAAGAATTTACACGGCAGAAGTATCTTGTTCCTTCTGAACCGGAGACGTACTGGTCTACAGAAATCGTGTGGCTTGTTCCAATTCTGAAGCTAAGAGATCGGAGTTCTCCCTTTTTGATAAAACCTGATTCTGTCCCATCCACCTTGATTCTTGATAGATAGTTCTCGGGAAGACCGATAACTGATACAGCGATCACATAGACGGTCGGCCCATACGCTATCTCCAGAACCCACTGATCGGAATAAGCCCACAAGTCGGCGAGTAGTGAATCTGAAATGAACGCCTTCTCTCCGGTTTTCCTGCTCCTAGGCTGCCCCCAATATGTTGGCCAAGGGTCATTGACGAATATGCCTGTTGCATCGTATCCTACGACGACCACATAGTGGCCGTACTTGTGATCTGTATCGAACCAGATAAGCAGGATTGAGACGAATCCAAGCGAGTTCTGCGTTTTCAACTCGTCTGTCGCTACGTACTTGCGTCCCCGCACCGACGCATACCTGCGATTGACGAATGGAACATGCATCATATTGGAGTAAGTCACTCCTTTCACTGGGTCCGTCTTCATCTCTGTAGCAAGCGTCCCTTGCGGGATTACATCGCCAGAAACATATTCGATCCCCATTTGAACACATGCTGGACCACAATAGTAATTCGTTTCTTGGACATGATACGGGACCTCCAACACATTGGAGACTGGAATAGCGTACACCTGCTGAAAACAAAGAAGAGGAGACACCAAGACAATCAAGAACAAAATAGCCTTCGATTGGATTCGCGTTCTGGGGAGCACTTTGGTTAGATAATTGACTTGGCCTCTCTTCGGCTTCACCCTCAGGAAACCCCCTAGCAGTTCTGCCTTCTTGTGCGTATTTAGTGTTTGTCATGTTAGGCGCCACAATCATAACTACGGGTACAAATGGTTAGCCGAATCAGCCTTCTAATCGCTGAACCGAGTTCTGGTAACTTGTCGTCTGATCGGTGTTGGAATGGGAACTTACATGGTCAAGGGCGTAGTGAGATCCAAACCTTTGCCCTTGAAGGCCACCACGATTCTGGAGATTGGCGCCAAAATCATGAAGTAACTAGACCTAGAGTTTCCCCCTCCTCTTTTTATGCGCCTCTACTCGTCCGACGGCAGTTAACAGCGAGATGAATCAGACGATAAGTTATCAGAACTCTGAACCGAAAATCAATTATGCCAAAACACACATACTGTAGGGTTTGCCTCGAAAAAATGACTGGTACATCCGGCTAAACCCTAGTGTCTCAATGTTACATTCCGGCTGTTGCCAAGTGTGCCCGCCTTCCTTCGAAGGATCCGCAGAGTCTTGGGTCATTCCTTGCTTTCTCCGGTACCATCGCTTCGACCTAGGTTGGTGCTGGCCCAATAAAAGTGTTGGTTCGCAATGCCGCACTTCGGCCAACTACCGGCTGAGAAAAACGCTTGGTTCAACTCACAAAGGTTTTCTACTGCAACCTTCATTCACGTAAGAGCATTTGCAAAACCACGGAAGCGTAGCGCTTGGAAGCTCGTTTCATCAAAATGGGGGCTGAAGCCAACCTTTACTTGGCGAGATGGCTCGGCAGAGAGGTCATAGTGAAAGAAAGAATACGGAAATCCTACAGGCTAGGTTCCCTAGACTATCAAATCAGACGCTACCGGACCATTCGTGAGGCACAAATGATTCATGAAGCAAAGAAGGCCGGAGTCCCTACCCCTGTCATCTACTTGATCGATGAAGAGAAATGCAGAATCTTCATGGAGTTCCTGCAAGGTCCAAGGTTGAAGGAAGCTCTTGCAAGAATGCCTCCGAAGAGAAGAGCCTCTCTCTGCTACTTAGTTGGAAGCTTGATTGGGAGGTTGCACGGGAACCAGCTGGTTCACGGAGATCTAACTACCTCAAACATGATACTTGCTGATGATGGAAATGTTTCATTCATCGACTTCGGATTGAGCTTCCATTCAGGCCAGACAGAAGAC
>JAUQYT010000229.1 GCA_030587605.1 Candidatus Njordarchaeum guaymasense
TCTTCGCCTTTTTGGAACTTGGTCGATTAACGAAGCCTCCGCTGCGGGGCGAACCGCTGCCGTAGCCACCCCGTTTAGGGCTCTGAGGATGAGGAGCGTCTGCCAATTCGGAACCAAGCCTGTTAATGTGCCCAGGAAGACATCTGCTAGTAGTCCAGCCTGAATCAGTTTCTTTCTTCCAATTCGGTCGGAGAGGCTCCCAAGAGGGGAAGAGAGAAATGCGCTTGTAACCATGAAGGCGGCCATGAACACTCCTATGAACCACATGTCAGCCCCAAGGGAGGTCGCGTAATATGGGAAGTAGGAGGCTGGAAGGGTGCCAGCAATATTCTCTATCAAGGAGGTGATGGACAACACGATGACACTAGCCGAGTATACCTCTGAACGCCTCATTGACCATCCCATTCCAATTGTTCATATGCGCGCTCTTGGGAAGCAATGTTGCGTGTAGGAATAGTCGTACTCCTATTTATTCACAACTATTTTGACTATGCGTGCCAAAACAGGTTTGAAGACAAGCCTCAAGACGGAATCGTGTCTGCCTTGACGCTTTGTTTCTACCAATCAGGAAAGACGCTGATCTCGATACAATATTTCACTAGATGTTAGGAATACTCATCAAAGAAAAATCATTTAAGCAGATTTGTCCAATTAAAATATAAGGGGGTACCCAAGTTTGGATGAAATGGAAATGAAGGAAATCGGGAAAGTAACGCATTACTTCAGTCGGATAAATGTGGCGGTAGTTCAGTTAAGCGATAGAGTTTCAGTCGGCGACCGAATCCTGATTAGAGGTTCAACAACAAACTTTGAGCAGGCAATCGAGTCGATGCAGATCGAACATGAGAATGTTACAGTTGCCGAACGTGGACAAAGCATAGGATTGAAAGTGAAGGAAAGAGTGCGAGAAGGAGACCAAGTTTATAGGATTCTTTCCTAGATACGCAACCTTCACCGAATACTGAGAAACACTGCGCACACATTCAGAAAGAAGATCGCGCGAAACTAGACCAGCCGATTGATTCTTTTCTTGCTTGACTTTCTGATATCAAAGTGAGACTGTTCTTCTGCTGTTTCCAGCTACCTACTCAACTGTAGGCTGGGGCAAAGTAGTTGATGTCAGCCTTAAGAATGATGAAGGTAGGGTCATCTTCAGGAATTGTTTTGAAGCTGAGGCCGTTTTGAAGACTTACGGGAAGAGAGAAAGTTCACAATGCCACTTCATGACTGGATACCTAGGGGGTTCTCTTCAGCGAAATGACGGGTAAAGACTGGCAGGTTTCTGCGACAAACTGCGAGGCCAAAAGAGATCAATACTGCGAGTTCAGCTTTAAGGCCAGATAAACAGAGCGTCATTTCCAGAGACTTAGTTCAGCAGACAAGTCTGGAACCGCTAAACATTCTACCATTTATGTATATTGCAGATATGGTTCGCCCTGTTTCTTCTTTGGGCAGTGACCGGCCTTCTCCGATGCTTCTCGTGATCGCAGCCGCGCAACAGTCAAATATGATCGTCATTCGGAACTAGATATTGATTGCTGGACTAGGACAGGATTGACCAGGACGAGTAACTGATTCCCACACTTCTTGCAGTGGAAGCTTCTCCGAACCAACCTTTGATCACTCGGATTGATGTATGTAAGTAGAATCCCACAAACAGGACACCTGACCTTGATAATGTTATTACCTTCGTCTTTCCTTTCAAGATCCGCTTTGCTCGCCATCCAGTTACCTTCGGATACTCAGCCTCAAGCATATTGAAGCAAAATCTGGAATCTAAGGGTAGTGTTACTAAACAATCAAAAGATAAGTAACACACAAAACCCAAAGCCCTGTAACATCCGTCACTTGCTATTGACCTCAGTCGCTTTCTTCTCCTCCTGGGGTGAGAAATCAGTGCGTGGTGAAAGACATCTATCTCGCAGGGGTCCGTCTAATTGGGTTTACCTAATGCGTTAGGGCACGTTGAAATCTACCTAAGGAAGGACGGACCAAAGATGCCATACCTAATCGGGATCAAATATTTAAGCGGAAATTCCTATAGCTTGAACTGAAAATCTGGCCGGGAGTTAACCATGGACTATGAGAAGATGTTGGAAGAAGCTTACTCTCAGCTACCAACAGAGGTATCTGAAGGCAAACGCTTCGAGATTCCAAGACCCAATTGCACGGTCTACGGTCCTAGGACTGTGCTCCACAACTTTAAGGACATATGTGACGTCTTAAATAGAGATCAGCTTCACGTCTTGCGGTTTTTGTCCAAGGAGATGGCAACAGCCGCAACGATTGACGGCTCAAGAGCAATCTTCCAGGGAAGATTCGACAGAGAGACTTTCACGCATCTGACTAAGCGTTACGTCAATGATTTTGTCATGTGCCCTGTCTGTAAACGTCCAGACACGAAGATAGTCAAGGAGAAACGGTTATACTTCCTAATTTGCGACGCTTGCGGAGCAAGGTCCTCAACAAGGCCAGTCTAGAAGTGCACAGTCGTGGATGTTTACGTTAACATAAGAAGATGGGGCGGACACGTTCTACTAGCCATCTGTGACGTTGAGCTCTTAGGCAGGACGCTGCAGGATGGAAGAATGGTCTTCGATGTTCAGGAGCAGTTCTATAAAGGCATAAAGATGGATGTCGACGAGGCTGTAAAGCTTATAGATCAGTCTACTATCGTCAACATGATTGGGCGGAACATCGTCAGGAAAGCGATAGAAAGAGGGTTCGTACATCCTGAGGCGACAATAAGTATTTCGGGTGTTCCTCACGCTCAAATCGTAAAAATGTAGTTGCTAGTGCATGAAGCTAAGTTTTCCGACGAAGTGTTCAGAGATGCGTGGCCCTTTGGTTTTGACTAGTACGGTAGCATTCCGTTTGTTCTCTGCATCCACCGTGACCTGACATAGATATTAAGTACCAAAATTCTTGTAACAAATAAGTTTCTATACGAAAGAGATAAAAAGTAATAAATGTGAAAAAACCAAATAACATGGGATTTAGATTGTCGCTATTAATAGATGAACTAACTCGCAGAGAAGCCGATCTTCGTGCAAAACACCGAATCATTCCAAAGGTACTTCTTGAAAAAGAACTTAA
>JAUQYT010000279.1 GCA_030587605.1 Candidatus Njordarchaeum guaymasense
CTTCTCGTGAAGTTCCAGCTCTTTGATCGTTTCGTAAACAACCTGTTTAAGGTTCAGCTTCTTCAGTCTCTACGAAGGGATTGCGAAACAGCCGATATGATGAAGCAGCGAATGCAATGTCAGGACACTTGAAGTTGAACCCTAGATGCTGGTCACTTCTAGAGACTTGACGAAAAAACGGGTACTTCGGACGTTTTTGTTTGATTGCGGGGCTATAATAGCTATGTGATTCGTTTCTGCGCAGATGCCATCCGATGAGGAGAAATCAGGCCATTAGATGGAGAGAAAGACAGCAACTTGAACCGATGAAGAGTCATAGTGTTTTTCTTGAAAGTTTTCAAATCTCTCTTGATTAGCCGTAAACTACGAGCTGTTAATGTGTTGCGTTTCTTATTGGCCGCTTAAAGAGACGATAACCCCATGCTACTTAACAGTCTTGTAGGTGATGTACCACTCAATGCTCCCGCAAACAATGTCGTACTTGCTCTCGTTCACTATCTCGATTGTGTTAGTCTGATGCCATTTCAAGAGCTGACCTCTAGGATCATCCGTAAGCACTAGATCGTACTTGTCGCTGCAAGGTACTGCTTTGTCAAGTAAAACGCTATGAGTGGCAATCGGGTTCTTGTCCGGAAAATCCGTCCTATTCACGTACACAGATATCTTGCCTGAAACGTCCTCTGGCCTAATCATTCTTTCGGGAGCTTTGAAGAGACCCGGCCTGACCATTGTCGGAGCAGGCACGTCAGGGCAGGTCATGTTCAGCAACAGCAGGTAAAATGTCTCGGACTTTTTAACTTCCCCAGGCAGGTTCAACTCTACTCCAAGCGTGAAAGGCTTGTTGGCGCGTAGCCGGACGACGCTGCATTTCCCCTCCGTCGCTGGTTTGACGCAGCCCCAGCACTTTATCGGTTGCGGATCCGGGTCGTACCTGATGTCGAGTTCGTAGTAGCTCTCAGGATATTCAGGCATGGTAGACAAACCACGAAAGAGAACAGTTCGAACGTGGAGATTAATGTATTGGGAAGCGAAGCTCCGATGTTATCACAAAGACCTGATTTAAGGAAGACTTAAGCGACGAACAAGAAAGCCAAGAATAGGTGAAGACACATTCATCTTGACTGAAGAGCCGAACCGGGAAACTTACCCATGATATCCAGCTGCTAGCCTTTTGATCAAAGCTGTAAAGTAGTGAATATGGCGCAATGATCTGAGGCTTCGCTATCTCTTGGACCTACTTTCGGAAATCGCTCTCCAGTATACTGCTTGACATAATTAGCCAGACCCCGTTTCTCGATTATCACTTCTTCTTGTGCGCTCTTTTCGGCAAGAGTCGGTGAAAGCAGAATGTAGTCAAGCTGAGAAGTTTTCTTTTCATCCTCAAGGTAATGAGTCCACCTATCGGCTTCGGCGACAACATCTTGGCCAGGAATTTTCAGTGTTCTAGTCTGTACGATGTTCTCGAGACCGTGCAACTGTAGGAGAGATTGGAGTTCCTCAGCGTCGTAATGAGCGTTGAAGTCGCCAAGGACTACGAAATCTCCGCCACGCAGATCTGGACCATATCTTTTCATCAGCATGTTGGCGACCCACTCAGCTTGTCTGCCACGCTTTTCCTTGGCTCTTTGTCTCTCCTCAGCGGTCTTACCAAGCTGTGACTTGAAGTGATTAACAAACAGTGTAAGAGCTGTATCGCCCCTTTCCTTCAAACCGATTCCGACTTCAAGACAATCTCTCGAAAAGAGCTCTTTCTTGGTAATGGGATCAGGAACGTGAATGTTCGTCCTCACGTAAGTTATGGGATGCTTGCTCAAAACACACACATCGATCATTCTTGGATCATTGCCATCAATCAATATTCTGTAGTCGTAGTATGACTTCAGATACTGGGAGTTGAACTTCTTGAGAGCCTCCATGTCTTCAACTTCTTGCAGTGCCATTATGTCCGGCTTGTGAGCAAGGATGACTTTCGCCGTGTTGCTCGTCTGGCCAGATTTGATCTCCTTCTTGTCTTCTAGAACCCTCTGTAAGTTCTCCATGTATCCACCTTTCTCTCTGAACTCTTGTAACTTCTTGCTCTCCTTTTCTTCCCTCTTCTTCGCTTCCTCCTCAGTCTCCCCCTTCTTTTTTCTTGTAGGATAAAAGAACTTGTACCTCAGGAAGAGGTTCTCAAGATTGAAAGTGCCTATCGTTATCGAAGTCGTCATTTGTCGGTACTTCACGCTATCGTTACATGGAGGTTCGTATTTAAATAATAAACAATCGGGAAACTTACCAGTGATATCGAACGGGTTCAACTCATTGCCCAAAGGCTCCAAAAGAACTGAAATCGGTATTATCCCACAACTCTTATGAGAGTGGTTCTGTGCGAAAAGCTACGTGGATGCTTTCTGCGGCAGAGTGCCCAGAAGCGTCTTAGCACGCCACTGCACGGATTTTTCGCCTGAGAAGCTGGAGGAGATCTACGATAAGACTGGATTGAAGGTGCTATTCTGAATCGAGTGAACATTTTCCGAAGTGGGCAGTCAAACGGCACTACAATGGGTATAAAAGAATTACTTGGCAGACCGCGAGGAAACGATAAATACTTGAGCGAATGAGTTACATCTTCAAAGGCCATGTCTTCTTCCGCGCTAACAATAGAACTTCTTACGAAACTGATTCGAGAGAAGAAGTACGATTGGCAGCCAGGGGAGACTAGCGTCTCTAAGTTGACACTCGAGGTTGCCGTACGGAAATTGGGTTTGGCCTTCAAGAAGGAGCCACTACTTGCAGCGCATCGGCGAGTTTACGTCATGATGGCTGAGGTTCTAGCCAAAAAGTGTCCACCGAAACTTGACTGGCGTAACGAGAAGGGGCAGAACTGGATCACCTCAATAAAAGATCAGGGTGAATGTGGTTCTTGCGTATCCTTTGCCTCAGTCGCTGTAATGGAAGCTCAGGCAGCCATCGACAGCAATAGATCTGATGTCTGGGGCGATCTTTCTGAGGCCTTCTTGTTCTTTTGTGGGGGCGGCGATTGCGATACTGGGTGGGAGGTCGATGATGCTCTAGACTTCTTGAAGGGCACAGGTACTACCAATGAACCGTGCTTCCCATACCCTACTCCTGCCGTCCAACAACCGTGCTCAAACCGCTGTGCTGATTGGCAGCGATATCTTAGGAAAATCACTGATTGGAACTCTTTGAGAAATTACGATGATGCGAGAAATTGGTTGTGCAATAAGGGGCCGCTTGTTGCAGGGATGGATGTATACGACGACTTTCGGTATTACCGTGGAGGAATCTATGGACATGTTTGGGGGGAAAAGCTCGGTGGGCATGCTATAGCGGTGATTGGTTATGACGAGATCGGAAGGTTTTGGATTTGCAAGAATAGCTGGGGAACAGGCTGGGGAGAAAGCGGGTTTTTCAGGATAAGGTATAATGACTGTAACATGCTCAACCCTTACCCCATGTATGGCGTGACAACTTAGATAGATACAACGTTTATCTTCAAGTGTTGTAAATCTAGAATTGAAGATCAAAGAAATGGAGCAAGAACAAAAGCTCGCCGTGAAGGTTGGAAGCGATTTCGTACTCGACTTGCCATCTAACCCAACTACGGGATACAAGTGGGAGCCCGAGTACGACAAGACACTCTTGGATCTCTTAGGTACAACTTACAAGAGTGTCCTTGATAGGATGGGTAGCGGTGGCAGACAGCTCTTTAGATTCGTAGCTCGTAGAAAAGGACAAGCAGTGATTAGAATGCTCTATAAGAGACCCTGGGACCAGAAGAGCGTCAGAGAAGCCGTCTATACTGTCACCATACGCGATTAGTAGAATTCTCTGATTTTAATAATTCAAGCGAGAAAAAGCGCCCCGAGCAAGCAGAGCAGTTGATTGAATCTTCCACGCTTGCGTGCCCCGCATCTGAGAAGAAAAACTGCACCTAGAGGCCTTGGCTCAGAGCCTTGGAGAAGAGCAGAAGACGAGCTTTCAATCTGAAATCCTACTTTTTCTTTTTCTTCTTTGCTCGCGGTGTGGGTATCTTTTCATTGCTATTTTCGTTCTTCATGATGCGCTTCCTCCAAAAAACTCTCGCCGACGACAGATTTGACATGACTCTGGAGAGTTTGCAACCAATGCTCGCTTCTTCCTATTTCCTCTAAGCATTTGGGGTAACGTCCTGCTTCACGAAGGTTCTTTATTTTCCGCCGCAAATACGGCAACGTGCATCTAATTGCGTCCTTCGTATCGTCTATGAACTCTTTTGCTTCCGTGGCAGATTCATTGTATCGCTCCGCCAGTTTTATTTCCCTGGTATACTTTGTCACTTCATCAAGGTAAATGGCCAAGTACGTTACGTCGCTGAGTCCGTTTTTCTTCCTTAACTTCCGTTCCAGTAAAGGTGCTACCACGAGTATAGCCATCGCGACTCCGTATGCTGCCATAACCAGATCGCGAGAACCCGGAGTTTGAATAAAGGCCAAAATGCTGATGACTGATGCGACGATTCCTGCCGGAACCGATATTTCCTCAAGCAAACTCTTCTCCTGGCTTCGAAGAAGCTTGCTCAGAAATTCGTAGGTATAGTAGATTCGAATTGCACTGTCATTTAGGGAACGCAGTAAGTATAGATTGACCAAATCTTTTCTGTTGTTAGAGCCCGACAAAACCAAGTCACATGTATAAGTTCATATCGTTCTGCGTTATACGTATATTGCTGAGTTGATATTATGAAGTTTCCAGAAGATAACGACAAGTGGCCACCTCCTAGGAAAGGGAAATGACTTAAAGCTTTCCTCAGGCACTTGAGTTCTCTGGCCGACGAAGTGTTATCCAAAATAAGGTAGTAGATTTTCTCGGGTTCGGGGAAGAATAGAAGAGTTCCGTGAGTATGCTTTGGTTTCTCTGGCTAACATCACTGCAGTAGGCAGAAGCAGAAAATCAGTAGGGGATGCCCTTCTTATCGATTATGCAGGTCGCCGGAACCTTTGCTTCTTGGTTCCCATATCTTATTAAGCTACGTGCTTTTTCTGCCATGTCTTTGCTTGTCCTCCTCAGTTGGCCTTAAGAGCGAGCAGCCGACCCTAGCAGGGATGACTATGCCAGCGATGGTTATCGGGGGAAGATCAATCCGGTCTCGCGTTTCAATGTTAACGTATGGGATTGTCTGATTCCAAACCCAACCCCATCTTTCATGTTCAACGAAGACAGCAACCTTTTCTGGTTCTTTCGGTTTCCAGAAATAATAATCATATTTTGGCAGAGCAGTCTCAAGACTTTCCACACTTACGTGAACTACCAGTAAGGCATCGGTTTTACCCCTATTTCTTGTCAACAGTGTGATGTTGGCCGGTTCTCCAGGCTTTGCAATAATCTGTTGCGCTGGCTCGATCTTTGCATCCACAATGGGTCTTTGGAGTACGGGATAAACCCCGAAGATCCCAACGCCACCCGTGGCCAGAGCGGCAAGCACAATGCCGAGAAGTTTTCTGCTGAAGCGCTCCTGTTGTACCATAATTGAAGGAAACCCCTCCGAAGTTAATATGTCTCACTGAGCGCAGTACCGGGACTGGCTGTAATGCTCATTTAATGAATATCTTGCAGGACTCGATCATTTTCACAATGGTCAATCAGAATCGCCAAGCTAGCTTGAATTGCCCTATAACTCGACAGTAGAACTTGACGCGTATCTTGACAATTGTTTTGCGATTTTGTTGAAGATCCGATGGGAGAAGAAAGTTGAGGACTACCTCGCCATGCTACACCTTGCATGCGCATATATCATATACCGCGCGACTGGGCTTTTCGGATAGGCTCCAAACTCATGCGTTCCAAGCCAAGAACCCATTCCCAAGCTTGAATCTTCACGCCCTCTTCACCTAGCTTCTCCTCCTTCATCGCTTCTAAGTGGTACACGGCGTTATCATCCTCGAATAGCCCAGCAACCTTTAGGGCGTCCATCACGGGTTTTGTAAGGTTATCTATATCATTTGTCTCACAGTCCCGGATGTAAAAATCAAGTTCTAAGGAGACCGCGGGAAGTGGATAGAAATCCTTGGAAAACTTTTCTTTCACCGTTTCTATAATTAGATGTTTCCATCCTAGTTGACGACCAGGACGACCCCTTACCCAACACTCTAAAATTTTCTTACGCCTATACATCATTACTCTCCCTTTTCATGCTCATTCAACAGAGCGTTAAAGGCTTCGTAAAAAGTTGTCCTTGGCGACTCCCTGTCCTTCATTAGCTTAAGTAAAAATTTCTCCAAGCGATGATGAACGGATCTCCGATATCTGCGAGATGAAAGAGCGAGTAGCCGACTGGCAACTTGGGACCCAGTTTGGAAAGCTCTGGTCCCAACAACCTCGTAACAGCATCTAGAAAAGAAAATCGAAGTTCTGGGAAAGGAAAAGGTGAAAATCAAGATTACACTTGCAAAGGCGAGACCAATTCCGGGAATACCGCCGAAACGGCCAATTAGCTTCTTTATTCTGAGCCTATCATCCTGTTCACCCAATGATTCTTTGATCATCTTTCTAATGAAATGGTCGTCTACATCTGAAATCAGTTTCAGAATCCTTTTTCTTCTTCTGCCAAGCAATCTCCCCTGATATTTCCATTCTATAATCTGGATCAATTCGTCTTTAGTAAGCTCTTTAGTACTCCTGAGCCTATCACCTAGGTCTTTTTCTAAACCAGTGCTTTATTAGACCTCTTCTTGATCGTACTTGCGAGACCAGAATAAGATTGACTCTTTATCCAGATTAACCACGAATCAAGATTGTTGTCGCTGATTTATAAAAGGAGGATAGTAAGCTAGAAAATACAAATTTCCTTAATCGGTCGCAGGCAGTTTGATTATCGCTTCATTTGTTGGTAGCGTTGTGACGAATTCCCAACCTTGAACTATCCAATTCTTAACTTCATCCATGGGAACTATCTTCTGTTTGCTAGCTCCATTGAGTCCGAGAGCTTGCATAGACTTCTTTTGAATGAGATCCTGAATCTGTTGTGGAGTCAATTCTCCGATGTTTCCCAATTGACTTAGTTCTTCATCGGAGTAACCTGCCATCCTCAAGAATTGCTCGTTAAATGTCTTGATGACCTGGTCCTGTGTCATGCCCTCCTTTTTCGTTGTCATCAGGTATTTCTCCGCAGCTTTTGCATACGCTTCCCTCATCTTCTCGATCACGTCTTCAGACAGTCGTTTGCTTACAGTGTAGGTTGCTTCCATGTCTCCTTTGTGCCCCATCCAGAACACGCGCCAATCTCTGATTATCAAACCGTCTGATTCGGCTATCATCAGCCTAGTATCAAAGTATCTCCTGAAAACGTATGGTCTCCACTGGAAGCCCGCGTTCCTGATTGGCTTTCTCATCAGATCCCCTATGTTTATTGTCCGTATATGTTGGCCAGCCAATTTTGCCGTGAAAGGAGTTATCAGAGCAGATTTCGGCTGAAGGTTCTCACCCCTCCTTAAGCGCCATTCTAAGTATTGTTTGAGGTAGCCGCATCTCTCGCTGCAGAGAAAAGTGAAAAATTGATTCTTGGTCTTGGACAAAGTTTTCCGGACGATGACCGTTGTCGGTATGTTCTTGAAATCCACAACGCCGTCTTCGATGACCATCTCCGGAAAGTCGCGTATCTGCAAACCGTCGTCGCCCAGGAAGTCGCCCAATACTTCAAGCCTTAGGCCAGAGAAAGCGACAAGAGAACATGCGACCTTGGCCCTCAGGTCTGCCGCATTGAACATCTTCGCAAGCTCTTCGGGCGTGGGAGGCCTCTCATCCGCTAAGGCTTGCCCTTTGGGTCGCGACTACGTTCTATGCTCTTAACGATGCCATCCAGGTCGTCCTTGAATCGTAAGGAATCAAGTGATAACAGGACAGAAAGATTACCAACATTTGTGGCAGTCTGTTGAGTCTTGGATCACTGTTCACAAGTGGCTAAGGGAGGAGCCCATTCCTGGACAGGGAGACTTC
>JAUQYT010000284.1 GCA_030587605.1 Candidatus Njordarchaeum guaymasense
CTTGACATTGTAGTATCGCGAGATTCCGTAAAGCTTCTCAAGCAACTCATCTATGAATGAGGCAACTCTAACAAAGTACTCAGCGCAACTCTCCGGAACAATTATGTCTTGTATTCTCAAGGCACACAATTGGTTTGGACTCATTATTGGCAGGCCAAATGCGTCGCGGTCATATCCAAGCGCATTCGCTTTTTCAAGAGATAAGCCGATCTCTGAAGGCTTGAAATGTGTTAACGGTCCGTTTGTAGCATCAAACCTGATCGTTCCATCCTTGAACATTGACAAGCCATGCTTCGCGCGCAATAACCCTTTCTCGAGCGGCTCAGGCTTCTTACTGTCACTTGTCATTCCGCGGACGCACTTGACAACATCAGGTGGACTTGTCATTCCAACTCTCTTGGTAGCCGATTCAAGAAACATCCTAATGTTTACAGGTCTCTTTTCATGCGTGACTGTTGGGATCCTGCATAAGGGACAGTCTTGATTTTCATAATCCCGCCCGCACCTTGGGCATGTTCGAATGGGAACTGTAGTTGAACCGCATCTAGGGCAAAGACTCATATGTGTAAATTCTTTGCAGCGTCGGCATAACCTCTTCTCCACATCTATTGACACAATGTTGTTAATTTTGGCCGCTTCGATAATATTCCTTCTGGGCCCGCCAGTCAGACCTACTGGGAAAAGACAGTGAACAATAGGCTTCATCTCCCTAGGCTTAGCCTTCTCAGGTCGGCCCATCCTAGCCCCTACAAAGGTCGCAGCTTTTTCGTGGATCAGAATCCCGGAGGCTTCAGAGATGAACTCAACGGTGGACATCGCCTCCTTGGGCGGGTTCCACGCGCCATTTAGTCCTAAGGTTTCATACAGTATACTGGCATCCGGAATGATGACTCCAGTGCCTTCAACTTCGTGCGGGATACAGAGTCTTTCGAGCAACCTCTTAGTTTCAGCGTCCAAGTTAGTCAGTATCATCTTTTGTGAACCGTCAATTTTTGGGAATGAGCTGAGTAGCCCATCTCTCAGTTTACTCGCTTCATTTATGCTGAGATTGTTCCAGAAGTGAGTATACTTAGGATGAAGCGGGACCTTGAGTTTTCTTGAGATCTTCAACGCTTCATCTGGATTGGGAATATTCTCAAGCGGAGTGGCAAGAAATGAATCTAACCTTTCGATGGCTACTCCTATGTCGCTGGAAGCATCTGCGATAGTGCCATATTTGTTCTGAATCGCTTGATGTAGAAGTTCACTCCACCATTCCTCGACAAAGCCCGATGGTGAGAGGGGCTTATTGTTCTCGATAAACTCGCCGAATGAAACTAGAATATCACCTAGGAATAGTACATCTGTGGTGGATTCCACCGCTTTCTCAGCGACCTGTGGATTGTCTATTCGCTTAACCGAGCCGTCAGATAGCTTCACTATGGGTGGCTCGATGGAGTCTACTGGCGCGACGATTCCAGCCTTGCCTGGCTTTTCTATGCGTAGCTGTGTGCCTGTAGCGATAAAGTCTCTGAGGATACGCATAGTTGATGGGTGGATGCCTAACGCTGTGAGTCCGGTATTCCTTGATCTACCATATCTTAGCCTGAATCCTCCTGGGGCTGCTGGTAAAGAGAAGATCGGTCTGCCACCCACGACATCTTCGAGGTACATGAAATCATGAGCTTCTTCGAGTTCTGTAGTGTGCGGTCTGAGGTCCTTCAGCCAACTCCATCCACTAATGCCCAGTTTCTCGACTATCTTCGTCACTTTCTGAGTTCGACCTATTAGACCATCGTTAATAACTCGAAGGGCCCCACCGCGAACGCCGTTGGTTTCAATTCTGGGTAGGTTTCTGAAGGATGCGACTTCAACCTGATCGGTCTGGACTCCGTTGACTTCAACAGGGAGGTTCATAATGACATTGAACAGTTCTGTGTCTGAGACTTTGTACTGGAACCTTGACACCTCTCTCTCGTAGAGTCGCAGTTCCTCTACGAATCTTCTCGCCTCAACCTCTGTTGCCTTGTATCTGTCTAAGCCCATGAGGCGCTGAACGTAATCTGCTATGACAAGTATTAGCGCCATATCGGTTCCGCCAGCCGACCGTATGGGGCCGGCAAAGTATACTGCAAGATACTTTGTGTGGTCTGGGTTAGTCTTCACCCTGACATTGGAAATCCCCTGTATAGGCGCTATTGTTACGCCCTCACCCAGTATTGCCAACGCTACCCTAACAGCTCGATCCGAAGCCGTTTCCTCTCCCACTTTGCTGAAAGTCTGGGCTATCTCTTCAGCTATCTTGAAGGCAACCTCTTCCCTCGGCATACTCTTGGTTAATTCCCTGATCCTAGACGCTACGCCGGTAAGTGCAACAGACTTTTCCACTCGTTCAGCCAGGTCTGCTGCGACGTAGGACTCTAGTTCAGTCGACGGGTCATAACCTAAGGAGCGTGCTCTTTGGGCGATTGAGGAAACTTCTTTAAACCGCTTCTCCAGCCCAGCCATGTAATCTTGATATGACAGCGGAATGGAGCTCAAGAGGTTCTACTCCAAGATCTAATGTATATCTCCCTTAGATTCAAGTTTAGCCACACCAGCCAATTTATGGCAGTTAATTGTAATTCGTTGGAGAGGAATCATGAAGACCTATGATGCTGCCTCCTTGGTTCCAATGATTAGTGTCGGTAACATAAAAGTGCCGAGATTAATCCTTGGGCATCTGCCTTTCATGGGGGAATCGTACCAAGGACCCCTTAAGAATTCTGAATACTACAGGAAATTTTCCGACAAAAGAAACATTGTAACCATCCTGGAGAAGGCGGTAGCGGAATATGGCATAACTGTCACGAGCGCGCCGACCAAGCTCGACGGTGAGTCCGCGGTTAGGTTTCTTGGAGCCATCCAGGAGGTGTCACAGAGACTCCAAGTTGAGATCGGCCTGATAGTGTGCTTGAGGATCCCCCTCCTGATAAGCGGTAAGCCGGTTGATGACTACAGACGATGGCTCACCTATTACAGGATTGAGAAGGAGCACGGCGAAGAGGAACTCCTAAAGAGATATCTCAGTGATCCAGTTCTCCAAGCGAGGGAGAACTGGAAGTCCAGATTCCTTGAGAGATTGAGAGATTCCAGTCCATATGACCAAGAACTTCCGACTCTTACAGTAGACTATGAAAGAGTCAAGGAAGCACTAGCTAAACTGGAGAATCTGCGTGTACTATTTGTTGAGTTAGGATCAGAAACAGACTTCCTCTGTATGGGTAAGCGTTTGGATCTTCTTGGTGACCTAGTTGATTGGATTGCTGTCGAATATGGATACAGATGCCTATGTGGCTGTCACCATGCTGGCTCGGCAATACTGATCTTAGAGCGCTCAGAGGTTGAATTCCATGCATATGTGACCCCAGCCAACAAACTGGGGGTGATGATGTTTCCCACGCAGAAGTTAAGCGAGAGCGCCATAAGACAGTCAAGAAAGCCAGTAATTGCCATCAAGCCCTTTGCTGGCGGAAGGATCTCGCCTAAGCCAGCCCTTGAATACGTTTATAGCGAGTTGAGGATTCCATGTTGCATGATCGGTGTCGGCTCGGAAGATGAACTCAGACAAGACTCCTCAGCCGCTCTTCAAATCCTCGCTAGGTAACCCGTATGAGACTGGTTGACACTCACGCCCACCTAGAGGAACTGACAGACATTGAGGGGGCTCTGGAAAGGGCCGAAGCAAAAGAGTTAGTGGCCATAGTTGCTGTTGGCTCAAGCACTAAGGCAAACGAAAAGGTCCTCAGCCTAGCGGAAAAATTCAGTGATTTAGTATACGCAGCGATTGGTATACACCCACAGGAGGCAGAGACGGAGTCACGAGAAGCGATCAACTTCATAGAAAGGCACGCGAGCAGGTGCGTGGCCATTGGTGAGATAGGACTGGACTACAAATATGATGTGGATAGAGGTCGGCAGAGAAAAATGTTCGAGAACATGTTGCAGATAGCAAAGAAGCATGAAAAGGCTGTAGTGTTGCACTCTCGAGGTGCATGGGATGATGTCCTCTCATCTGTTCAGGAAAATAATATTCGCAAGGCCGTCTTCCACTGGTATAGCGGTCCTCTTGATACTTTAAAGAAAGTGCTTGACAATGGTTACTTTATATCTGCAACACCAGCAGTTGAATACAGCTTAAGACATAGAGACGCTATCAAAACTGCACCCGTCGAATCCATACTGCTGGAAACGGACACTCCTGTGAGGTATCGTGGTGTGCCAAGTGAGCCAAGCGATGTTACCAAGGTGCTGGATGCAACAGCAGAGATCAAGGGCATAGCCGTCGATCAGCTGGCGGATGCCACAACGAGAAATGCATGCAACCTTTTTGAAGTATCGTTTTGACCAATCGACCGTGAATGTTTATGGTTCGCTCGCACATTTTTGAGTCCGCATTCGCGCTTGGTGTTGTGGGTGCACTTACCCTGATTATTGTCAACCTGTTACTATTGGTAGGAATAGCGGATGTGATTATACCGTTCTACTCATTGATACCGTCTAGGTATATTTTCCCGCTGGTAATAGGCCTGAGTGGAGACTACGTCATCAATATTGCTTGCGGGGTAATTGCACTCGTGAGTTCGCGGAGAATCCACAGTCCCGCATGGGCGATCGTTCTGATAGTCGTCAGCATCGTGGCAGGCGGAGTAGGGGGAGCACTGGTGCTGATTGGTGGCATCTTGGCACTGATCGGCAAACTCACTTGATCTCAGGAAAACCTGAATTTCAAAGGTTTGGCAGTATCCTCTTTGTAATGTCGATTATGGCCGGTGCTAAGATGGCTATCACTATTAGATATATTGCCAACAAGCCTAGTGTGAGCGCGAGGTTTCGCATCCACTTTTGACTCCAAGCTATGCCGAAGGGGAGACCGATAAGGAAACCTATAATGTGAGAGATGTAGGCCACGCCGCCTGAGAATCCGTAGTAAACTGCCAAGATATTGTAAAGGAAATAGAGGATGGCTACTAGTCCCACCGGAAGAAGAAACAGCCAAGAGAACTTGAGCGGCCTAATGAGCATGACCGTAGCTGCAAGTGTAAAAATGGCACCGGAAGCTCCAACCAGCAGTGTGTCGGCAGGGTAGAAGGGTATGCTCAAGAGCGATGTTGCAACGCCACCTGCGAGGAAGACCAGCAACAAGTTCCTGCCGTTTACTGCGTTCTCCAAAGTGTTGCCGAAGACGAATAGGAATAACATATTGCCCAAGAGGTGGAGGGGTGTGGCGTGAACGAGAAGAGTTGTTGCTGGGGTCCAGATCCTCCCTGCGAAGAAACCCTCAGTACTGAAAGCGATTAGTGCAACTACCTGAGCGTCGGCTCCCCAGACGAAAAGGCTGACCAATACACAAAGGAGAATTACAATGTTAGTCTGACTCATGTTCCGCTCATTCTGTGCGTCAAGTATTTGATAGTCGTAAGGGCAAATACTACCGCTAGAATTGTTAGTGCCGCCATCACGCTCAGAAGCCGAAAGACAAGTCTTGACAAAGCGACTACTGTTAACAACAGCAGCATCACTATGACATATGACCACAGACGGTAAGCCGAATCGTTTCGCCGCCGAGCTAAAAGCTCCGGCGTAAATAGTAGAATCGCCACGAGAATGATTAGCGCTAGCTCCCCAGCACCTATCATAGGATTCTACTCGATCCATCTTATGCGCTGGACTGTCTAGAAGGGGCTAATACCGTAAGCTTGAATATGTCACATTCCTTAAGAGACGCGCCAAAACTTCTCTTTAAATCGTGACTGGTTTATGTTAAGGATTATTCTGACCTTCCTCTTCTCCTCTTGTCGATTGCCCTCCATAGTACCGGTCGGTGAATATGCAGTATGCATCAACCGGCCCAGATGTTGGCGGTACAGTCAGCTCCTCTTTGATCCGACATGATCCACATTGAATCACCGCTGCACCCGAGCCGCTCTTCATGACAACTTTGACAGATTCTTCGCCACATGCTGGACATGTGAATACTGTAGGTAGCCTCTTCTTGACTATCTTCACTACTCTTCGTCTTCTTCTGCCCATCTGTGTTCCTAAACCTCTGAGGTTTGAAGCTGAGACCTCTTAAGCCAGATGTCTGTCACTTCTGTTATTATACTTGTTGCCCTATCATTGTTCCCGCATTCAGCCACCAGTCGCAAGAGATTAGTTGATTCTCCCCTGACCTTCATTTTTGACTCAATATATACAACATGCCAGTGTTCGGTATTCTCCCTTCTGTTTAAAGATTAACGAGTATATGTCTAGTCGCCTGATCTTCAGTTCAGCTAATCGGAGAGGGGCATGACATTCTCCCCGAACCCTTTGGAAGTGTTGAGTTTGTTGTTTGTTCCCCACTTAGAGTGATCGGCACCTTGTGAAGGTGACAAATTAGTTAAACCTAAGTCGGTTGCCTGCATGAATTTGTTTAGGGAGAAACAATTGCTGCGATTGGAGCCAACCCTCTTAAGAGTAAGTGATCCCGCTGGTGCTATAGGTCGTCTTGAAACTTTCCTCGGAGACTACGCTAAGGCAGCCTCAGTTAAGGGTGTTGTTTTGGGCATGTCGGGAGGACTCGATTCTAGCGTGGCAGCTGCCCTATGTGCGAGAGCTTTCCGTGACCGTAACGCGGTGCTTGGTCTATGTATGCCTGAGGCTGAGACTTACAATGCTAACAATATCCAGGACGCTGAACGCGTGGCTAAGGCCTTCGACATCGACTTCAAGATAGTCGATATAACGTCGATTATTCGGGGCTACAGTAATCTCAGCGTATACGACCTAAAGAATAAAGTTGCCAATGGTAACCTTAAGGCGAGAGTGCGTGCATCGATCCTCTTCTACTATTCGAATATCCTCAATCGTCTCGTCGTCGGCACAACCGACAAGAGTGAGATGATGCTCGGATAGGATAGGCCTAGTCGACCTATCCCCGAAAACTTCACAAAATTCGGCGACGGGGCTTGCGACATAGAACCGCTGGCAGACTGCTATAAAACAACCGTGCGGCAACTCGCTACCAGCTTGGGCATTCCTAGGGAAATAGTAGCGAAGCCACCGTCACCGGATCTCTGGCCTGACCAGAAGGCGAGGAATGAACTTGGTGCTGATTATGATGTGCTTGACCTCATCCTTTGGGGCATCGAACACTGGTGGACAATTGATGAGATTGCTAAAGCACTCCAGCTCTCCAACGACTTCGTCAAGAGCGTGTACGAAAGATGGCGCCTGACAGAACATAAAAGACGAATCCCCCTCGTGCCGAAGCTTCTTCTCAGGACCGTTGGCCATGACTTCCGGTTGCCCTATAACCTCTAATTAGCCCGGGCTGTTCTAAAGTATGTCAATCGATCGGGACGATCCATCAATATCTTAACATAAACCAATGAATTACACTCACGTTCGGCTGGAGCAACTAGACTCTTAAAATCCGTGTTAGTTGCCTTAAGGTGTGGTGACATCGATGAATGCCCTTGCTTTGACCCTCGCGCAGACCTCACCGAAGAATTGTGACAAAGCTCATAATCTACGTGTAATGAAGGAGATCTCATCTGAGGCCCGACGGAATGACTCCGACTTCCTTATCTTCCCTGAGTTGTGCCTTACTGGTTACGTATGCCGAGACCTCTTCTATCAGCTAGCCGAACCCCTCAATGGACCGTCTGTGAAAATCCTTTGTGATGTTGCGAAGGAAAACAGTTTGACTATGATCTTTGGTATGCCTGTGGAGGGCCAAGTAAAAGGTGTAATCTATAACTCTTCAGTAATGATCGATCAGAACGGGGATGTTGAGAATTACAATAAACTATACTTACCTACTCATTCGGTCTTCGAGGAGAAGATATACTTTCGCTCTGGCAACGAGATCAAATGCTTTGAAAACAAGAAGTGCAGATTTGGACTGACTATCTGTTATGACTTGTATTTTCCAGAAATCTACAGAGTACTAGCGCTTGAGGGTTCTGATGTTGTGATCTGCATCTCCGCATCACCATCCACGCGCCAAGAATACTTTGAGGCATTGACAAAAGCAAGGGCTATCGAAAATGGAACCTACCTTGTCTTCGTTAACCGTGTCGGCATCGAAGATGGATTACATTTTTGGGGAGGCAGCCAGGTTGTAAGCCCGAATGGTGAAGTCTTGGCGAAGGCCCCGTATTACGAGGAGAAAACAATCTCCGTAACGATTGATTTGGACGAACCAAGGAAGATCAGGTCGTTCATTCCAACAATCCGAGATCTCAGAACGGAGATCTTGGACACCCTGATACGACGCTCATATGAAATCTGAATTTTGTAATTTTTTCTGTATATTTCGCGTGAACAGTCGCATAGAATATACAATTTTTGTTCAAGGCGTAGGCTGATGCTGTTGAATTTGATACTCCGCGACAGCCAGCACTGAACATCAACTGTCACTGATAAATAGGCCTTGGAATACATTATTGTATGCATTAAGATGGGAAGTTCAAAGGATCGTACAACACCGCTTGAGTCTATCAAAGAATCAATTTTTGAGGCTCTTCAAGACAGAATATTGAAAATACTGCTTGAAAACAGCAATATGACACGAAAACAGTTTGAGAGTTTTCTGATAGACTCCGTTTCTGAGAGTTCACTTCAAAGAGGAGACATCTCAAGAGAGAGGCCGAAGCTTAGGACTGACAGAGACTTCCTCAGCCGTGGATCATTTGACAGAACTCTAAGTCAGGCAAGAAGGAACGTAACAGAGGCCATATTCACAGTCCTCCTGCTAGGCTATACGGGTCTTCTTGAGACACCTCAACTGGAACCATTCACGGAGGTAGGGAACCGATTGAAAAATTACACTGAACTTAGAGGAGAAGGAAGTGGTGGAGAAAAGGGAATAGAAGATGATGTGGCCAGTGAGCTGGTTGAAATGTTGACAAATCTGATCATGCGAAAGGGTAAGATCTCTTCCAGTGAAGACACTACCTGAACACGTTAAAGAGTTGCACCCAAGGATCCGACGGATTTTACGTTATATCTCCACTCGAAAGATGAGCCTGACCTAGCGAGTACTCCTCTATCAACAAGTCTTGAGAGATAGGTTGAGATAGTGCTCAGGGGAACTTCTTCACCATAGACGGATCTGTATGTTTGTTGAACTTCTTTCGAAAGGAATGATTTATTGGAGAAGTTTGACATCACCAAGGAAAGGGTCTTCTCGAACCGGTTCTGAGCAGACCTATTGATGATCTTGTTACCTGGGAGATTCCCTTCCACTCCACCCATTAACTCGATGTAGTCAAGAACCTTCTCAACCTTCTCTCTTGTGACGCTTCCTTCAATGGCCATAGTGTGCCTTATCCCTTCTTTGTCATAGAACTCAACTTTGACACGATGCGCCGGCATACTAGGCACCTCCGTGATGACAGTTCACAAGTAAATTCAATATTTGTGAACATACTTATTTGTTTTGCCGTAAGAAGAGGGTGGGCTGTGAAGAAGGCTTAGCATTCCAGTGGAAAAATCAGGCTTCCATAGGAAAAATGGGGGTATGGCCAATGTTTCACAGATTGTGAACTAAATATGCAGTATTATTCTTAATCACCACGACTTGGTTAGAGATTTTGATATTGTTTACTACTATTCACAGACACGTGCCCCAGCATTTCCACTGGAGAAGAATAGAGAGGATTGAAACTCACTTAGACTACATGATTGTACTACTAGATACTATTCTTTTGACTAGAAAGCAATTATATCGAAAGGCTAGTGTTAACCTCCGGAGTATATTCAACATATAACAAAGAGTAACAAACAAAACACAGAGTATTCATTCCAGTGGAAAATGGGGGGTGAGTGGCCCCTCTACAGGTCGACTGTCTTAGCCGCCTCTTGTGCGGCAGCCAATCTCGCTATAGGAACCCTATATACTGAGCATGAGACGTAATCCAATCCGATCATACTGCAGAACCTGACCGACTCAGGATCACCTCCATGCTCCCCACAGATTCCAACCTTAAGATCTGGTCTAACTTTTCTACCATCTTCAATAGCTATCCGCATTAGCCTACCTACTCCATCTTTGTCCAATGTCTCAAATGGATTGTTCATCAATATGCCCTCGGCAAGGTATCTCGGCAGGAACTTGTTCTCAGCGTCCTCCCTGGAGAAAGAGAAGGTTCCCTGTGTTAGGTCATTCGTTCCGAACGAGAAGAACTCTGCAAACCCAGCTATTTTATCAGCTGTTAGACAACTTCGAACAACCTCTGTCATTGTTCCGAAACTATACTTGACTCGGACACCTTTTTCCTCCATGACTTCTCGGGTGACATTTTCCAGTTTCTGCCTGACGGCGTTAAGTTCTGAAGCGAGAGAGACTTGCGGAATCATTATTTCCGGCTTGACATCATATCCCTGCTTGATCAATTCAGCTACTGCTTCTATTATTGCTCGAGTCTGCATTTCATAAATTTCCGGATTTGTAATCCCAAGTCTGATTCCTCTGTGGCCCATCATTGGATTGACTTCGGCCAACCCCTTAACCTTCCTTAGGATATTTTCCTTCTCCCTGGTGTCCATGTTCTTCATCTTCATGTCCGCTATCTCGCGAAGTAGGCCTTCCATTGAGGGAAGAAATTCATGTAGCGGTGGATCGAGAAGGCGAACTGTTACAGGCAGACCATTCATTGCCTTGAAGATCTCTATGAAATCCTTTCTCTGAATCGGAAGTAACGTTGCCAAGGCTGCGTTTTTCTCTTCATCATCTTCAGCCAAGATCATCCTCTGGACTATTGGGAGCCTGTCTACTGCATTGAACATCCTTTCCGTTCTGCAGAGACCTATTCCTTCCGCGCCGAACTCTCTAGCTTTCTTCGCATCTTCCGGGGTGTCAGCGTTAGCTCTGACGCCCAGCTTTCGCCTTTCGTCAGCCCATTGGAGTACTTGGGTTAGCTCCTTTGGTAATTCAGGCTCAATAGTGGGAACGCTGCCAAGGTATACGGAGCCGGTGCTTCCGTCAACTGTTATTATGTCACCTTCCTTGACAGACTGTTCTCCGATGCTGAAGAGTTTAAGGTGACTGTCAATCTTAATTTGTTCGCAACCTGAAACGCAGGGTTTGCCCATTCCTCTTGCGACAACCGCGGCATGTGAGGTCTTTCCTCCCCTTGAGGTCAGTACTCCTTGGGCGGCGAAGAAGCCATGGATGTCCTCTGGTTTCGTTTCCTCCCTGACGAGAATCACTTTTTCCTCTCTCTCGCCGAGTTCCGCAGCGGTATCTGCATCAAATACCACCTTGCCAGATGCTGCGCCGGGTGAGGCAGCTAGTCCTGAAGCCACAGGTTTCGCTGCATATTTCGGATCAATAGTCTTATGGAGAAGTTGCTCGATTTGTTCCGGTCGGATTCTTAGGAGTGCCTCATTCTTTGCGATGATGCCGTCATTATACATATCGACAGATGTTTTGATAGTCGCGAGCGCGTTCATCTTTCCATTTCTAGTCTGGAGAAGGTAGAGTTTTCCTCTTTCTATCGTGAACTCGAAGTCTTGGATCTCTTTGTAGTGCTTTTCTAGGATCTCTCTGACCCTGCAGAGTTCTTCATAACTCTGTGGCAACTCCTTCCGCATTTCAATGATCGGCTTTGGCGTCCTTATACCGGCAACAACATCTTCTCCTTGAGCGTTCGTGAGGTATTCCCCGTAGAAGATGTTCTCGCCTGTCCCAGGGTCGCGTGTGAAGGCCACGCCTGTTGCTGAGTCTGTACCTCTATTGCCAAATACCATGGTTTGGACATTTACAGCTGTTCCGCTTGCCATATCTGGAGTTATCTTGTTGAACTTTCGGTAGTCGACGGCCCTTTTTCCCATCCATGAACGGAAGACGGCTTCAATGGCCATCTCTAGTTGCTTGTAAGGTTCATTCGGGAAGTCTTTGCCAGTCTCCTCTTTACATAATTGCTTGAATTCTTTGGTGATTTCTTTCAGTGCCGCAGGGGTGAGTTCCGTGTCATACTTCGCTTTGTATCTTTCCTTGTACTGCTCAAACTTCTCGTCAAATTTTTCCCCATCGGCCTGCATAGCTATTTTCGAGAAGAGCTGGATGAAACGCCGATAGCAGTCGTAAGAAAATCTTTCATCTCTGGTCTGCTCAGCGAGTCCAGCCACAGTCTCGCTATTGAGTCCTAGGTTGAGAATAGTGTCCATCATTCCAGGCATCGAGAGGGCGGCTCCAGAGCGCACCGATACAAGTAGCGGATTCTTCGGGTCACCGAATCCCTTTCCAACCTTATTCTCGATGGTGGTGACATGTTGTCTTACCTCGTCCATCAAATCCTTCGGTAATTTCTCGCCCCCTCTGTAATACTCAAGACAGACCTCGGTTGTGATGACAAAACCGGGTGGAACGGGCAGTCCTATCCTCGTCATCTCACAAAGTCCTGCGCCTTTCCCACCCAGCAACTTCTTATTCTTGCCATCACCCTGCTCGAAATCATAGATTCTCATTTTCAATCACATTCTCTGTAACTAGGTTCGGTCTAGCCTGAACAGCCCAATATTTAATCAGTTCCGAAGTTGTGGCTTGGACAATGTAGGCGGCAAATATTTAGTTTTTCGCTGTGTTCTATTCGGTTTGATGTACAGAAATTCTTAATATCAATGTAGAGAAGTTGCCAGTGGTGTCTCGTGGTGGGGTGGTTTTGCCTAGTTCTGAGGCTCTCGAAGGCATCTTTGAAAAGTTCTTGTCAGGAAGCAAGATCTTTTCAAACCGGGAAGTCCTCAGGCATGATTACGTTCCCAAAGATCTTCCTCACCGACACAACGAGGTCCACCGCTTGGGCAAGATACTGGCCCCAGCTTTAACCCTTTGCAAGATCTCTAATATTTTCATATATGGAAAAACAGGAACCGGCAAGACCGCTGTTGTGCAGCATGTTCTTGATAGTCTGCGAAACAAGGCGAATGAATTAGGTGCCAAACTAAGGCTATCATACGTCAATTGTAGACTCTCAGGAACTAACTACAGAGTGCTGGCGGAGATATGTCGTTCCATCAGCATTCAAGTTCCCTTCACCGGCTTGGCGGTCGGCGAACTCTTCGACAGGTTTAGGGAAGGTGTTGATCGATCAGGATTCTGTCTTCTGATAATTCTTGACGAAATAGACACACTCGTCAAGCACCGTGAGGAGAGCAGTTTACTATACGAGTTAACTAGAATCAATGAAACTCTACACGGTTGCTGGGTAGGCCTCGTAGGTGTATCTAACGACCTGCACTTCAAGGAGTTTCTCGATCCGAGAGTTCTTAGCTGTCTGGGGGAAGAGGAGGTTATATTCAAACCATACTTGGCTGACGAGCTCCATAATATTCTGAATGCCAGAGCCAAGATAGCGTTCCACGAAGGACACCTCAAAGAGTCTGCGATTAGACTTTGCGCAGCGATCGCTGCTGGTGAGCACGGAGACGCCCGGAGGGCACTGGACCTACTGCGTGTTGCAGGTGAACTTGCAGAGCGAAGCGGTGTTGAGGAGGTAACGGAGGAGCATGTTAGGGCCGCACAAGACAAGGTTGAACACGACAGAACAACTGAGGTCTTAACCTCGCTTCCTTTACACTTGAAGCTCGTTCTGCTTAGCATCTTTCTATTCAGCAACTATTCACAGAACGATGCAGTAACAGGGGATGTCTACGCCATCTACCAAGAACTATGTCGAGAGATCAAAATCGATCCACTAACTCAAAGGCGAGTCAGCGGACTCGTAAGTGAGCTTGACATTATGGGAATACTCAATGCGAGAGTCGTTAACTTTGGGAGATATGGAAGGACAAAGAAAGTGAGGTTGGGTGTTACAGAGAGAGCAGTTATTGAGGCCTTATCTGAAGATGGTTTAGTCAATCCTCTATTCCGGTACGTGCCCCGTTCCCTCAGAAGGCCTACTGGCTCATTGAGATAGTGGCTTCGCCACCTGCAAAGTCGATAAGGTTCATATTCATGGTCTGAAGGTTCAGGATGGGCATGATGCCCGGTGTGGGTTCCACTCCCATTCTTCTTTGGTACTCAGTTTGATCTTGCCAAGCACCACAGTTCACTACGATAGTGCCTTTGTATGTTGAGTTTCTAGCAACATGAATATGGCCAGCTTGGAAGACATCTGGTACCTGGTCGATTACGAGTCGATCTCTATTCTCGGGCGCTAGTGAGGTCCTAGCTCCGTATTCGGGCGCCAGATGTCTGCACTTGAGCAGATACTCCATAGCCTTCTCTGGCGTTCTCATACTGAGGTTCGGCACTCTCGCTATCACGTCGTCCAAGCTCCTACCGTGATACATCAAAAAATGGATGCCGTGCAGCTTTATCTCAGATGGGTTCCCAAGGCTTCGTACATTTCTCGCCTCATAGACTGGTTCTGCGAACTCCTTAGGTATTGCTGGTTGAGGTAGTGCTTGTCTTACAGCGTCATGGTTGCCTGGGATGATTACGACCTCTATGTAATCCGGTATCTGTTCGATATATTGCGCCACTAATCTGTATTGTTGGTAAATGTCAGCAATAGCCAGGTCTTCTTGCTGGCGAGGGTAGACGCCTATACCATCAACAAGATCTCCTGCTATTAACACGTACTTTGTACTGAGCGCGGTGTCTGTCTGCTTCTGGCTTCCAACTTTTCCGTTGAGCCACATGATGAGTCTTTCAAAGGGTTCTGTGCGAAACGTTTTGCTGCCCACATGGATATCTGATAGCAGTACGACATTTAGTGGATGATCGGCTCTAGCCGGTTTTCTTTCAGGAACGTCTGGCAGAACTATTTGTTCTGCTATGAGGAGATCACTCTTACCGCGTACAGCCTCTACCCCGATTACTTGGTCCATGAGGACGCTTCGCGCGGTTTCAAAGAGTTCACGACTCTTCTGCGGGACTACTAGCAATGTGGCTGAGTTCTCTACGTCTTCAATCTCCAGAAAAATTTGGTTGGTTCTTTCACGCTTGTTCATGACTATGGCTATTGTCTTCACTTTTTCGCCGTATTTCGCTTGGAGGGCGCTGTTGATATCTTTTGAGTTCCTGAAGTCTAGCCTTTCGCGGATAACTTTCGACAGGCGCTCAAACCTGTCTATGAAGTATTTGTTGAAGTCATTGATTGTTCCGCTTGATTCCACCTTCTCAGTTCCGTCATGAAGGATCTTTAGGTCGCTACTTACTTCTTTCGCGAGTGGAGTTGGGGACCTTAACTGACCTTTTACTACCGGTATCTCCTTCTTACTTGCTACTCTTGCGAGTACATCCTCAATGAGTTTGCGCGTGATCACGACTGGCTTTGGATCCTGTCTTTCGGCCTCACTTAGTGACTCTGCCACTAGGAGGGTGAAATGCTCTTCATTTTGCAGAATCTTGAGGAGCTCGAAAGCCTCCGCTTCAAGTTGATAGCCAGCGAGTATTATGCTCTGCAGAGCGTCTCTTAGGTTCTTAGACAAACAGCTCCTCTTTGCGGAGTCTTGAGTGTTCGCTCTTCCTCGGTGGCCTAGTGAAGGATCAAGTACTTATTTTGTTCTGAGTCTCACAACTTCATATCGAGGTTGTCAAACTTTATACCAACATCTTGACATCTTTGGTTAAATAGTCGCATTCGTCGCAAAACTCTAACTTCCCATTCTTAACAACTATATGTTAAAATAATCTAGCTGAAGGCGGAGATGGCACATCCATTTAAATTCTAGCAGATTCTTGAGTGTACGGATTAGAAATTGAAAGATATTCCGGAATTCGCTGTCAACTACGCTAGAAGCCTAGGCGCAACGTATTCAGAGGTTAGAATTCAGAAAGATACCAGTGACGCAACAATCATAAAGAATGGAGAGCCCCAGTTTTCAGGTTTTCTAAGAGAATTTGGATTAGGCATAAGATTGATCATTAACGGCGCACTCGGCTTCGCCTCGACAAATGAGCTTGAGAAAGACAGCATTGCCGAAACCATCCTTTCAGCAGCATCAATGGCGCGCGCCTCTGCCAATACTTTAAGAAGACCGATCCTACTCTCCAACACTAAAGTCAGCAGGGAAAAATGGGAAGTAGAACAAAAACGTAAACTAAGCTCCGTTAGCATCGAAGACAAACTCAAACTCCTCCTTGAAGCTGATAAGAACTTCAAGTTAAAGGGAGGAGCAAAGTTTCCTGCGCGAATTCTCTCCCTGAGCGAAACAGTCACCGAAAAGGCCTACCTAAACAGCGAGGGAACTCATATAATCTCGAAGATCCCCAGAGCCTCCTTCTACTATATGGCAACCGCCTATAGTGCAGGCAAAGGCACAGCGCAGAGATACAATAAGAAAGGTGCGAGTGGCGGTTGGGAAGTCGTCTCATCATGGAACGTAGCCGACTTTATTTCAGAGGAAGCCAAGGTTCTCTCCTCCATATTGACCAAGGGAAAGCGACCTCCCAAGGGTAGCCTCGATGCAGTACTGGGCAGTGAGGTAGTGGGAATAGTCTGCCATGAATCATGTGGGCATCCATTTGAAGCTGATCGCATACTTGGAAGGGAAGCAGCTGCAGCAGGCGAATCCTTTGTAAAGACCGAGACACTGGGCACGAGGCTAGGTAGCGAACACGTTACCGTTGTTGATGATCCCACCATCCCCAACTCATACGGTCATTACTTGTATGATGATGAAGGTGTCAGGGCTTCGCGTCGCGAACTGATAAAGAACGGCATAGTCAACACTTTCCTGCATAACAGAGAAACCGCTGCCGAACTCGGTATTGAAAGCAACGCATCAGCTCGAGCAATCTCATACAACCGCGAACCCATAGTCAGAATGTCCAACACCTACATGGAGAAAGGTGACCACAACTTCGATGAACTCATAGAATCAGTCGCGATGGGGGTTTACATCAAGAGCTTCATGGAGTGGAACATCGATGACAAAAGGTTCAATCAACGTTACGTGGGCTTGGAAGCCTATTTGATAAGAAAAGGCGAGATTAAACATCTGGTGCGAAACCCAGTTCTTGAGATCACCACACCAAGCCTTTTCATGAGTGTAGACGCTGTGGGAAAGGACATCGATTACAGCGCTGCAGTATGCGGCAAGGGTGATCCACAACAGGGAGTTCCTGTATGGACAGGCGGCGCCGAGGTCAGACTAAGAAACATCAAGCTCGGAGGCGCCTAGAATGCTGACAGCAGAGTTACCATCATATGTGGTCAAGGAGGGCAGAAGGGGGGGCGCAGACAACGTAGCAGTCATATACACAACAGAGGATGTCAAGATGATACGCTTCTCAAACAACCAAGTCACAGTTGCCAAAGCTTGGTGCTCATCTGCGATTAATATAATGATGGCGATGAAAAAGAGAGTAGCGATAGGAAGCGTCGAAGATCTATCGGAAGGTTCAGTCAGAAAGTCAGTACGTGATCTTCTGAAAATAACCAAAGCAACCAAACCGAACAGAGACTATGCAGCACTTCCTAGAGGCCCCTTCAAGTATACGGCCTCGCAGCCGAGCCTCCATTCCATTCAAGGATCCAACCTTGTTGAGTATGTTAAGTCCGCGATCGACACCGCCGTGTCACATGGCGCAAGAAGAGTAGCAGGAACTCTCCTGTTCAGAAATGTGCACACTGCGGTAGAGACCTCAGCGGCAGCATCAGGCGATGATACTATATCGTCCTTGGAGATTTCCGTCAGGGCATTTGCGGACAGCGAGGCTTCAGGTCACGCCAACTCTTGTGCAAGGTCAGAGAGAGATTTTCATCCTGAGCAAGCTGGACAGGCGGCAGCTGAGTTAGCTAGGAAAGCAGTGAATCCCATTGAAGGCAAACCGGGAAGATACGATGTAATACTCGGCCCAAACGTGTTTGCAAACCTAGTAAACGACGTGATGAGTGCAGCTTCCGCCTTCAATGTTGATGCTGGTCTTTCATTCTTAGCAAATATGCTGGGTAAAAAGGTAGCTTCGTCTGAACTTACACTGATCGATGATGGCACACTTTCCGACGGGCTGAATTCGAGAGCTTTTGACGATGAGGGCATCTCGACGAAGAGAACAGTGGTCATCGAAAGAGGCACTCTCCGGAGTTATCTACACAATTCGTCTACAGCCAAGAAGTTTAAGAGTTCAACTACTGCAAACGCAGGCTGGATCGTTCCTCAACCTTGGAACATAGTTGTTGAGCAAGGCCAAGCCGATGATGAGACACTCCTTTCGCAGTTGGATGATGGTATATACATAACAAACAACTGGTACACTAGATTCCAAGATTACAGAACTGGAGACTTCTCAACAGTCTGCAGGGACGGCCTATTCAGAATTGAAGGCGGAGAGATAACGCAGCCTCTCAAAGGACTCAGGATCAGCGAGAACCTTCCAAGAATGCTAAGGAACATCTCTGCCCTTTCAAAGAGGAGACATTGGATAAAATGGTGGGAGGTACAGATCCCAACCCTGACCCCACACATCCTAGCGAGAGATGTGAATTTGACGAAGGCAATTAAGTGATCTATGGATCTCAGAAAGATGAGCGTCAGGCGCCGGGGAGGGGATTTGAACCCCTGCTCTCCTTTCGGAGAACCGGATGTATCGACTTCTCATTCTCGAGTCCGGCGCGTTGGCCCATTACGTTTTGCCACTCTGCCACCCCGGCCAAAGATGCTGTGCTGCAGCATAATCTAATAGGAGGCTTAGGGTTATTCACTGAGTAATATCTGCAGTCACAGCGTTATTCAACTTGACGATATCTTCGACTTGTAGCTCAAGCAGTCTATCTCGGGATCCCCCACCACAGAAAACAGTCTTGTAACTGAGCAGACACCGATCTACGATGGTCCTCATTTTGATTTTGTGTCCAATTGAGGGAGTGCCGCCTGGGGGGTAACCGCTGATCATCTCAGCCTTCTCAAAAGGAACAAGTACGACTGTTTTAGCGCCGAGAACTTTGGCCGCCTCTTTCAGGTTTACCTTCTTATCCCCCGGCACTATCAGTAGGACATATTCACCAGTGTCGGTAATCAAGACAAGGTTCTTTGTTACTTTGTTGAGGGGTATTCCTGTAGCCTGCGCCGCATCAGCTGTATGAATCGTCTGCGCTTTCTGGATGAAGCGATGCCAAATACTATTCTGAGCAAGATATTCTTTAAGGCTCAATTCTCAGTCACGGCATTGGTTTTTACACGAAAGACTTACTAGCTAGAATTTAGTCTTTCTAAGTTCCCGGACTGAGCTTTGAGGCATACGTCCTATCAATATATACAAATAAGTGGCAAGAATTAAGGAAACAAATATTTCGTAGTACCCACTTAATGATTTATTCCTGTAAAGGAATGGTTCGTCAGAAATCTATGTAATTTACAATTATCTGTCAATTATTCCAAGTCGGAAGTCTTTGATTTACTGCTTTCTTTACCTGGCTATTAGGGGGTATGCGAAACGCTTCCTGCGGTCAAAAGAGAAGCAAGAATCGAATAGGCAGATACCTTTCATGTTCTGATAGCGCAAGCATGAGAGAAAGTTTTTCATCAGTTCCCCCACAATCATTTACAGTGATGCTATTATGATGAAGAAGCTTCTC
>JAUQYT010000366.1 GCA_030587605.1 Candidatus Njordarchaeum guaymasense
GGTCTATAACAAAGACCAAAATGAATAGGTTTTGGTTGAAGATGAAGAGAATTCTAGTGATAGGTTCAACTGGCCAAATCGGTAGCGAACTTGTCCCAGCACTGAGAGAGAAGTATGGAAGTGAAAACGTCATTGCCACGGGAAGGCAAACACCGCCACCTAGAATTCTACGCGATGCAGGCCCGTTCCTCTATTTGGATGCTCAAAATCGAGAAGCACTTGCAAAGGTCGTCTATGAACATGAAATTGATACAATCTATCATTTGGCTTCGCTTCTATCAGCTGCTGGCGAGAAAGTGCCCCAAACAGCTTGGAATACTAATATGATTAGCCTATTAAACGTACTAGAAATTGGGAGAGAATATAACATTGAACGAATTATCTGGCCAAGCTCCATTGCTGCTTTCGGCCCGTCAACTCCAAGAGAGAATACACCGAATGACACTATTTTACAGCCTACTACAATGTACGGAATAACAAAGGTTGCGGGTGAACTACTGGCAGCATATTACCGTAATAAATATGGATTGGACGCTCGTTCGATGCGACTGCCGGGAATAATCAGCAGTGAAACGCCACCAGGAGGAGGAACGACGGATTACGCAGTGGAAATATTCTATGAAGCAATCAAACAAAAAAGGTATACCTGTTTCGTCAAAGAAGAAACGATGCTCCCAATGATGTATATGCCTGACTGTATAAAGTGCCATATTGATCTTGCGGAGGCCAACGGTTCAAAGTTAAGACATCGTGTCTTCAATGTCACAGGAATGAGCTTCACTGCGGGAGAGCTAGCCGCAGAAATCAAGAAACATATCCCGGAGTTCAAAATAGAATACAAACCAGACTTTCGACAAGAGATTGCAGATTCTTGGCCGAAGTCCATTGATGATTCATGCGCACGAGAAGAGTGGAGCTGGAGCCCAAGCTATAATCTTGTAGCCATGACCAAAGATATGATCAAGAAGTTGAGTAAGAGACTGAAGTGATTGCCTTTATTCTGCTCCCTAGTTTTCCGACTTTCGTATTATGTCAAGTTCTCTTCCAACTTTCTCAAATGATGCTAGCGCTTCGTCAAGGTCACGTTTTGTTAGCGCCGAATTCATGATCGTTCTTATTCTTGCCGTTCCCTTGGGAACCATCGGGAATACTATGGGTAGGGCGAAAACGCCTTCTTCGTGGAGTCTTTCACTGAAGTTCTTCGCAGTAGCGTTCTCACCTATGATAACTGGTGTTATTGGTGTCTGACTCTGTCCAGTGTTGAACCCAAGGTCCATCAACCCTTTCTTGAAGTAACTGGTGTTTTCCCAAAGTGTCTTCACATGTTGAGGTTCCTTCTCAAGTACGTCTATTGCGGCTATGCATGCCGCCGCAACTGGTGGGGGATGTGATCCTGTTAGGAGCCATGTTCTAGACTTGTTATATGCAAAGTTTATGAGGTCTCTGCTTCCGTTTATGTGTCCGCCGATTACTCCGAAGGCCTTCGAGAAGGTTCCCATCTCAACGTGGACTTTCTTGTGGTCGAGATGGAAGTGTGAGACTATGCCTCGTCCTTTTTCTCCGAGGACAGCTTCGCCATGCGCGTCGTCAACGTAAACCATCGCTCCATGTTCTTCTGCTAACTTCGCGATACCGTCGAGGGGTGCGATGTCTCCGTCCATCGAAAACACGCCGTCGGTGATTATGAGTATTCTGCGGTAGGTTGGCGAGTGCTTCTCCGCTTCGTTAAGAACTCTTTCAAGGTCCTCTATATTCCTGTGCTTGTAGATTGCTCTCTCGGCGGTTGTGAGCCTGACACCGTCAATTATGCTGCCATGATTCAGTTCGTCGCTTACGATGAGATCTTCCTTACCAACGAGTTGGGGTATTAAGCCAGAGTTGGCCGTGAACCCGCTGGTGTATACAAGTGAGGCTTCAGCTTGTTTGAACGCGGCTAGTCTTCTCTCGAGTTCAACGTGTAGTTCCATGTTTCCAGCTATTGGTCTGACAGAGCCGGACCCAACGCCATATTTCTTTACGGCTTTTGTTGCAGCGTCTTTCAGCTTGGAGTGTGTGCTCAGGCTGAGGTAGTTGTTGGAGCATAGCATTAGGACTTTCTTGCCGTCTACGACACACCTTGTTGAGCTTGGACTCTGAAGAACACGTAGTCGCCAATCCAGTTCTTGGCTGACGAGAGCCTGGTACTCCTCTCGAAGAAAAGACGCTGGATCTCTACTGACAGAAGTCATATCTAAGAATCACCTTTTCCCTATTCTTCGGTTAATGTCATGTTACTTCCGCTGCCTATTTGAAATGGATATGCACTTAACTCTTTAGTAAGGCCTAAGGCGTATATCTATTCATAGTTTTCTGTTTTCGCTTTTAGAGGTTGGCTAATAGTTTTTTAAGTGTGAATGAGGAGAATACTAGCATCGACAGCGGGAAGAGGAGAACAGAAGACTACTTAGTAGATTATGGCGCCATTGCGTTCAAATCCGCAGGCTTTGGGTCCTGGAAAGGTGATTCATTTGTTGGAAGGAGTCATAAGACTGGCTCAGAGGATGCCTGCGATCGTGGGACTGGGAATATCGACACCTATCGAGCATGCTAGGAAAACCGTTGACGCTGCTCTGCGATCTTTGTGGAATGGCTATGCAAAGCGCATCCTCCTAGTTGGATCATCTCAAACCTTCTACGAACTTGCAGCAATTGACCCATCTCTAATACAGGTAGTCAGTGATGACCCAGAAAGTTATTTGGTTAAGCTTCTTGATGGAGAGGCGAACGCCATAGTACGAGGTTCCCTAGGGGCAAGCAAGTTATTGGTTAACATCAAGTCCAAGTTCGGACTTCCTTTTCTATCCCGCCTCGCGCTTATGGAAACTCCAGGGAGGCATAACTTTTTCTTTGCTCCTGTTGGCATAGACGAGGGTAGAACAGTGAGGGAGAAGCTCTACTTCGTCACTGAGGGAGTGAAGCTAATGCAGCCGCTGGGGTACAAGCCGAAGGTAGCCGTACTTTCTGGAGGTAGAATGGATGACGTAGGTCGGGATAAGAGGGTCGATACCACCATTAAGGACGCGGAGGCAGTTGTGGAAGCTGCAGGAAGCGAGATCTCTAACATAGAGATCAAGCATTACGAGATACTGATCGAGGACGCGATAGCGGATGGAGCTAACCTGATAATTGCTCCCGACGGAGTCTCTGGGAACCTGATCTACAGAACGCTAATTCATATCGGAGGAGGAACCTCATACGGAGCCCCCTTTCTCGGACTTGCGAAACCCATCATAGATACTTCTCGCGTTGGGCCAATAAGCGAGTATGTTGGCGCTATAGCCTTCGCGAGCGCACTAGTCACCCAAACCTAACCTGAGAAATCAATCATGATGCTTTCTTTTTGAAGACAAGCCATTTGTCTCCTCCGGTATTTAGCATCACATATGAGTCGATTAGCATTGACCCCTTGAACTGGAGTATGAGTGCCTTTGGCGTTTCTTTCACTATTTGGTATTCTCCTGAATCCGTTTTTTTAAGTTCTCCTGCGCCGTACCCTTCTTCGATTTCTCCTTCGAAGTCGAGACTCCACTCCTCGTGAAGCGGTTGCTCGATTGCCATTCTCTTAACCCCAGGCGCTGTGGGAGGCTGGTACCGCATCGCAAATGATCTGACTCCTCCTCCTTGCCACTCCAATCTGAGGTCGTAGTGCAGACCAGCCTTTTTGGCCTTGTGCTCATGCAAGGTGAACCGCATAACTCCTCCTCAACCTCCTTGCGTCACTTATCTTGAAGAACATGAGGCAGATTCATTTGCGATTACCTGGTCTCTTCTTTGCTTTCTTCCTCACTGCCTATATCAGTGGTTTTCGTTTTCGTGTTTTGCATAAAACTCGCTAGTTCTTCCTTTGTAGCGTGTTTGCCTCCCTCATCTTGGATGTAGAATCCTGCCGCCGCATTTGCGAGGAGGAGTCGCTCCACATGGGGCAAACCCACAACTTCTCCGAAGATATTTCCAGCGTTCCAAGCATCTCCAGCTCCAGTGACGCGCCTGACCTTGACATTGAAGCACGGGGCGAAGAATTTGGTTTCCTGGCTGAATGAGCATGAGTAGTCTATTGTGTGGAGATCTATTCTGAACCTGAGTTTCTCGTGGAGCAGTGCCGCGGCTTCCAAGGCAAGTTTGTTCAAGTTTTCTGTCTTCCTTCTCTTATTGAATGATTTGTTAAGATAGCCTGCGAACCAGCATGCTTCGCTCTCATTGACTCCGAAGATGTCCACGAATGGTTTTCTTAGCACTCCATTGAAGACATCACCGATCTCCTTTTGTCTGGAGGACGGGTCACACGTATCGAAGTACGTTTTACCGCCTCCTTCTGCTTTCGCCTTTCTGAACACGGCTTCAGCCAGTTTTGTTCCTTTCTTGTTTTGGAGCCAGTTGAATACGCATACTATATCCGCTCTGAGTATTCTTTCCCAGTCTTCCTTGGTGAGTGAGTCAGGCCCGAAATCTGAAACCGAAGCAGGGTAATTCAGCATCACATTTGATTTGCGTCCGCCCACCTTGGCCTCCAACGCTACTGTGAGAGCCAGTTGTCCATCGGTCTTCACGCCTGAGAGGTCAACGTTTTCATGGGGGAAGTAGTACTTGAGGAGGTATAGTCCGAGGTCACTTGTCCTTCCTATGAAGGACACGTCAGCTCCAAGTGACACTAGTGCTGAGACGCAGTTGACAGCGTTCCCTCCTCGTAGTACAGATTGTGTTGTGAATGGAATGTTTCCGCCACCTTGCTCGGCTACTTCTGAGATTCGCTGTTGAAGGGCCTTGAATGGTCCATCATAAAACACAAGGTGGTCGAAGAAGAAATCAGGCATGACGACGACTTTGATCGGTTGCTTAATGCTCGAAAGGCGTTTGCATAGCGATTCGATTTCCCGCTCCAACAGTTCTTCGCCCAAGTTTTTTCACCTCACCAAACCTATCCAACTGTGGAGATATAAGGTGTGCGAGGTCGAGTGGAGTCAGAGTGTGAAGCTTTATATTGTTCATGGCTTCTACATTTTTCCAGCATTGGGTGGCGTGTGAAAGAGTTGCCTAGGATAATTGCTATGTTCGGTCCTCCTGGCGCTGGGAAGGGAACTCAGGCTACATTTCTCTCACAGAAGTATGGTATCCCACAGATATCGACGGGCGATATTCTCAGAGACGCTGTGAAGCAGGGAACAGCGCTCGGTAAGAAAGCGCAGACCTACATGAATAAGGGAGCGCTGGTTCCAGATGATGTTGTGATAGGGATAATCGAGGAGAGAATAGAGCAGAAGGATTGCAAGAATGGATTCATCTTGGACGGCTTTCCGAGAACCATAGCGCAGGCTGATGCTTTAGAGAAGCTACTTGACAAGAGAAAAACACCGTTGTCCCATGTGATTAACCTTAAGGTCGACAATGATGAGTTAGTCAAGCGATCCTCTGCGAGACGGGTTTGCAGGTCCTGCAACGCCGTCTACAGCCTCACGGTCAATCCACCTAGAGTCGATGGAAGGTGTGATGCTTGCGGCGGAGAGTTGGCTCAGCGTGATGACGATAAGGAAGAAGTGGTTAGAAGTAGGTTGAAGGTCTATGGAGAGAAGACTATGCCTATTCTTGACTTCTATGCTAAGAGGAAGCTCCTGAGAGACGTTGACGGCTCGCTACCAATAGAAGAGGTAAGGAAGTCGATACAGAAGACAGTGGAAGCCAAGAAGTAGAGATAAGTCAGCTAATCGCTGCCTTTCTTGACTGTTGACATGGTGAATTTTCTTGGCAGGATTTTCTGCTGCTTGACGCGGGTGTCCGAAACGTTCAATCATTCTTAGAACGGTGTCTTTATTCCACGAATTGCCTTCACTCTTTATGATTGATGATCTAACTGTCTATCATAGTAAATGCTTAAAAGGAAAGTCATAGTGAACACGATTCATGAAAAGTAATGCAAAGTGCTCCGCAAGAGAGAGGGATTAGAGTATTAAGTAGGGAATGACGTAGAGAGATCGATTGAATCATTCCTTCTGACGAAACTCACAATATGGAGGCTGTTACTGGTTGGTCGACTTTGCGTTGAATGAAAGAGAGATGGAGATCAAGAAGAAAGCTGAGGAGTTCACCTACAAGTATGTCACGCCCAGAGCCCGAGAGTTGGATGACAAGGACGACTTTCCCATGGACGTTATCCAGAAGGCCTATGAAATGGGGCTCATGAATCTACATGTGCCCAAGGCTGCTGGCGGACCAGAGCGAACTTTAGTTGAAGAAACGCTGGTGACTGAGGCTGTTGGGTACGGAGATGCTGGTGTAGCAACTTCAGTTGCGTGCAACAACCTTGCTTTCGCACCGATCCTCCTTGGCGCAACCATGGACCAGCTTAAGAAATACATTAAGCCATTGATCACAGGGAAGCAGGTGAAGTTAGCTGGCTTCTGCCTAACTGAGCGCATGTCTGGATCTGACGCTGCAAGCGTACAGACAAGAGCTGTCACAGATGGAGACGAGTGGGTAATCAACGGCATGAAGTGCTTTATCACAAGTGCTCCAGTCTCGTCACTGTTTTCGGTCTTTGCTACAACAAATCCCGAGTTGAAGCACAAAGGCATCTCGGTCTTCATGGTTCCTGCTGACTCGCCTGGTGTTGAGATAGGGTACATCGAGCACAAGTTAGGGCAGAAAGCTTCTGTTCAAAGTGAGGTCATCTTCAAGGAGGTTAGAGTTCCTGCTGACTGCCTTGTTGGTGAGCTGGGTCAGGGCTTCAAGCTGGCGATGATGACCTTGGACAAAACCAGAGCGGCGATTGGTGCTATTGCGACGGGTGTTGCCCAACGGGCCGTTGATGAAGCAGCAAAGTTTGCCAATGTGAGGAGGCAGTTCGGTCAACCGATCGCCAACTTCCAGGGGATTAGCTTCAAGATAGCTGACATGGCTTGTAGGGCTGAGGCGGCAAGGCACCTTACGCGCTACGCTGCTTGGCTTGCTGATCACAAGTTGCCTAACGCCAAGGAATCGGCTTTCTCCAAGACCTTTGCGGCTGATTCAGCGATGCAGAACGCTGTTGATTGCATTCAGATAATGGGTGGATACGGGTACATGAAAGAATACCCCGTGGAGCAGATACTCAGAGGAGCCAAACTTCTACAGATCTATGAAGGAACCAATGAAGTTCAGAGAATAGTTTCGGGCAGCGCTGTGATCAAGGAGTGTGCGGGCAAAGATACGGGATTCCGCCTTAAATACGATGGAAAAGATGCACCGCAAATCTAGCAATTACGTAATGTGACGTTTCCTGTTGAACTCCCCATTTTTCATTTTTTCTGATGCATAGATGATTGTCTTTGACAGCTACCACGCATGTATTTCGACCACATAATTATTCGGATCGTTGTGAGTCCAGCCATCAACGTCTGAAACTTCTATTCATTCCTGTTATTGTTGAGGTAACCACATGGTCTGCTTTATTATGGTTTAGGAACAATTGGTATTCTAGTCATCGTTAATTATTTAAAACAGAACTCCAAAATAGAGCAAGTAGTCCCAGAGATCCTACGCAGTGCTAATCCAGTGTCTAAGAGGAGATTCCTGTGAAGATCGTGGAAATCTCTGCTAATGTTCCTGATAGACTAGTTGAACTAATGAAAAAGGCGTACCACCTTATTCCGGTGAACAGTCGTCTGCTTGTCTGTCCGAATTCGATGTGGGACAAGTTGAAGAGCACCGTCAAACAACTGGCCCAAGATGTGACAGACAAATATGAACGCCACTTCCAAGAGAGAAGCATGATACTGGCCAAGGACATAGTAAAAGGCGCAGAAATAATCGGCAACGACAAGGTCAAGGTAAAACTCGATCGTAACAACGAAGTCACTGGTAGACTTGTTCTGTCTGGTGGAGTATGCCCCTTCTGCGGCGAAAGTAAGCTCACTTTTGTGTCAGTCGACAAGGACAAGGACAGACTCACGGTCTGTCTAGCCTGCAGGAGAAGGATCGTAATAA
>JAUQYT010000026.1 GCA_030587605.1 Candidatus Njordarchaeum guaymasense
ACACCTATGAACCCCGATAGCGTTGAGGCCATTTCACGTCGATTCGTGCGAACCGGGGTAGAGCCAGTTCCTGTGGATCCGAGTCTGACTATAATAGTTCCCTACAACTTAGCGTTAAGACTCGGCGGATACGTCGCAAGCGTATCTGCGAGACTTATGGAACCTATCAGCTTTGACAAGGTCAGCGAAATCGCAAGCGTTCTCGCCTTAACGACTTCTCCCAGCGTCTTCATAGGATACAAGAACGAAGTCTTCAAGTGTTCAGCACTCTCAGTTCCTACGTTCATAGGTGGGGGAAGCCTAACCGTGGTCTTGATCATAGGCCTCGCTAACATTCTAGTTGCCGTGCTAGGCTCAGTGAACGAGCGTATCCCAGAAATCTCTGTTTACAGCTCTCTTGGCTTGTCGCCTGTGGGTGTGGCAACCCTATTCATATCAGAGGTAGCCGTCCACGCAGTAATTGGAACTGTTCTCGGATACTTCATAGGATTAACGCTAAACATGGTTTTCATGGCGATAGGCCTCTTGCCTTCGCACTACATACTAAATTACTCCTCGGCTTCCATCGTCATAGCTCTATGTTCCATACTTGTAACGGTCTTGGCAAGCGTCGCGTATCCCTTCGCCAGGGTGGCTAAACTGGTGACGCCATCGCTAGAACGCAAGTGGAGAATCACAACAAAGCTCCGTGGTGACGAGTGGGAGATACCTCTACCCTATATAGCAGCCTCAACGGAGGATGCCCAAGGGATACTTGAGTATGTGCATGAGTATTTTGAGGGGCGGGGAAGAGAAACAAGGTTTGCCATTATCAGGGAGCTTGAGAAGCCTGCACACGAGGAAATGAGACTGAGGCTAATAACTGATCTTCTGCCACTTGAGACCCACGTGAACATGACAGTTACTCTCCTCGCCACCAAAGAGAAAGAGAAATATCCGCTAAGTCTCTTAATGAGAAAGGTTACAGGTGAGTCTGGCGCGTGGAAGACCTTGAGCTACTTCTTTGTTGATGATATCCGCAAACAGGTGCTCCTTTGGAGAAGTCTCTCTCGTTCAATACAAGAGAAGTATGTTGAAAGGGCAAAGCTTCGAAAAACATGACAGCGGATAAACTTCAGGGAAGAGAGATGTCACGCCAAATTCCCGAAATCGTCAAGGCACTTGAAAACAGAATTGTCGACTGGGATTATACCCTTGGTGGAATATTAATTCACCCAAAGGATACATTGTTCAAGGAACTCGTTATCAAATATCTCCCCGTGTCTATAGGATTTGAGCACAAGACTCAATTTATCTGTCCCATAGTAATCACACCTGAAATAGACATGGATACTGCCCATTGCTCTAGTTACCGAGCGCTGAAGGGTTTGGAGTGCGAGATCCGCTGGAGCGGGGTGGTTAGAAAAAACCCAAAGTTCGTGACACGTCAGGAATTGGTTGATCTTCGATCCTACGTCCCAGAGCTCAAGATCAGTGATGAATTGATTGACGCATTAAACTCCAATCCTAATCTTGTTAGTCTCGTTTCAAGCCTTAGACCTGACGATTTGACTATCACCTTAGACTCGGTGAGTTCCTCTGATATGGCTTACATTCGGTCGAGGGAAGATCTACTTGAGTGTAAGGCCAAGTTCTATCAGAGACCGACGAAGATCATCTGGTTGACCATAATGTCCATGATGCTCCTAAGGCGCCCCGGCTACCAGAAGCGAGCGGAAAACCTCATCAGAATTCTAGATCTGATCTCTCATGATGTCATCCACATTTCACGTCGACCGTCAAACGGTTAATGTGTGATCAAACCTTTCTTCGTCACTTTCCAGTAAATGAATTGAAGATGAAACAAGTCCAAAATTAGTTATAGATGAGGACTCGGAAAAACGACCAAAAATAACTAAAATTATGTTAATTACAGGTGAAACTAGAAGACTCTTCGCTGTTCTCCTCTCTCTTCGAGGAGGTTCTTGTTGAGAGAATCTTATTAACCCATTCTGTTACACGCCAATCAGCCTCGGATGGGTACTTATGACTCAACTTCTCAGCTGTCTCTGTCGCTAACAAGTGAAACAAATCTATTGTAGCTAACGATGCGCGTCTGACGTCGTTCTCATCGTATTGGGCGAATGCCTTACGTAATCCTTCCAAGACACGAGGATCTGCCCACTCTTCCAGGAAACGTCCGCGGAACCAAGTGTCATAATTCCAACCATGAGTGGCGCGAGCGTGCCATTCAATCATCCTAAGCAACAGTCTCTGCATGTGGCAGTCGCAACACATTTTAGCCCACCATAACTCACCGCGCCGTAGATGCTTCGCCGTGAAGACAACGTGATACAAGAAGTCGTTAACGACCTCGAGAAACTCCTGTTGTGTTGGTGGGCAAGGGGGTGGAATCTCAATAGAGCTAATACGCGAGAGAAATTGAGTTACCAGTCCATCTTTGTCAAGAAGCACGCGCACCCCACGACCTATTGTGTTTACCATCTGGGCTACGATCTGGGGCGGAATTGTGTCTTGTAGAAGCATCTGAACATTCTTTTCGGGAATGATGGCAAAATCGACATCTAGCATGCCTTCGAAAAGGACGCGACGTTCCATCTCGCCACCAGTCGCCGTCGGTTCAACGAATGTTAGCAAGGCATTGCCGATGTTTTCTATCCAATCTGTCGTTGATAGGTAACGCTCCGGGTAAGTAGTGATGATGACGATGTCTAGATCTGCCCATTCATCCGCGGGATGCTCAACTCGGGCGCGGGAGCCTACTATGACCGCTCCGCGGATGTCAGGGCAAGCTCCAGCCCATTCAACGAATCTTTTCAATAGTCTTTGGTAAGATGCATCGATTTGGCTCATCTTTGACTCCCTCTTCATTACCATATCTTTCACTCTTCATTTCCGCTTTTATCTTTCTCCCCGTTAACGAGGCTTCTTCACTTTCCTGGGTTCGGAACTACTGTAGCCTATAAGTGTGCTCTCCTGACACCGTAATTTCTCTTCAGGTGGTGCCAAGCTAAGTTGACGACATCAAAGGATAGGCTACATGTGTACCATTTGGCGCCGGGAAATATTTACATATTTTCGTTCGTGATTTTCGCATTTACTATTCCAATGGATCGTGTTCTTATTGTGAAGTTTTTGCAGGCCTCTTCCCCTCAGTAATGACCCAT
>JAUQYT010000040.1 GCA_030587605.1 Candidatus Njordarchaeum guaymasense
AAGGTTTTGCGCACCGAAGGATGTGGGATCTAAAGGGAATGGAGTATGTTTGGCTTCCTCTTCCGCACCTTCTAGGAGCATTCATTCTTCTCGTCACAAACACATCTTCTCTCAATTCAATCAGAATCGTTAACCTCGTAATCGGCGCCGCAACCATATTCCCAGTCTACAGGTTATCTAGAAGGCTTCACTCGCCTCAGGCCGCGAAGTACTCTTCGCTCCTGTTCGCGTTCTTCCCCCTAGTCGTCTTTGTGAACATCTGTTGGGTCCATGAAACACTAACCACCTTCCTAGTAGCCCTGGCTGCAGACGCGTTCACTATTGAGGATCAGACAGGAAAATACGATTTTGCTGCCGGTATACTTCTGGGGCTGGCTTCCATCACTAGATACGAGGCTTGGGTGATAGCGGCTCTCTTTCTGGTTCTGCATGCTGTGCAAAAGAGGTCTGCGACTATGCTCATACCGTTTGTCATTGGCTATTCTATCGTGTTTCTCCCATATCTCTGGCATACCTACAATGTTACAGGTGACATGCTCTATGGTCCCAAGACCCAATTCTTCACCTTCAGCATTGGTGAAAAATTCCTGACCTCTGGCTCTCGGCTGTTGGAAATTAAAGATATCACGGCACCCATTTCCGTCTTATCACTTTTCGGGATCACTCTGGCTCTCGCTTCGATCTCTCGAAGAGATTCCGTGGTGTTTGCTCCTAGCGCCGTGTACCTAGCGTTCGCGATGCAGTTCTTCGACCTCTACCCTAGGTTGGTGCTTCTGCCGGTCAGTTTGATGCTTGTGCCAATAGGTAGGCTGCTTCATGGTTTGGTTGGCAAAGCTGATCGAAAGAAGACCGTTGCTCTGGTTGTTCTTGCATGCCTCTTGCCCTATTCCGTCTCGATACGGTTTCTATCGGGAGAGGAAAGACTTGTCAATGTCTTCGATTCGCCAACGGATTTTGTCGGAGCCCGCTATAAGGGCGAAGGAGTAGTAACAGACATTCCGATGATAGTGCATCGCCTAGTGAATGAGTGGCATGTTCCTCACAATAGTATCTACGGCTTCACCTACGTGCCTGAGAATAGGTTGGAAGCCTTGGTCTGGTTTAAGAGTAAGAACATTCGGTGGATCATATTTACCAGCGAAGACTACGATAGAAGCCAGCGCCTATTCCCAGAACTGATAGATGGAAAGAGTGTGGGATCATTCGTGTTTGCCTTCCGAGCTGACACATTCAGGTCTGTGATAATCGTATATAGTGTGACGTAAAGGTGGCTAGGAGACCGTCCCATATGATCCATTCTATTTTCAACGGCAAAATGAGAGGCTTTCTATTAAGGGTGCTCGTTCAGGCGTTTCAAAGAAAAAGAGCAGCCCTTACATGCACGGCCGTGTAACGGACTTGGTGTTCAAAATGCCCAGATACTGCAGTGTAGAACTTGACAGCGGCTCAATCTCTCACAAGATCAGGAGGTGTCGGCCTTGAGAATCTCTGTCATAGTTCCCGCTAGGAACGAACAGGAAAACCTTGAACAACTGACTGCACTCCTAATAGAAACTCTCCCACCCAAATCAGAGATCGTGATTGTCAACAATGGTAGTACTGACGGGAGCAGTGAACTTCTTCAGAGATTAAAGGAAGAGTATCCGATCGTCGTCGTCGAAATCAGACCTGTTGTAGGCAGGACGTATGCGATAAAGAAAGGCATCGAAGCCTCAACAGGAGACCTAATCGCGATGATCGATGCCGATCTCCAGTATCATCCAAAGGACCTGTTGAAGTTGCACAGCAAACTCATCGAGGAAGGACTAGACTTTGTGACCGGGTGGAGGGACTACTCCAAGTATCCATTCGGAAACCGGGTCATATCAAAGATCTATAACTGGATTTTCAGAAGGTTCTTTCATGCAGGGGTGCACGATGCCAATTGCGGTCTGAAGCTGTTCAAAAGAGAAGTGGCAAATGATCTGATCTACCGAAGAGGCTACAGCAGGTACTTTGTGGGTATCGCATCAGATATGGGATACAAGGTTGGTGAGGTCAAAGTTGATCTATATGAAAGGAGCGCAGGTAAGTCAAACTACAGTAAGACTCGAATATTCGGCAGTTTCTTTGATCTGATTTCGGTGAAGTTGTCTTTGACAATCTTTCGGCAGCCGATGCACTTTTTCGGCGCTCTTAGTTTCGTCCTCATCACGGGCGGAGTCTTGTACAACCTTTTCAACAAGACGTTCTACCCCACAATCATGATCGTCTCTGGATTCGTTTCTGTCCTGTTCGGTCTGATAGCAGAGATGATTATGAACCTGGAACCTAGATGGCGACTAGAAAGACAGGCCGCAGAAAAGAAGGTAGAAAGAAAAGGGACGAACAAAGACCAATGAGGCAACATTGCTGCGCGGCCTCGTCGGTGCCCAAAGCAAAGGAGAGAAGCGTATTTTGACGGTGATGATGACGGTAGATGTAGAACATCAGATGGTGCCTGAAGATCTCTCAGGAAGAGGTTTGGCATCATGCTTGGGGTTATTCTCAAAGCTTGACATACCAGCCACATTCTTTGTAACTGGGAAATTCGCTGAAAGACATAGTCCACTAGTGGAATTAATCTCGAGCCGTGGACATGAAGTCGCCAATCACGGTTATTCCCACAGAGACCTCCTAAACCTTGTGGGAGAGAATCTTCGAAGAGAGATAGTAGATGCTCAGCAAGCGCTCGAAGCGATCGCAAGAAAGAAAACCATAGGTTTCAGATGCCCCAACCTTCGCTTCAACAAGGACATCTTTGCCATATTGAAAGAGAACGGCTACTTGTATGACAGTTCTGTTCACCCAACTAGAGTGCCTTTCAGATACGACAACAGAAACTACCCTTTGGAACCATTCTCCCTCAATGGAGTGCTCGAGATTCCGATTTCTGTGACACCCAAACTACGTCTCCCAATAGGATGGTTTTGGCTGAGAAACTTTGGAGTCTCATGGTCATTGTCCGGAGCCAAGGCACTAATAGAACAAGGGATTGACGTGGTGTTCTATGCTCATAACTGGGAGTTCACTGACATAAGCCACTTGAACATCTCTTGGACTAGGCGCAGAAGAACCGGTGCAAAGTTCCAGGAGATGATCAGCGAATTTGTAGGAGGATTAAAGGCTTTGAGGCAAGATTTCATTACTATGAGGCAGAGAGCTGAGATTGAAATTGAAAGGTCGGGTAAGACTGGCAATAATACGTGATGACGAACAATCTGTCATGGAACCACATGGTCTAGAAGCGGGACCGCCATCATCAAGATTTGGTTGAGGTGTTGCCTAGAAGTGAATCACACATTCTGGATGCTCATATTCTACTCTGCCCTCGTTCAGGCTCTTAGCATCCTATTGACGCTCTTGAAGTCGCGTCTTTCTGATGTTACAGAAATCAGTATCAGAAACATGCTGAACATTCAATGGCTCTGGATTCACAAATGGTATGCCCTCGGAGTTGTTGTGATAGCAATACCTTGGCTCATAGGTACGTTCATGACGGCACAATTGGCAAAGGAGTTGTCCCAAGGAACACGGACGGCCGTTACTGCTACATTGGCGGCATTACTCGTAGCGTCCATGATTGGATTTCTGCAATTCTTCATCTTTGAAATACTCCGAAGCGAAGTTCTCCCACCCTTCGGGCTGAACAGAGTCTGGATCAACATCGTGTTGTTCGCTTGCCTTTCCACGATAGGGTCCTTTCTGGCATTTGACACGATTCAGCGCCTACAGCGTCCCTAGATCCTGAAGACCGCCCTGACCGCATCCTAGCCTAATCTTGTTTTCTCCAAGCTTTGTAGACAAAATATCCGGAGACGAAGGTGAACCCGGACAGCACTGGAGAATACCAGAAGGGACTCCTTGCCCCCGGGAGGCCAGAGGCAAAATGAAGAACAGCAGAGGAAAGGGCCATTGCAACGTAGGTTCTCGTAGCTACTCTGCTCCAAAGTTCGATCCCCTCATCCTCCTCGACCGAGCTAGATAGGCGCGACATCAGGCAGCCAATGATGACCATCGCAAACATACCCACAAGCAAAAGAACTGAGAGAAACCACCACTCAGGCAGAATGTTCGTGACGGACGACGGCGCTCGCTCAAAAGAGCCGCTGAGGAGGAGCACAAGAAAAGTCTTACATATGTCGATCAGTAGATCAAACATCCCCGCTGGCCGCTCTCCTGGTTGGCTAGTCCAAGTCCAACCTGCGAAGTCTCAAACTCCGAGAGGGACCAGCGGCTAATTAGTTGTTGTTTGCTTTCTC
>JAUQYT010000041.1 GCA_030587605.1 Candidatus Njordarchaeum guaymasense
TACACAGATTGAGAGACGCCGACACTTATGTAACTGTTGTCACCGTCTAGAAGCCCGTTAGCCTCAACAATGTAATTTCCTGCTTCAGTAACATTAACTTCAACTTCAATCTCTAAATAGTCAAAAGCGCCGTCCCCATCTGTGTCAACTCCTCGGTCGGAAATCACTCCTGTCAAGATTACTGCTGGACCCTCAAATTCAGTGTATATGTATTCCCTTGAAAGAGGAATCATTTCGAGTTCCCCCAGAATAGTATACATACTATTACGAAGTGTTATGTGAGAAATGTTTGCTGGGTTAAGACCTGAAGCGTAAATTGTTGGACCGTCTAGAAGTATGTTGACTACTTGAACACCAACATCAAGAGAAATTTGTTGAGAGTTGCTAACCCATATACGTCTGTAATCGACTGTTATAAGCCCGTCTGCCTCAATAATATAATCTCCCACTCCAGAAACATTAACCTCAACACCAACCTCTAAAAAGTCAAAAAAACCATTCCCGTCGGTGTCAATCCCTTGATCGGAAATTACACCAGTCAAGACTGCTCCAGGAGCATCAAACTCTGTATGAAGATATTCCCTAGAAAGAGGAACATCAAACAATTCCCCAATGAAATTATAATTATTATCATAAAGTGTTATGTAAGAAACGTTTATTGGGTTAAGGCTTGACATGAAAATTGTTGTTCCATCAAAACGTAGATTGACTACCTGAACACCAACATCGAGAGACACCCATTGATCATCTAGAACATTTATATATCCATCATAGCTGTCAAGCCCGAATGCTCCCACTCTGTAATTTCCTGCTTCAGTAACATTAACTTCAATACCTATCTCTAAATAGTCAAAAGCTCCATTCTCGTTAATGTCGACTCCTTGATCGTAGATTACGCCAGTCAATGCGGCTCCAGGAGCTTCAAATTCAGTGTAAAAGTATTTCCTAGAAAGGGGAGTATCATAAAGTCCCCCAAGAAGGGTATAATTTAAATCATATAGAGAGATAGAAACATTTGTTGGGTTCAGACCGAAGGCGTGGATTTCTACCCCCTTAATGTAGAGATTGACTACCAGAATACCAATACCTAGAGAGAATGTTTGACTGGTCCCAACATTCATTGCCCGTCCATTATCCTTGTCTAAAAGCCCGTAAGGGGGGATCTCAACTGTATAATCCCCCGCTTCAGTAACATTAACCTCAACACCAACTTCCAAGAAATCAAAAATGCCATCGCCATCCCTGTCCACCCCTTGGTCAAAAATATTACCAGTAAGGGTTGTCCCAAAGCCTTCAGCGCTGGCTTTACGTATCTGTATTCCAAGAAATGATGAAACTGTGGCTGTGCATAGAAGAAACATCAACATTGTTGTTACGGTTTTCTTTCCACCTGTTCTCATGGCTTCCACCTTTCAAGAATATTTACTGGAGACTTAGACAATACAAAGTTAACGGATGTCTCTATAAGACTTTCGTGTACAAAATTGTACACAGAAAGAGTGAAGGACGGTGAAGATTTCAGGAACTGCCAAATCCAGAACCACTGCAAAAAGTACAGTAGGCGATGCAATGAATACTGCTCCAGTAGGCAATAAGAAGAACCTATAATATCGGTAGGGAAAAGTCCCTCGAGAAGATCCAGTGTGTCTGCGAAGGGGTCGTATCGTGCCATTACCACTGGCATTTCAACGTAGGAACTCAATAGTTCTCGACCCAGACTTCGTAGAAGCTATGCGGGCGACGGCATGCCGGGCAGACATCAGGTGCCCGGGTTCCTTGGTGAACGTAGCCGCAGTTCTTATACTAGATGATTTTTTGATCTGGTATTGCCAAGGCTCGAGGGCTAGGGACTTCAGGGTTAAGTCTGAAATGCTGTCTAAGGGTAAGAGGGAATACTTGAACGAGCGCACATCAAGTTTATCAAGGAACTCTTGATCACTGTGCTCCGCGTATTTATCTTCTTCCAAATGGTGAAAGCCATTTAATCTTCTCTTTTGCCGCAAGATCTAAATTGTCGATTATTTTATTATTCAGAAGTTCGGGCTTTCTATTAATAAGAATCTGAACCCACTTCTTACTGCCCTTCTTGCCATATGATTGAACATAGCGTCCCATAATCTCCTTGTCTGAAAACTGAAATATAAATCTGGCGAGATGCCAAATTAGAACCTCTCTTAGGCTTGTTTTTGTAAAACATTTACCTAAATTTTGCTTTTTGCGAGAAATTTAAACGAGAACTTAAACCTATCCCGGGCTACCATACTTCTCTATTTGGTATCCATATCCCCATTTTTTTAGTATTTTAGGGGAGGTCGAAACCTGTAGTACTCATCAAAGCTCGCTGAAATGTGTTAGCTACCTTATCTTTCAAACAATATGCCGATATTTGGCATTATCGGAACCCATAGGTTCCTCGCTTAAGCGCTCTCCAGCGAATTAGGATGAGTAACAAAACTTCATCTCTTGATAGTTGAGGTTAATAGAACTGGGATCGGAAAGAACAGATAATTATGGTTATAATCACAACTTACACCATGTCCCGAGAATTTCATTCAGCAGGTTCCATCTCCCCTTTCCCATTTTTTGAACATAACAGAGAGGTATATTGTGTTGAAGAGATCTGTTCCTTGTCATCCTTTCTGCGGTCTGACAATTTCGCAGTCACTTAGGCGAAGTATTACTTCATTTCCTCTTTGAAGCTGGATTGTTATCTTGGAGTTTTCAGTGTCTTGCATTATGATTAGTCGGTCTCTAGGTTCCACACCCAGACTTTCAACTAAGGACTCGTTCAGACGTAAGATCCCTCCGTTACTTATGGTCATATCGCCTATTACAGCCTTCATAAGACAAACACCATATTTCTAGGTTGTGTCATACTTGATTGTTATCATGCACTAAAATCTTTCTATAAAATTGTTACAGAATACTCATATCATGCATATGTTACAAAAGTTGTATGTATTTAGCTTATTGTTTTTTTTATGTTTTTTCCTTTCGAGAATAGTTGGGTCGACCGAAAAGTATTTAAGCAATAGGATATCTATGGATATCCTATGAGGAAGATAACATTGGATAAGGGTCAGCTTGTGCTTCTGGAGGACGAGGTTCTAGGCTTCATCGAGAAGGAAGTTACCCCGTTCGGCAACAGCGCCAAGGTCGACTGCCCCAAGAAATACGTCGGGAAGAGAGTCTACCTCATAGTGTGCAAGGAATAACCTGTCCAAACTGCGAACGGCTCCAGATGCGGATAAAGGTACTTGAAGCAGAGCTTGAAGAGCGAGAGAAGTCGATAGAGGAGCTGAAACGCAAGCTGGCACTGTACGAGAACCCAAACACGCCACCCTCTAGACGGATGTACCCCTCCCGCCCCCGCAAAACCGGCGGAAATAGGTTTCCGGGAAGACCATGCGGACACCCAGGCAACACGAGGCCAAAGCCGAGACCAGACATTGTGAAGGCTCCGGATCTGAAAGAGAAATGCGAGCGTTGTGGAGCCCCTCTCGGCGAGCCACGGTACGTGAACCATTGCATCGTCGAGGAGATATCGAACCCTGCCCCTAGGCAGGTGATAGACTTTCTTGAGTTCGAGTGGAAGTGCAAAGCATGCAAGGCTTACACGGTGGCCAGGCATCCAGACTGCCCTCCGGAAGGCCTCTTCGGAAAGAACGTCCTAGTACAGACGACCCTCATGAAGTTTGAGGAGAGGCTTCCCCTCCAGAAGATAGTGGAGGGACTGGAAAATCAGTTCGAGCTCCCGATAACCACAGCCTCGGTTCTAGATATCACCCGCCGGGTAAGCGAATGGTTGAGACCGGAGTACGAAGCGATCAGAGAGAAGATACGGCAGTCGAAGGCTGTCTACGCCGACGAGACCGGGGAGAAGGTTGACGGCAAGAAACATTCGCTCTGGTCCTTCACTACCGAGACGGAGACGCTCATCGTGATAAGAAAGAGCAGGGGAAAGAAGGTCCTAGAGGAAACCTTGGGAAAAGACTTTGAGGGCATCGTTGTCTGCGACGGATGGAGGTCCTATCCCGCCTTCACCAGGAACATCCAACGCGATTGGGCCCACTTGCTAAGGGAGGCGAAGTGGCTCGCCGAGCATGTTGAGGAGGCAGAGCCCATGCAGCAGGCGCTGCAGAAGATGTATGAAGACCTGAAATCTTCGCTCATGGAGGATCCGCCGCCCATGGAACGTGTAAAGCTGAAGAAGAAGGCGAAGAGGCGACTGAGCTACTGGTTGGATAAGCGGTACAAGAGCCGAGAGGTCAAGAAGTTCGTTCAGAAGGTACGCAACGGCTTCGACTACTGGTTCACCTTCGTCACCACCCCCGGCGTCGAGCCTACCAACAACAGGGCTGAGCGATCCCTGAAAGAACCAGTCGTTCAACGGAAGATCATTGGAACGTTCAGGAACGGGAAGGGCACCCGAATTTACGAGACGCTCATGACGATGTTAGCCACTTGGAAGCAGCAGGGTCTCAATCCGTACAAAGCAATGGCGGAAAGCCTAAGCGCCGCATGGGCAAAAAGCTAAATACGCACCAAAAGTCTAATTTATATGTAGAGATATACATTGAGAAGGAGAGGTAAGTATGTTCAAGAAGATAAAGGGCGCATTCAAAGAAGAAGGGTTAATGAAAGAGTTATGCGAGCATCTTAGACAAATCGGCATAAACGCAGTCTTGCTGGAGTCGGGAAGCCCTGAGGCCGTCGGACGGGCCCAGGGCTTCGTTTTGGGGTCCATCAAGGTTGAAGGCCGAAACATCGATTTGGTACAGGTGGAAAGGATGGGGGTTACCGCGGTATATCAGTATCACTATTTGGTGCGGGCGAACGTTGAAGGACTAGAGAATAAGATAGAAGCGAAAGGAGAGTCTAAGACGAAAGGCTTCATGAGCAAGGAAGTTGTTGACTATAGATGGGAGGGAAAAGACCTCGCCCAACTCTTGAATGGCGACTCAGACCTGAAGAATATGCTGCTTAAGGAAGGATTGGACAAACTAGAGGTAAAACCTGACAAAAAGAACCAATGTGTCAGAATAACACCAATAGTTAAAGCTCCAACGAGAGTTTCGGTTGGCATTGGAGGTTTACCTTCCATTCCTGTGAAGGGTGGGTTAACTGTTGGAAGAAAGGAGTTTCCGACCACTGGAGACTTTGAAGCCTACGATAGAATTGCTGAACATATACGTAGCATCGCAGGCACTCGACCTTAACTCCTAAGCCCACAAGGTATTTGCTCTGTACAGAGACGCGAAGCAAGAATTAGGGTAAATCACTTGAGTGAAGGAGATTTCCCCCATGGAGAAGGAGAGTTCAGTGAGATGGCCAACAATCGTCCTAGCTTTTGCGATGGTTTTTCTCTATGGCCTCGGAATCTACAG
>JAUQYT010000057.1 GCA_030587605.1 Candidatus Njordarchaeum guaymasense
ACGTGGGCTATGATGCTTGTGTTCCTTATCTTCTGTCTTTCATTCATTAGTTTCACAATTTCGTCTACCTGCTTGTATCTTCCCAAGGTTTACAGCCTCCGATGTAACACCAAGAACAAATGTTCTCATTTGCAACTACAAAACACTAGAAACACTCAATTCAGTCAGTGTTGCTGCGTTTCGCTAGATGATGGAATGGATATTTGGAAATAAAGGTAGCGGAATATAAAAGTTTCCCTAACAATTTCCGAAAAACAATGCCAGTCAATTAAACCTAACAAAAGTTACGGCAACGTCAAGCGTCAGATAGCTTTGCGTATCTGTCCCTAATCAGACTGATCACAAGGTCTTATGATCAAACGTTTTAATAGGTTTCCAGACCCATGTCATCCATGACCTTCTTCTCATAGGTCCAGAGCATCAAACCGCGCGTGGCTAGGAAAATGTATACGCATTACATCTCAATAGCGCAGCTACTTGACACGACAGGAGAGGGCATCGCGGAATTCAGGATAGAGATAGCCGTTTCAGGAACGTTGGAGGACATTAGTTCCAGCTATGAATATTCCCAGTGCGGGGTTGATGAGGAAGGAAGAGAACTCTACGTTTCCCCATGGCTCAACCTCAAGAGTGTTCTAGAAGAAGTTAAACGCATATCGAGTGAGCTCAAGCTACGTGGTAGGGATTTCGCGGTTTCCAGTGATATGAGGAGTAGGGTCGTTGACACTCTGCAGGAATGAATACCAGTGTGGTTTTGGCTGACTACGTTTCTACAAGCCCTTAGTCTTGAGCGGGGCATTCACCTCATTACTGGTTTGCTTACGTATAGGTTCATTAGAGAGGTATTTGTTCTATCGTTTACATACGTGGATTAATCAGCGGAACTCATTCATCTACTAAGTGTCTCTTACGAAGTCCTTGGATGTGTTTGTGTTTCTATGCTGAGAGCTGAGATACTGGTTACCGGCATAGTTCAAGGAGTGGGCTTCCGCCCATTCATATTCAGAATCGCCGTCAAGAACAAGCTGGTGGGCTACGTCAGGAACCGTGGGGATGCCGGTGTCGAGATACTGGTCGAGGGGGAGAGAAAAGACATTGACACATTCATAAGAGACATTAAGGAGAATAAGCCGCCGCTCGCCCAGATTTATGACTTGAGGGTCAAATACCTGGATGGTGCAGGTGAGGCTTTCACTGATTTCTCCATCTATGGGAGTTCAAGTGAAAGAGAACACTCAGGATCTGTTATACCTCCTGATGTAGCTATCTGCGATCAGTGCGCGAAAGAACTTAGAGACTACCCGAATAGGAGACATGACTACTTTTTCACAACTTGCACTGATTGTGGGCCCAGGTATACTACTATCCTTGGTCTACCGTATGATAGGCCGAACACAACAATGCAGGATTTCGAGATGTGTGATGACTGCAAGAGGGAGTACGGTTCTCCTGCGAATAGGAGGTTTCACGCCCAAACGATTGCTTGTCCCACGTGTGGACCAAGAGTGTATTTGCTCGAAAAGGACGGCTCCAGATTTGAGTGCGAAGATCCAATAAGGACGGCTGGTAGGCTTATTGAGGAGGGTTACATCTTAGCCATCAAGGGCAATGGCGGGTTCCATGTTGCTACATCTACCTTGAAGGCTGCGCCGTTGGAGCGACTTAGGAAGGTGAAGCACCGTTCTCAGAAGCCGTTTGCCATAATGTCACCTAACGTTGAGACTGTGCGAACATTTGCTGAGATTAATGAGCAAAAGGAGAGACTTCTCAGTTCGTACATCAGACCAATAGTTCTGTTAGACAAGAGCGAGGGTTATTGTCTCTCGGATCTTGTTGCTCCGGGATTGCATAATGTTGGTGTTATGTTACCTTATACTGGGTTGCATTTGATGTTGTTTGATAATGTAAGCGAGCCTGCGTTTGTGATGACGAGCGCTAACCCGCCTGGTGAGCCTATAGTGATCGAGAATGAGAAGGCAGTTAAGGAATTGGGGGGGAACCTGGTTGATTACCTGCTCGTGCACAACAGAAGGATTGCGCATAGGTGTGATGACTCTGTCGTGCGGATTTCCTCGCTGGGAACGCAGAGCATCATCAGAAGATCGAGGGGATTCGCTCCCGCACCTGTCCAACTCAATGGAAACGCTAGATTCTGTACCTTGGCTGTGGGAGGAGAGTACAATGTTACATCATGCGTCCTGCTGGGAAACAAAGCTTTCATCTCGCAACATGTAGGGGATGTGGAAAAGTACGAGACATACATGTTCCTAAAGCAGGCAACAAAGCATCTTGTTGATTTGACGAATGCTGATGTGGAACTTGTGGCCTGCGACTTGCATCCCAAGTTTGCAAGTACCATGCTTGCCAAGGAACTTGGGGAAGAGTTCAAGGTGAATGTGGTGCAAGTTCAGCACCATCATGCTCATGTTGCGTCGCTCATGGCGGAGCACGCACTACCTGACATGGTTGGGATTTCTTGCGATGGAGCAGGTTACGGAACTGACGGAAATGTATGGGGCGGTGAGGTGCTTTACTGTGCAGAAAATGGCAGGACTTTCGAGAGACTCGGACATCTACAAGAGCACCCTATGCCTGGGGGTGACCTGGCGGCGCTCTACCCGCTTAGAATGCTTAGTGGGCTGCTTCACCAACACGTTGAAGTCGCTGGGCGATTGCTTCGGTCAAATAGTTCTCATTTTCCACACGGTGGAGTTGAAGCGGATATCGTGATGAAGCAACTTGAATCTGGGCGAAGCCCATTGACTTCAAGTTGTGGACGTGTACTAGACGCAGTTTCATCGCTCTTGGGAATATGCTATGAGAGAAGTTACGAAGGGGAACCTGCAATGAAACTTGAGTCCGCAGCTCTGACAGGCAGCGACAAGTTCAATCTCAAACCCGAGATCAGTGATGGGAATATAATTCAAACAGATAATCTGATAATGGCTGTGTACGAAAACTTGAAAAAAGTGAGTGTTCACGATCTTGCCTTTTCAGCGCAAGCATACATCGCCAGAAGTCTAGCTGAACTTGCTATCCACGAGGCTGACCGCCTAGGTGTCAAGCACATAGGCTTCACTGGCGGCGTGGCATACAACAATCACATTTCCTCTACTATACGAGAGGTAGTTGCCTCACGTGGTTACAAGTTCTACGTCCACAACATGATTCCTCCTGGCGATGGAGGACTCTCATTCGGCCAGGTCATAGTTGCAGGCTACAGTTAGAACTTAGAACCAGCCAACATGGAACCAAGTGCACGCAGGATTGGTCGAGCATAGGAATAGGGGATGAATAGCTCTTGTTTGTTCCGGCGCATACCATTTGGCTTTTGAACGACAAAGACATTAAGGCTCGCCTGAACATCTCGAAAGAGTTTCTTCGAGACGCATCCTACTCATCGATAGGTTTTGAAGCTCTGCAGAAAGTGAACTCTTTTTCCAAGTCAAAGCGTGATGCTCAAGTATCAAAGACACGAAGAATAAGAAGGGACTTGTCAAGCGAGGGAGCAGAGACTTTTTTCTCAGTTCATACGCCTTACACCCCGATAGAGAGGTTCTGTCTAGCCTCAGAATCTCCAGTAGTAAGGAGAAAAACGATCGAGGCTGTAAAGAAATGCGTTGAATTAGCGGAGGACATCGGGGCCCAGATAGTGAATACTCACCCAGGTGGGATAGTTGAGATCACGAGTGACGGCTTCAAGAACCCTTCAATGAAGAGAGCAACCCTAGACAGGCTCAAGGAATCCCTTGCCGATCTTGTTGCCTGGCTTGAGGGACGAGGAGTGACCTTATCGGTCGAGAACGTTCCCTACCCCTTAGAGGAAATAGTCGAAGGATACTCGCCCCTGATAGGCATCTTTCCAGGAGATCTTCTGGAGCTTGTTAGTGATATCGACTCAAGGAACCTTCGAGTCACAATCGACTTCTGCCATCTCTGGATAACCCATAAAACGCTCGGAGGATATATCGCAATCAGGAACAACGATTGCCAGCACGAAGACGTTAGTATCACTGATTACAGAGGACTATCCTCGTATGAGACAGAAGCAATTGAATCTCTTGCAACAAATCCGTTCGACGCGTTTGTCAAGTCACTCTGTGAGAAAGTTGCCCACATTCATGTTGCTGATTCTGACGGTGTCTATATTCCTGGGAAGAGCAGGGTGTATGAGGGTAAATCGCTAGGTGAAGGGGACCTGAACCTTGACGCCCTAGCTAACTCGTTGAGGGAAATTGAGCGCTGTTCAAGAAGGACTGGCCCCATGATGATCGTTCTTGAAGCCAAAGAAGCAAATCTAGCTGAACCCACGAACTCGCTGAAAAGCCTATCAAAATTGGCGAAATTGATCCGTAAGGAGAACGTCAAGTAATCTCTCAGGATCGAGTCAAATGCTCATGACTTTTCCACGAAATAAGGGGTGAACTGCGCTACCCTAAATAGTAGGGCTTCCTGTTTCAACAACAAGACTTGCAGGCACAACCTGTAGAGGTCTTGTCTCGACAGGCTCTAAGGGCCGTCCCAGCCCCGATAGTCCTCTATTCAGAATATTTATCGAGCCTCTGAAGTCTCTATCTTCGATTACTTCATTTTCTTGTGAGGTGTATTTAGGGTCCACCTTCAGAAATGTCCTGCCAGCTCTTTCAGCCTTGTAGGACAACATCTCAAAGAACTTTCCCCAAGAAGCGTCTAGTATTTTTTGAGCTAGATTACGGTTTCTCACCATGTTTGCTATCTTAAGATTCTCAACTGCTATTACCCCGTAATTCTTGATGTAGTATCTCGACAATTTATGCAGAAAATCGTCCCTTTGGTTGGTCAATTTCTTGTAGGCTTTGCTCAGTCTCAGGACAGCGTTGACTCGGTTAGAGGAGCTTTTCTTCTTTCTGCAAACACTCTTCTGAAAGCACCTTATCTTATCCAGTGTCTTTTGATAGTACCTAGGGTTCTCTATCTGCCTGGCTTCCGAGTCCGTCAGGAAGTACTTTACGCCAACATCGACTCCTATAGCCTTCCCATTATAGGGTAGCGGTGAGGGACTATCCTCGATTTGGCACAACGCAAACCATCTACCCGTCGTTTCTCTCTTTATGATAATCCCTTTTATCTTCCCCTGACCGACCTCCCTGTGCAGTTTTATGGGAATGTCGCCAATTTTGGAGAGATGTAGCCTTCTGGTTCTGTAGTCGAGCCTGAAGCCGCTCTGGTTGAAGTTGAGCGTCTTATAATGTCCTTCTCCTTTAAACCTGAGGTTGCCGACATTCTTGCCTTTCTTCTTCAACCCGGTGAGAGCCTTCAGGTTGTAGTGCAGCTGGTTATTCACCATCTGCAGGACCTTTGAGTAGACCTCGTTAAGCATAGGGTTCTCTTTCTTCAAGCTAACCAATAGGGATTGGAGATCTTTCTTATCAGTTCTCCGGTTATCCCTGTTAGCTTGTTTCTTGACTTCAAGTAGCTTGTTGTACAGCCACCTGCATATCTCTATGTTCCTCGATAGTCGACCTTCAGCTTCCTTGTTTGGGTACAGCCTGAACTTGTAGTTAAGCAGGAACATGAATAGCCAGCTTCCCCATCAAGTACACTGCTTGCCTCAAGACGCGCAAACAATATATTATACGCAACGTGGGATATATACAAACCATTGGAGGCTCATATCACCAATCCAAATAATAGTACCTGCTGGCCGACGGTGTTAAATATCTGTGGGAGGTTTTGCTTTTGACATGTGCTTAGCAATACCGGCCAAAGTGCTTGAGGTTAAGGCGGACACAGCCAAGGTAGACTTTGGCAATGGAACCATAAAGAATGTGAGTGTCGCCTTACTTGACAAGGTTCGTGTGGGTCAGTACGTAATAGTGCATGCTGGTTTTGCTATCCAGGTCATGGATGAGCGTGAGGCTAGGAAAACTTTGGATCTGTGGCAGGAAATGCTTGGGGTTCCGCAACTTGAGTAGTCTGGTTATAGAAGCGGGCACGATTCTGACTGAATAGGGTTCCAAGAGATTTATGAATAGAGTGTTTTGGTGACAGCGCTTTCGTCTACCGAGAGATTCATTGTTGTGGTGGGAGACAGTTGAGCAAGGTCATAAAGTCTGAGGAAGGAGAGTCACTCGATATTGAGCTTGATGCAGATCTGCTCAAAGAGAACGAAAGAATTGCTGAAGAGAATAAGAAGTTCTTGAAGAAGCATGGTGTCGTAGCGATAGACGTAATGGGATCAGTTGGGTCAGGGAAGACCACCCTAATCGAACAGCTGGTTCAAAGACTCAAAGGAAAGTATAAGTTGGCTGCCCTAGATGGAGACTTGAATACGACAATAGATGCAGACTTGATTGGGAGACACGGCGTTGAGAGCATCCAGATCAATACGGGAAAAGAATGTCACCTAGATGCCAACTTGGTTAGGAAAGCTTTGAAGGAAATGGACTTGGGTGACATTGACCTGATCTTTATTGAAAACGTCGGTAATCTCATATGCCCGTCAGACTTCCCCTTGGGCTCGTCCAAGAGGATCGTGGTGATTAGTGTTACTGAAGGACCTTATATGGTTTTGAAACACCCGCTCACCTTCGCTAGAGCTGATGTTGTTGTAATAAACAAGATTGACCTCGCTGGCCCCATGGACGTTGACCCGGATAAATTAGAAAGAGATGCTAAGAAAGTGAAACCAGAACTCAAAATCGTGAAAACCTGTCTCAAGGCAGGCAAAGGTGTTGAAGAAGTTATCAAGGCATTGGATTTGCCATCGTTATTGAAGTAGCTCTAATTTGGGATAGATCTGTTTTTCCAAAAGCGATTAGTGGTTATAGGCGACTGATGAGATATGCATGAGTTTTCCGTGACCCAACAGATAGTCCAGACTGTGCTCGAAGAAGCAAAGAAGCACAATGCTAAGCGAGTCACATCAGTTCACCTAATAATCGGCAAGTTGACGTTCTTAGGAATAGACCAAATCAAGTTCTCTTATCGCCTACTGGTTAAAGGTACTATGATGGAGCATTCAAAGTTACTCGTAGAGCAGATGGAACCCACAGTCAGATGTGCTAGCTGCGGTTACGAGGGTCCAGCCAAATATATGGATGATCCAGCTTTCCATTTCGCTATCCCGACCTTGACCTGCCCAAAGTGCGGGGAGCAAGTCACCATCAAGCTGGGGAGGGAATGCACCATCAAGAACATTGGAATAGTCACGAATGGGGAAAGCGGCGATACCCGAGAGGAGGAAGGAGGAGAGTAAGGAAGTGGGCACAGGGGAAAATGCCACGAAGGCATCACAGAAGTTCAGGGACAGGAAGACTGCAGACAAGATCGTTGAACGAATAAAAGGACTTGACTTTAAGATCCAAATCATGCATGTATGTGGAACTCACCAGGATACGATCGTGAAGTACGGGCTTGATTCTCTCTTAGAGGAGTGCGGGGTGACGGTGAGGCAAGGACCTGGATGCCCTGTCTGCGTGACGACCCAGAGAGAAATCGAGGAAGGCATAAGGTTGGCTGAGACTGGCAAGATCGTGGCAACCTATGGAGACATGGTGCGTGTTCCCGCTGAGAAAAAGTCACTTGCCGATATACGAGCTTCAGGCGGCAATGTCCATATAGTCTACAGCATACAGGATGCGGTTTTGCTAGCTCAAAGAAGTAAGAATGAGGTGGTGTTCATAGCTGTAGGGTTCGAAACAACTGCCCCCAGTACTGCCGTCACGCTGCTTGGGGAGCCGCCCTCAAATTTCTCAATACTTACCTGTCACAGGTATGTTCCACCTGCACTCCATGCTCTACTTGAGATGGGGGAAGTTAAGATCCAAGGCCTGATTGAGCCAGGTCACGTGAGCACAATAATCGGGCTCAAGCCTTACGAGGAACTGTCAGTGGAATACAATGTGCCCCAGGTTGTTTCAGGTTTTGAACCGCTGGATGTTCTTATGTCGGTTTATATGCTCGCGAAACAAATCAAGAATGGAGAAGCAAAAGTCGAGAACGAGTACAGCAGGATCGTCAAGTATGATGGAAATCCAAGAGCTCTTAAAGCACTGCGAGAAGTCTTCGAACCCTATGACCTAAAATGGAGGGGTTTCCCCGTGATTCTTGGCTCAGGGATGTTGCTAAGAAAGAAGTTCGAGAAATATGATGCTAGGAAGATCTTCCAAGATGAACTCGAAGACATATCTCAAAGGGAATTCGAAGAACCGGAAGGATGTAAGTGTAGCGAGGTTTTGAGAGGTCTGATTGAATCAACCGAATGTCCCCTATTTGGAAAAGCGTGCACTCCCCAACATCCTGTTGGCCCATGCATGGTTTCCATAGAAGGGGCATGCAGTATACTATACAAGTACTACGGGAAGGGAAGAAAGAAAGCCTAAGGATAGATCAATATAATAGTTGGCAAATGTCTTGTATCTATTAGGGTTTGAGGTGCATAGCTGCTATGGGTATCGTTAGAATCGGTATAGTCGTTGACAGCAATAAGAACGCATTATGTTATGACTTGAGACATGAGATGGGTGAGAAAGGAGAAGTACAGAAGAGTAGGTGGGAAATTACCGCAGAGGAACAAAAGGCGGAAACGTGTAGTAAATGCCCCCTTGCCTGGAATAATGGCAGTTGTGAAGGAAGATTTGGCCCAATCTATTCAAGCCTCCCCAACTTTGCCAAGAGGTTTGGATTGGAACTGATTGCAGGGATACCTAAGGCGCATGAGGAAAGGAGAGAATATTCTTCGAACGACGCCCAGAAGCTCCTTGAAGAACTGGGATTACTGCGCGAGAAGCTGAAGTTCGAGAAGGACACAGTATTCATACCAAAGGAACAGGAAAGTCTCCCTGACGAGAAGATAGAACAATGGTTAGTGTACACAGTAGGCTTTGACGGAGTCACAACGAGGAAGCTTAGCGCTCTAAGAGTCCACGAAGCAACATTAGTACAGCTGGAGAACATGGCGAAAACATCCATTAAGTACGAGTGCAACTTCCTCTTTCCATAAGATCCGCTAAAACAAGCAGTCTAGCATATCCTTGGAATCGGATCTCCCGCGGGAGGAGGCAGAATTCTCTTTCCGCCAACGCTCGTCTCAAGTATAACCTGACTGTATGACTTCGTAGCTTCTCCTATTATTGCAGCTTCCTTGCCTTCTTGAGTCCCATTTAGAGTTTTAAGGACTTCTTCAGCTTTCTCTGGAACAACGGCTATTGCTATTTTTCCTTCGTTCCCTATTTCGAGTGGATCTAGACCAAGCATTTCGCAAGCAGCTCTTACGCCCTCACTTATCGGTATGCTCTCTTGTTTCACAAGGATTCCCACACGCGATTTTTCGCTCCATTCGTTCAACAGATTGGCGAGGCCACCTCTCGTTGGGTCCTTCATCTTGACTATTCCTCCGACTTGGAGGATTTTCTCGGTTAACCTATTGAGCGGCTTGACATCTGATTTGACTTTGCTCTCAAACCCGTAACCTTCGCGGAAGGATAGAATCGCTATCCCGTGGTCACCCATTGTTCCAGAAACGATGATCCTGTCTCCGTCCCGGATGCTTGAATCTACCAACCACTTCGAATTGAAAGAGGACCTATGTTTCTTCACGATCTCTAGATTCCCATCAAGAAACTTGCTTCTTCGTCCGATACCTGATGTGTTTATGACACATTTCTCAAGGGATCCTTTCTCAACGACTTTTGTATCTCCGGTTATCACATGAACGCCAGCTTCTTTGCACGTGTCGCCCATGCTCTTTAGGATTCGTTCAAGGTCTTTGATGGGGAACCCTTCCTCAAGTATCAGACCCGCGGCCAGCGCTAACGGTTCAGCGCCCATCACAGCAATGTCATTGACGGTTCCAGAAATTGAGAGCCTTCCAATGTCCCCACCTGGGAAAAACAGTGGCTTGACCGTGTGAGAATCTGACTTCAAAACTATCCCATCTACGACTCCAGAGTCATCAAGAGCCTCAAGAGGAACCTCTGCCTCACTACCACCGAGATACTTCAGAACATAGTTCTTGATTAGCTCCTGCATTACAGAACCGCCGGCTCCGTGTGAAAGAGTAATGTGACTCAATCAACTTCTCGCCTCAAAGAGACTGCAGTATTGTCACAGTCATCCTAGGTGAGAACTAAAGGTCCCGATGATGTAAATAACCTTTTTTACATTTCAAAAAACGCGAAATTCGACTTGTGAGAACGCGACAAGAGACTGGAAATTCAAGAGAGCGTTCTTAACGTTTGGCTGCTTTGACGAAACGTTCAATTTCCTTCCATGATGCCATCCTTTTGATGATGGGCTTGCCATCTATACAGATACCTCTACTCATGCCGTATTCTTCGACGACCTTTCTGTCGTCTGTGTTGACGAGGTTGAAAATGGCATCGTACCTTCTTGTGTTCTGCTTGATCTTGCCAACCATCCATCCTGACCACGGGCACTGACTATTGAAGAAAACGTCGACAACCATCCTGCCAAGTCTTTCAGTTTTCTTGCATTTTGCGGGTATCAGCTTGGGTTGTTCGTCAGCGCCTAGGCTCAGGTGAAGCAAAACTCGACTTTCGTCGCGATCAACCTCTTTGAACCCGAACTTCTTGAAGAAGCTTGCTGGCATGTATGGGAAAAACCCGAACCATCTGTCACCCTCGTAGGCCAATACACTTACTCCGCCAGTGACCTTTCCCATGTCGATAACCCTTTCCAAAAGACTCTTTGCTACACCTCGATTCCAAAATGGGGGCACAACCCACATGCAGTTAATGAAGAGTGATTTCCCACCCATTACAGGTTCTGAGGCAAACTCGATCGGCACGTATTCAATCAAGGCTTCTGGAAAGAAAGAGCGCGTAGCCATTTCTTTGAATTTCGCATTTTTCGGACTAAGGGATTTAATGACTTCTTTAGGTTTGCCAAAGGCAACAGATACCTGAAGCCCCTTACTCATCATGGCTAGTAGCCACTCTTTCCTAGCGCCCATTGCTGACTTCATGGCTTCCCTCCACTTGCGCGGGATACTTGGATCAAGGCAAACCGCGGCGACATAGTCGAGTTCCTCAGGTGAGACATCGCGAATCTCCATACTGCCTATTCTCCCTCTCCCCGTGTACAACTATGCCGTGTTCTTATATTTTTGTCAGCAGTGCTTCGCGGCTGAATCTTTTTGAGGCTAGTTTGAAAAGTCCGTAGTTTAGAAGAGCAAAGAGACCCGCTGTCAAGAGCATAAAGTTCGTGGTCAGCACTGGAAGTCCAAAGAATGAACCGTACACAACGACGAGTATTGGAATCACAACAACGCCCCCAAACTGCGTTGCTTCCATTACTTTGTTGACCCTTGTTGATATCCAACACATCACAAGTATGGAAAAGAATGCCAGCATTGGATATAACAACAGTATTTGAATAAGTGCGACTAGGTTTGGGAAGACGATTCTGTAGTCGTGAAAGGCACTCCACCACGAGTAGTTTATGACTATTGTCGTTGAGAGGGCACAGGCATATGTCGTAATTACTGTAGGTATGAGCGCCGTTAGTATCTTACCTAAGAGAATCTCCGAGTCAGTGAGTGGCGTTGAAAGAAGTTGCTGAATTGTCTTTCTCTCTCTTTCACCAGCGAAGCTATCAGCAGCTATGTATATTGGCAGAAAAACCGGAAGAATGAGAAGCATCCCTGATCCGATTGTGTACAACAATATTAGGTAAAATCGCTGCGTCGGATTCGTGATGTCCGGGAAGAAATCTGGAGGTACAGGAAAAGGCATATCACCTCCGCTGATAGGTGCGCTAGCCATGAAGCCACCGATAATTCCGAAAATTACTGGTATAGCTACCCCAAAGAGCAGAGCGGGTATGATGAAATTGAGTTTTATCATTCGGCTTCTAAAAACTTCACGCAATTCCTTTCTGGCCAGTATCATAGCTCTCCCGAACATGGTTCGACCCTCCTTACATGCCCTCACTTTCTTGTCCTATGATCTTCATGTAGATGTCCTCTAGCGTTTTTCTTTCTTCTTGTAGTGTGACTATTTTTCCGCCTGACTCTACGATTCTTTGAATTATCATTGGGTTTGATTCATCCGGTTTCTCCGTTTCATATTGAATTATGTTACGTTTGAGCTTGACGTTTTCGACTGAGCTTATTTCAGATATCTTTTCAGTTATGCTCTTGTCCAGCCCTGGAAGTAAGGTAATTGTGAAGACTCTCTTCTTCCATAGCGATTTCTTGAGTTCACTTGTCTCACCTACCATGGCTATTTGTCCGCGGTTAATGATCGCTATTCTGTCGCAAATCATGTCTGCCTCAGGTAAGTTATGGGTGCATAGGAACACCGTGCGGTTCAGCTGTTTACAGAGTTTGGCCAAGAACTCACGAAATGATTTTGCGGCAGCGGGATCAAGTCCAGTTGTGGGTTCATCCATGAATAGAACCTTAGGGTCGTGAACTATCGCCCTCGCAATGCTGAGCTTCTGACGCATACCTCTGCTGAATGTCGCTACTTTGTCATTCCTTCTCCCCCAAAGATCCATCATGTCAAGGAGTTCCTTCACGCGATTTTGGATTTGGCGTTCACTCATGTTGTAGAGCCTGGCGAAGAAGGTGAGGTTTTCGATTGGTGTCATCCGTTCGTATAACCCAGATAGTTCTGGCTCAGGTAGTAGCCCCACTACTGACCTAACAGTACTTGCTTCCTTAACAATGTCATGACCGTCTATTGTTGCCTTGCCTTCATCCGGTTTCAAAAGAGAGCACAGGACTCTTACCGTGGTGGTTTTTCCTGCTCCGTTTGGTCCTAGAAACCCGAAGATCTCGCCTTCCTTTACGTCGATTGAAACATGGTCCACGGCAACAATCTTGCCAAAGGTCCGCGTCAGATTTTCCACATGGATTATGTCTGACATCTTTAAACACGCTCGAAGTATTGTAGCTTTAATCCCGCATGGTGAGACGCCCGTGGGGTGCTGATCGATTTCGTTTACTGAAATCGTATTCGACCAAACGTTTAAATAGTTTCGAGTATATAACTATTACGGTTGATGTAATCGATTACAGTCTGAGAGATGCCATAGCCGATGGAAGAATCAATGGTTTTGAAGGATCCAGAGAAGATACGCGTCAGTTTGGAGCCCCTGAACAGGAAGATCCTTGACCTGCTGATGGATAGGGAAATGACTATTACGATGCTAGCCAACTCCATAAAGGACAAGGGTAGGAAAGGCGTGCCTGCGCCAACGATTCTCAGAAGAGTCAGAAAACTTCTTGAAGCTGGGTTGATAGAGCAGACGCGGGTGGGCACACCGCCTAAGAGTAAGGCAAAGAACCTCCTTGAAAAGTTCTACAGAACCAAAGCAAGGAAATTCTTGATAGACACGGAGATAAGCAAGGTGAAAGGAAAGGAAAAACCAATAGAACTTAAACCCCTTGAAGATGCTTTACCTGTTATAGAGCTATACGGGTATGGTGTTCCTGATCAAAGAAAGCGAGAGTTCACGACAAAGCTCACGGAACTCCAGAACCTCCTTGAAGAAAAAAGCCAGACTCTGACAACAAGGAGACTCTCTACCCAGGCACTTGAAAACGTTGACCCAAGAACTGATCAGAGTGTATTCCGACTGCTCTTGTCTCTCGAGGAAGCCAAGGATGAAAGAATAAGGAAACTCCTCGATGAGATAAATCGCAACTTGGAATAGATGCACTAGAGGATGTTCCAAGAGATAGCAGGTATCTCGGGTCTGTGTTACGCCCTGTTTTCTGAACAGGTGAACTTCCTCGAGGAGGAAGTTTCACTCTTTTCAAGGACAGGTGTTACTGTTTTCTATTTCTTTGAGCTTATCTCCTTGATGAATTGCTTCATAAACGATTTCATGTATCTGGAACGTTCTCGTATCAAGTACCTGCCTGTCCCTGTGTGGATTGTTTGAGCGAGTCTTAGGAGCTTCGTCCAGAAGTGGTCCAAGACATACTTGCTATCATCTAGCTTCCTGTTCTTTGCAAGTGGGTCAGCTTCGTCGTATAGTTGAATGTTTTTTGACCCGCCGTAGGCAAACGTCATAGCTATGCCTACTGCTCCACTTATGTCGATCCTGTCTGCATCTTGCAGAATTTTCGCTTCTAACGTCTCGGGTATTGTCCCCTTGCTAAATCGATGCATTCTTATGGCGTAGAGCACTTGAGCGGTCTTATCTTCAGGGAATTGGCACTCCTTGAGGAGACCTTTGGCTATTTCAGTTGATTTCTCTGCGTGATCGGCGTGCTCATAGCTCCTCCCGGTATCGTGAAGTAATGCTGCCGCTTCAAGCACTAGTAAATCCGCTTTCTCTTTTTCGCCGAGTATTCTACTTAGTCTATGTACTCTGGTGGTGTGAGTTTGGTCATGTCCTGCATAGGTGTGTTGTTGCACGTATTCGAGTGCCACATGCTTCAAACGAGTTATTAGTGCACTCTCTTCGTCGTTCAGTTTCGTTCTCAATTTCTCGATCAGCTCCATATAGATTAGAAACGAGTGCAGGTATATAATCATAAATAGGAGAAGAGATAATTACGGTGAGAGTATTACTCTCATCTCACAAATCACGGGGAGAAGAGTTGGTCTTTAGCATGCTGCACTTTACTTCGAAGCTTGCTTTGGGCAAGGCTGATGAAACTGTGCATCGGAGGTTAATGAAATACAGTAAGGGGGAATTTGAGGGACCAGTAATCGAGGTCAACATAAAGGGGAAGACGTTGGCGATCAATGGGAGCGCTGAGTACGAGGATCTCATCGGGTGGATCTTCGCACACAATGCACCTCACCAGCTAGAGTTCAGAGTTACTGGCGGAATCAAGTGTGTCAAGGATCAGACTGAAGTGCTCAGGAACGCAGGACTTAATATTCAAATGAGCAAGGCGAAGGGAAAAGCAATGTACGATGCAAAGTTCAGTGACAATGTGACGCTCGCCAAAACGTTGAGGGACGTCTACTCCAAATTGGTGAGTGAGTGTCTTGTTTTGCTTTCAGTCAAGCCTGTCTCTGGTGGAAGAGAGTGGAGCATGAGCACCAAGAAGGACTATCCTCGGCCACCCACGAAGGGTGAGTTGAAGGGACCAGGAACAGACTTCTGCAAGGCTGTTCTGCCAGTCAGTGACGAGCTCACTAGGGGGGTGCTGTCAGAGGTCGTACCAGACTTCAAGGACGAAATCCAGGGTTCGTTTAAACAGCTTAAGGTTGAGAACTATTACAGGATAAATGAAGTGGTTCTCCCCGAAGGCAAGGAGAAACTCGGTTTCGCTGAGATCAGGCTTAAGGCGAAGAAGAAAGGCTTGCTAGTCAGAAAGGCCACTGTTGACGGCAAAGAACTCATCAAGGAAGTCCAGTTCTGCGTCTAGGCAAAGTTGCGAATTAAGGAAGTAGACGCCTGATTCCTTGAAATGACTCACGGTAATAATATCTTCGAAAATATGTTTAATATGAAAAGGTTTTTATCCTATTTTGAATAGGACACCACTCATAAATCACCAAAAGGTTCGGAATACGAAATGTACGCGTTGGCAACCTGCCAATAACGTTGCGTTAACCTGTTAATGACAACGTGTTAAACTGATAGTAACTTCAAATCAACATGTGACGGTGAGTCGTAAATGCCCGAACGAAACATAATGGTTGAGGATGTAATCCAAACTCCCGTCGAGAAGCAGCACGTTGAGCTTGTTGAAAGGAAGGGAGTTGGTCACCCAGATTCTATTTGTGACGGTTTTGCCGAGGAATTGAGTAGAAAATTATGTTCCCTTTACAAAGAAAAGGTTGGCTATGTCCTCCATCATAACGTCGATAAGTTGCTCTTGACGGGTGGAACGGCCAATCCGAAGTTTGGTGGCGGCGAAGTGCTTAAACCCATTATCATAACGACGTCAGGAAGAGCAACACAAGAGTACGATAATGTGAAGTTTCCTATAGAAGAGATAGCCAAAGATACCTTTTCTGAGTTTGTCAAGCGCACCTTTAGGTATCTAAAGTATCCGCCACATGTAAAGCTCGATGTCATAACGAAGCCTGGCTCACCTGACCTAACGGACCTATTCATTCGGTGTCAGAAGTCTAATGAGCCACCTGCTGCTAATGACACAAGTTTCGGGATTGGTTTTGCTCCCCAGAGCGAGCTAGAGAATGCGGTGCTGGGCATAGAACAACTAATCAATTCGAAAGCTCTAAAGAGTAGAATACCGATGTTTGGTGAGGATGTCAAGGTAATGGGGCACCGAATAGGAGAGGACCTTTTCTTTACTATTGCGGCACCCCAAGTGAGTGCGTTGGTTCATGGACCTAATGCCTACGTTGAGCACAAGGCGAAGCTGCTTGACGAGGTAAAAGCATATCTTGTAAAGACCTGCAAAAGGGAGTTCCATGCACAGATTAACACTGCTGATGTTGCCGACAAACCGGAATCCTTCTACATAACTGTAACGGGAACATCGGCAGAGATGGGTGACGACGGTGAAGTTGGGAGAGGAAACCGCGTCAACGGACTGATAACTCCGAATAGACCGATGAGTCTTGAGGCTGCGGCAGGGAAGAACCCAATCAGTCATGTTGGAAAGATCTACAA
>JAUQYT010000059.1 GCA_030587605.1 Candidatus Njordarchaeum guaymasense
GCTTCGAGAAAAAAACGTTTGGCTCATCGTCCTAATCGCCTTCATAGCAGCATTCTTCTCAGGCTATAGTTTCATGAGGTGGCTCCCAATATTGCTCGAAGGGAAAGGAATGAACCCGTCTGAAGCAGGATTCTACGCTTCACTTCCCGGGTGGACTGGCTTGATAGGAAATATACTGGTCCCAAGTGTGGCAAAAACCGGCTCAAGAAAACCTATTTTGCTTGGGACCTTGCTGGTCCAAGGAATATGCATCTACGCTGCGGCCACAACCACTGAATTGCCTTTCATCGCATCCTTGATCCTCTTCGGAATAGGCTACGGCGCCTCTGCACCATTGCTGCTCGTTATCCTCATGGACTTGCCTCAAGTAGGAGCAAAAGTGGTCGGGGTCGCTTCAGGACTTCTCTACTCCATAGGAGCGGTAGGAGGCTTTACTGGTCCTCTGATCGTAGGATTTCTCACAGATTCTACAGGAACGATCTTAACGGGAACGATTACATTAGCTGTACTAGTTGAAGTGATGCTGATTCCTGCACTGCTAGTCAAAGAGAATGGCGCGCGCTCAGAAATCAAAAGGGTAAACCACAAGTCTATTTGAGCGGTTTTTTGGCTTTGCGGAAAAGCTATAGTGAATGAAAGGAAACTACGCTAGCGCGCGCTGAACCCCACCCTCGGTGGCGATATCTCCCGTAGCCCTGTCTATGGTGTGACTTCCACTCCATACATTGTACTCCGTAGTTTATAACCTCCTATGGAAGACAATTCTAGACCTATTTGATTTTCTCCTATTTCTTAGATGACATCGATTGTATAGAACCTATTTATGGAAATGTTAGCACCAGCCAATTTGGTCGCTTGCTTATAAGCGGTGACTCTGCACTGTTGTTTTGGGTGAAAGTTGTGAGCAGAAAGATTTCCTCGACTCCTGAACCAAAGAATATCAAGAAGCTCGCAACGACAGTCTATTCATCATTTGCGATGCTTGCAGGCATGCAGCTCGATGTGTTTACCCCACTTAAAGATGGACCGATGAGCGCCGAACAGATTGCATATGCCGTTGGCGTCAAGCCTTCCCGACTGAAGCAGCTTCTTTACGCTCTCGTGGCTGCGGAGTTGCTGACCATGGAAGGGGAACTTTTTTCCAATACTGATGAAACCAACCAGTTCCTAGTCCGAGACAGCCCCTCATACATCGGGGACCATGTGACCCTCAATCCCTTGAGGGCCCCGTGGGTGGCGTCCCTTGAAACTGCTGAGTCTATTCGAACCGGAATACCACAAATGAAGTATGACGAGTCTGAGAAATCGGAAGAAGAATTGGAATCAATCTATCGGAGTTGGCGTTCGATTGCGGTTAGAGCAGCTCGCGAGCTCTTGGCAAAATACGATTTCTCTTCCTACCGCATGCTCTTAGATGTCGGAGGCGGCTCAGGTGGACTCGCTGTCACTATAGTTGAGGCGTGTCCCCACATTCAAGCCACAGTGGTGGACCTCCCAAGGCTTACGCCGATCACACGACGTCTTGTTAACGAAGCGGGCGCTGCAGACAGAGTCCAGGTTTTGACTGCCGATGCGGTCCGTGGTCCCTTGAAGGGTTCGTTTGATGTGGCAGTCTTGAGAGCGTTTATCCAAGTGCTTTGGCCTGATGATGCGCGTCGCGCACTCAAGAATGTGAGCGCAGTCATCAATCCAGGTGGCTCTGTATACGTTCTCGGTCACATTCTTGACAATTCACGAATCTCGCCGCTCGAGGAGGTGGGGTACAATCTAGCCTGTGTGAATTACTATGAAAGAGTTCCTGCAGAGTACACAGAGCAGGAGTATAAGGACTTGTTGACTGAGGCCGGCTTCAAACAGATTGAACGCGCTACGCTACCAAATGGGGACGGCGTTGTGACCGCGAAAAAACCCGTATAGCGCACGCTGTCTCTTTGGTAAAGGCTTGTCAAACGCGTTTTGCCCTTATCATAGCCCAATAATCGACGCTACTACTTGGAATAGTGCCTGGCTCAACCACTTCAAATCCATAATGCTCGTAGATAGGCACATTTTTCTCATTTGCAGTCTCAAGATAGCAGGGCAAATGCTCCTCGTCTATGTGGGCAAGCATGGGTTTGATCAATATACTTGCAAAGCCTCTTCCTTGAAACTCAGGGTCGACACCTATTAGACCCAGATACCAGTGAGGAAAAGGTGCGATACGATGATGCAATTCGCCAGAATAATCAAAAAAAGAATTCATCCTTGAAACAACCTTCCTTCCTACATTGAAATAGAGAGTGAGTTTTCCACACCGGATCTTTCCCCACAGCGTCAACTCGCCATGCTCAGGAGGAATCCACAATGCAACTCCCTCCAGCCGTGGGGATGTTGCATAGCTTCGACCGTACAAAACACCGTAACTAACTACAAAATCAGAAATGTAATGCAGTTTGCTTTTTCTCATGAACTTGTCAGGAATGAAATAGGTCCACAGAGGATCATCTTGAAAGGCTCGAGCAACTACCCTGCTGGTTGACTTAATCTGGGATTTTGTCAGCGGGAAAAGATCATTTAGACTTGTCGCCGTAAAATAATCATCTCATCATTTTCATATTGGGTATCTCTGGGGCTGTAAACTAGCATGCGTAGCGCGCGCGCGCTTCATAGTGTACTCTGAAGTTTATAAGGTCCTATGGAAGACAATTCTAGACTTTCGCGCGCTCAGCTGGTTAAGTCGCTCTTATCTCCTCTACTCCGACTCCTCTCATCTTCCTTAGGAAGACCACGTTCAACGTCATTAGGATAATTGACCATGCAACAAGAGAGCATATGGCTAAGCCTACGTTGACAAGGCTTTGTCCACCTTGCACCAAGAAATTGCCCGTGGGCGGGGCTTGCCCTGAGAAATAGTAGTAACAGACTGACACTATACAGTTGAAGGGCGAAAAGTACGTGACATTTCCAAAGTCTATCCAGAGGGAAGCGTATGCGGAGAAGGCAAGTATTAGAGGAAGAAAAGAGATGAAGGATGCAGACTTGGGAGCCCTAAGTAGGACAACTAGAAAGTTGAGGAAAAGGGCCAAAGCGTAGATGAACAGTGTACTCAGGATTATGCAGAGAGACAAGCCGATCACGTCAACTGGCATCATGATAAGCCCAAATCTGATGCGGAAGACACCTGTTACGGACACGAACATCACTGCAGAAATCGCCAGAAGCGCGATAAGTGAAGAAGCAAGGTTTTCCAGCAAGAAGCGAGAAGGGGATAGTTTAGTGTATTTTGTGACGTAGCGTATTGATTTTGACGAATATAGAAGCGATGAGGCTATTGTTACGGATGCTCCTGAAAGAGAAAGCATTAACAGATTGCCATAAGCCGTGGCAACGTAGATTCTTAGAGCCTCTCCTACTTGGGGTATGTAGTTGCCAAAAACATAAGCCCACATGAAAACCCAGAACTCAATGAAGAGTATCGACCAAAAAAGTATGTAGGGATTAGTCAAGAGCAATCTGACATTCATCCCAAGATACTTGGTCAATTATTCTCCCTCCCCGAGCTGATACATTTTGTCAAGATTCTCAAGACTGGTAAGCAAGGTGCCCTTGCCCTTTCCTCGAATGATGTTCACTGTTTTATCTGAGACTTTCAGCCGCAGCAAAGGATCTGGCTCTTCAGCCAAGGATATCTCCGCTTTTAGAAGATCTTCAACCAGAAGCGGTCCGTAGAGAATCCCTTCGAACATAAAGAACGCATCCCAGTTCTGCAGATTCTTCAACAACCAAGTCTCATGCGTGTTGATGAGAATCACCCCGTCATATTGATTCAGGTGCTTGACCATCCTTCCCTTCTTCGCAGGATCGAGCTCTTCAAAGGGTTCATCAAGCAGAACGTGTCTGGCTTTCACTGCAAGCGCCAACCCGGTACAGACGATCTTAGTTTGCCCTGAAGAGAGTTCGCCGAGTTTTCTCTTCTTCAAGAAATCCAAATCGATGCCAAAATCCCTGATGACCCTGAATGCAAGTTCGGGATCTCCATCAGATAAGTCTGTGTACAGTCTGATCGTGTCATAGACATTGGATGCGATGAGAGTGTAGACTTCCTGGAAGTTAGCTGAAATCATTCCTTTTGCAGCGTAAAGGGCTTCAATCGGTCTGTTGTCTATCATAATTTGGCCTGACGAAATGTTTGTCAGAGCGCAGATAGCTCTAAAAAAAGTAGTTTTGCCCGACCCGTTTGGACCGAGGATGAGAGACTTGCTCTTGAAATCTCCGTTCACGCCTTTCAAAACAGGTTCCTGACGCCATTTGTAGGTAACGTACAGATTTTGGCTCGATATCATGTAAAACCCAGCTGTTCTCGTGAATTAAGGATATTGCAGAAGATATGCATATTAGTTGTCGCTTTGATGAAGTGTGTGCATAGAAATTCTATGCACACATACAAAATCAGAGTGGTCATATTATTAATGCAAGTTGAAATAACATGATGAGTTAACAGGAATACAGTCGTAAGTTGTTTGATTTGTCATGGTGATGGATTTTGCTTGAAGGCAAGAATGTAAATCTAAGGATTGTGGAGAAAGAGAACCTGCCTATCCTGCTCGAATGGGACAACAACGTTGACTTCCGTGGTCAATTTGAGAAT
>JAUQYT010000117.1 GCA_030587605.1 Candidatus Njordarchaeum guaymasense
GCTGTTCTTCGTGAAGGTGAACTGGTTGAAATCGGAGACTCTAAGGAAATCTTCAGAAAGCCCTCAGATTTCTTGGCGATGTTCGGGCGTGTTCTCAACGTATTCACGGGGCAGTCTCAACTTACTGAAGAAGGTACAGCGATAATCGATATTGGCGAAGGATTCAAAATAGAGGCTCTAACCACAAAGACAGGAAGCATAACCGTATTCATCAGACCTGAAGAGATCATCGTTTCGAAGACCCCTATTGTCTCAAGCGCTAGAAACATGCTGAAAGGAAAAGTCGAAGAAATTCTCGATCTTGATCAGTCAGTGCAGTTGAAGGTGGATGCGGGGAGGCAGTTCACAGTCAACATTACTAAGAAGTCATTCCAAGAGATGACGATCAACCTTGGCTCAGACATATACCTTAGCTTCAAAGCATCATCAGTCCACATCGTGTGAACATACGCTAAGCGAATCCAGAGAAATTCCGATTTCAGCCGTCTGGGAATTGCTTCTGAGGCGATACGGTGCACATAAATAGAATCTTCCTCAAATTCTGATTAATATATCCGATCTGCAGTGCAAGTAAGAAGCAGTTTGTACCAGTTAACGGTAGGAGAGATGAAATGAAGAAGTATAGGTGTACGGTTTGCGGGTATGTATATGACCCGCAAAAGGGAGATCCAGATTCTGGTGTCAAACCGGGAACACCCTTTGAAGAGTTACCTGATGACTGGGTCTGCCCTTCATGTGGGGCTGATAAATCTGCATTTGAGAAGGAGGACTAAAGATGGTTGTCCGAGAAGTAAAACCAGGTATTTACTCGGTGGGCGCTATAGACTGGGACAGAAGGTTATTTGATGAACTTATACCGCTTCCAGATGGAACAAGTTACAACTCTTACTTGATAAAGAGTAGTGAAAAAATAGCGCTGATAGACACCGTTGATCCAACTAAAGAGCATGAACTCATAGATAACCTCATGAAACTCGGTGTCAACAGTATCGACTATGTTATTGCAAACCACGCTGAGCAAGATCATTCGGGCGCAATACCTAAGATTCTGGGCCTCTATCCAAACGCGAAAGTACTGACCAATCCCAAATGCAAAGAAATGCTCAAAGATCTGCTATTGATTCCTGATAGCAAGTTTATGGAAGTAAATGACCTGGAGGCTATATCGCTAGGAGATAAAACACTGGAGTTCATCTACGCCCCATGGGTTCACTGGCCAGAAACAATGTTCACGTATCTAAGAGAGGATAAGATTCTGTTCACATGCGATTTTCTAGGTTCTCATCTTGCAACAAGCGATCTATTTGCAACTGATGAAGCGGTAGTATATGAAGCGGCCAAGAGATACTACGCAGAAATAATGATGCCATTCAGGACGGCTATTAAGAAGAACCTGGAAAAGATAAAGGATCTTGAAATAGAAATAGTTGCAGCAAGCCACGGCCCAGTCTACAAAAAACCAGAATTTATTCTTAACGCTTATAGAGATTGGGTATCTGATGAGGTGAAGAATGAAGTAGTTATCCCGTATGTCTCAATGCACGGTAGCACAAGGAGAATGGTCGACTACTTCGTGGATGCCTTGATCAAGAGAGGCTTGACTGTAAAGCCGTTCAATTTGGCAAGAACAGATATTGGAGAACTTGCAATGGCTCTCGTAGATGCAGCTACCCTTGTAATCGCCTCGCCCACAGTCCTGATCGGCCCGCATCCAAGTGTTGTCTATGCGACCTATCTTGCAAATGCTTTAAGACCGAAACTGAAGTTTGCATCCGTCATTGGATCCTATGGTTGGGGTGGCAAAATGCTTGAACATATTACTGGGTCACTTGGCAATCTGAGGGTGGAGATACTCGATCCAGTTGTCATAAAGGGTCTCCCGAAAGAGGAAGATTTCAGGGTATTAGAAAGATTGGCAGACAAGATTCTGGATAAACACAAGACTCTGAATCTAGTCAAGCCTTAGAATCGAGATATGCTTAGCGTGAGCATAGGCTTCCTATCTCGATCATATGTTCTTTTTTCCACTCATTTCCTCGATGGTTATTTCACCGACCGCAACTCGGTCTACCATCGCTTCGTCAATAGGTTCAGCAGAATCGCTAGTATCATACTTGTTCACCATGGCCTTCAGGGCTTCCAGTTTCTCTTTAGTGTCTTCTAGGAATCGTACTCTGCCAAATACTATTACGCTTCTGTAATGCATGCTGTAGTCGCAAGGCCGAGGCGAAGGAACCAAGCTGTAGTCCTCCACCTGAAAGCATACGCGAGGGTTCACCTTCATGTTTTCAAGCTTCTTGCCCTGAAGTCGGCTGTGGAAATAGATCTTGTCTTCAACATGAAGGAAGCATATCGGAACTACATAAGGCTCGTCTCGATTACAAGTTCCCAATCTTCCTACCTGCGATTTAGCCAACAGCGCCTCCATTTCATTCCTAGTCATCGATTGTTTGACCGTAACCTCCACCCTCTTCTGGCTAAGACTCCTACGGACGCACTGACAAGTACGACCTAATGAAACTTGTCGTCTCAGGAGAGAAGACCTTAATCTGCCGTGTTGCATTCTCTAACATTTGTCCGCGATAGCATTTGGGATCAAAACGGAACAGGATGGAATGGGCAGAATGGCTAGGTTCTTCGATGTGGTACTGGTTCGCGCCCCTGCTAACAGTTACGTCAATTGCGTCTCAACGAATCCCGATAAGGCTGATATTGATCTAAAGCTTGCGAAATATCAGCATAAGGAGTATGTTTCAACTCTCAAAGAATCAGGACTACGCGTCATCGAATTTCGTCCATTAGAGGATTTCCCTGATTCAGTTTTCATGCAGGACCCTGCACTGCTTGGGTCGCGTCGAGCTGTAATTGGCAGATTCGGTGAGAAGAGCCGCAGGGGAGAGGAGAAAGCTCTGCAAAACGTCTTAAGCGACCGCAGAGTTGAGGTTGGAAAGATACATTTCGTAAGCCATCCGGGCACCTTGGAAGGAGGCGACATACTGGTCACTGACCACGGAATCTTCGTAGGAGAATCTCAAAGGACGAACATGAAAGGCATCCAGCAACTCTCCAAATACCTAGACAACGTTGAGGTAAAGGCGGTCAAGACAGACCTTCTACAC
>JAUQYT010000157.1 GCA_030587605.1 Candidatus Njordarchaeum guaymasense
TGACTTACCATGAGATATAAAGATTCTCTTACACTTTACAATAGCCAATCACCAGAGCGACGACGAAAATCGTTATTACAATGAACAACATAAAATATCGCGATACATCACATTGAGTAGAAACAAGTGACGGCCCCAATAGAACTGATTTGAGACACAGTTTCAGGAAGAGGATCAGACCAGCAGTAAGCGCTAATCTGTTTGCAATTGAACACACTTATCTCATATGTCGACGCGAATAGAGTACGACGGAGAGGTGAATAGTGGTGATGGAGTTTCCCCCTCGAGCTGAGTGGGTTCTATATGCAGGTTGTTGGGCATCATATCGGGCGCCTGAGTCAGCGTGGTGCACCGCAAAGATTCTTGAGAAACTCGAATTAGACTTCACCGTTCTCGGTAAGGATGAGAAATGCTGCGGTATGCCTTTTGTCGAGACTGGAGAAGAGCAAAAAGCAGCAAAACTAGCTTTAGTCAACTTGGAAGCAGCTAGGGATAAGGGTGCGACAAAGATCTTGACAGTTTGCCCTGGCTGCTATCACTCCCTGAAACTTGCGCTTCCGAAATTTGCATCCGAGGAAATGGAAATCCACCATGTTTCTTCATTTCTAAATGACAGGATCGCGAGGGGCGAAATACAACTTAAGAAGCCGATGGAGGGCAAGATAACTTACCACGACCCATGCAAGCTCGCAAGGTACTACAATATCATAGAGGAACCCAGATCGATCCTGAAGAACATCAAAGGCGTTCAATTCGTCGAGCTCCAGCACTCAGGGCTCGACGCTAGATGCTGTGGGAGAGTATATGAGAAAGAATTAGCTGAGCTAACAGTCGCGATGAGCAAGGAGAGAATAGAGGAAGCTTCTTCAGCCAAAGCACAAGCCATAGCAACTTCCTGTCCCATCTGCGCTCGAAACCTGATGATAGGCGCACAATCAGCGAAAAAGAACGTCACGGTATACGATCTGCCGGTCTTGGTTGCCAGACAGGCTGGTTACATTTAGACCGAAAAAGGAACTTCATGGGTGTGAAGAAATAATGTCAAAGTTGTCCCCCTTCGAGGATGTCCAGAAGAGGTTTAACGCAGCATTATCAAACAAGAATGACGTAATGAGCAGAAAGTACATCTGCGACAATGCCGCAGTCCTTAGGCGACAAACAGCCAGAATGGATCTGAAAAGCGCGCAGGAGAAGTTCCGCAAGATCAAGGAGTACTCCATTAAGAATCTGGACAAACTCCTCGCGCAAGCCAAGGCAAGCTTAGAGAAGAATGGCTGCAAATTCCACCTATGTGAGAAAGCCTCCGACGCGATAAAGATAGTCTCAGAACTAACCCAAGGAGAAGAGTTCGTCCTGAAATCCAAATCCAATGACATTAAGGAGATAGAATTACCTGAAGCGCTTGAGTCTAAGGGAGTCAAAGTCATTGAGACTGACCTAGGAGACCGAGCACTACAGTTGACTGGAGACAAGCCCTTCCACGCTCAGGGACCAGCCGTGCTCGTACCAGCGACGAAGGTGGCTGAAGCCTTCTCGAAGAATCTTGGGAGATCCATAAAACCAGTACCTCCTGACATAGTCGAAGCTGCTCGCGTCGGTTTCAGAGACCTATTCTTCAAGGCCAAGGTTGGAATTACCGGGGCGAACGCCATTGCCGCTGAGGGCGCAGTAATGCTTGTTGAAAACGAGGGAAACATATCAAATATCACAAGGCTATGCAACCGCCACATATTAGTTGCAGGAATCAACAAAGTGGTGCCAACCTTCGAGGACGCGTTCCATGTGGCTAGAACCAATGAGCACTTCCTAGGAATACTCGGTACATACATGTCGGTGATAGCTGGTCCAAGTAGAACGAGAGACATACAAGGATTGGAAGTTCTTGGTGTGCACGGAGCCAGGGAAGTTCACGTCGTACTTGTTGACGATTGGAGAACGCGAGCTAAGCAGGAAGGATTCGAGGAATGCCTGTACTGTGTTCACTGCTCATCTTGCTTCTATGACTGTCCTGTATTCAGGCAAGTGGGCTCAGACTACGGCTACAAGTACAAGAACTTTGGTGGAATAGGTGTGATTCACACAGCGTTCCATAAGGGGCTGGAAGAAGCAGCGCGCGCAGGGCTATTCGCATGCACAGTATGCAAGGGCTGCGTCGACAAGTGCCCAGGGAAAATAGACACACCAAGCATGATAATCAAGTTACGCAGAAGAGCCATCGAAGAAGGCATCAAGCCTCCAACATATGACCCATCCTCCGAGAACATAGATAACACGGGAAACGTTTTTGGTCTGCCGTCCGACAATAGACTAGAATGGGTTGAATGGGGAGAAACAGCATTCTAATTGAGTAACAATAGCTAACAGGAAAATCTTATATGACGAGCTATGGATATTAAAACACCCATAAACAAAAGGTGATGCTAGATGCCTCCAGAGATCGATAGAGACGAATGTATTGGCTGCCAAGCATGTGTTCAAGCATGTCCAAACAGTGCCCTTGAGATGGATGACGAGGAGAAGTCAGTCTTGGCACACCCTGATAAGTGCACGGACGTCTGGGCTTGTGTTGATGTATGCCCAACGGGCGCTTGTAAGAAGCCTGGGAAGAAATAGATTGCCTAACATGCCAAGAGAGAGGAAGAGAAGCCCAGGAAGAAGTAGGAACGTAGCGGTTGTTTTATCTGTTTTCCTCCAAAAGCTTTTCTCGGAGTCTGAGTGATGTAAGTGTTACTTACATAACATTAAGCTGTTGAAGAAACAAACCTATGCAAATGTAGCGCCACACAGTTGAAGGTAGCAAAGCGATATATTTGCAGGATGCGCCTAAACAATAACGGTGTGATAATTCCTAGGATGGGAGCTACTTGGGTAAGCTTGCTAAGATACCTGTGATAGACCCTGAAACATGTATCGGAGCCGGTGAATGCATCAGAAATTGCTCCAAGAAAGCGTTGAAGCTGGTTGAAGGAAGAGCTGTTCTCGTGAATTCAAAACCGTGCGTCAGTTGCAGAGAAACAGCTTGTGAATTCTCGTGCCCCACTGGTGCAATCACGATCAAATACCAAGAGGTCTGAGGAAGAAAAGGGATGAACTCCGAATCAAAACATCCCTGAGTAGTCTCTTTCACGTAGGGCTGCCTGAAATCGCTGGACAACACGGTTGCGTGTAGCAGATCAGTGAGCTGAGAATTCCTTTTCCCTCTATGCCTGCGAGTCACAATCGCTTCAGGAAATCGATTGCCTTTTCCTCTGCAGTCTTTTTCTCTAAGACATCTTCGTTAGGTGCCGAGTCTCCTCTCATTTCAGTTCTGGATAATCTCTTGAGAAGCAGTCTAAGAGAGGACACAATAGCCCCAAGCACATCTTCACTTAACTCAGAGGTCAGATCCATACCTTTTAGGTCCATTATGTCTTGTGAGTGCCTGTCCAAGAAAACCTTCGCAATAGCCTGTAAGATTTCTTCTGCAGCTAGAATCGGGAAATTCTCGTCAGCAATGATGCACACTATGACTTGGGGTTCCTCCATAACCTGTAGAGCCGCTATCTTCAACGGAGGGATACTGACAGTCTTCAGAACAGCTTCTTTGGAGACTTCTCTGGCGAAGGAAGCTATGGCACTGAGAAAACCTGTAACTAAGTTTGGTTCAACAGATTCTCCCCAGTATTTCACGTGGAATACGGAAGCGCCGTCGACGATTATGTAAACGTTACTTATCGATCCATGCTCTCCCATTTCCACGTCTTCTGTCAAAATGAGTCACCGTCCAATTCCAACTAGGTTCAACCAAGCGAATACATATAGAGATGCTATCAGCAGGCTCGAATTCTAGGCAGCAAACCTTTCATAGGTTTTCGGGGGGCTGTCTGCCACGTTCATCCAAGTACTAGAAAAGTTGAAGATGTATTAAAGGCTTTTTTGGAAAAAGCAGATTGAACGCTCCAAGAGAATGCGATTATCACATATGTGAACTTCCTAATCATACTGCAGGAATCATGAATACCAGGATTGGACGGCGAGACGAGGAACCTTGGGGTCCCTCCCGCATTTCCAGAAGATTTCAGGGGTCAAATATTAACCTGTCCACAGTGTCAAGACCCTAAAGTCAAAGAAGGTGTGTTTCATGTGTCATCTCCCGCAATAAGCGTTAACTTAATATTCGGGGCAGAATCACGGTCACAAAGATAACCACGTGTGTACCAGGCAATGAACGAAAAAGACAACGCTTTACAACCTCAGAATTGACTGCTGCTTATCTAGGTGAGTGAGAATCGTATGCCCCGCAAGGTACCAGAAACAGTCAGTCAGCAGAAGGACACTGCAGAAAAGGAAGCTTTGAAATGGCACCTGATGGGGTCTGAAGCGGTTCTAAAGACTCTGAAGACATCCGCAAGGGGATTGCGGAAAGAGGAGTCCACGGCCCGATTTGAGAAGTTTGGGCCAAACGAAATCATTTCCGAGAAGAAGTTTTCCTCACTGAAGCTGTTGCTTAAGCAGTTCACAAGTTTCCTAATTCTCATCCTAATCGCTGCGATCATAATTTCCGCTATAGTTGATTTGAGCAAGAATGAGTTCCCAGTGGACTCAGTTGCGATACTAGCCATAGTCATACTCAGCGCTGTCCTCGGGTTTACCCAGGAGTACCGTGCAGAGCAATCAATGGAAGCCCTGAAGAGGATGGCTGCACCAAAGGCAAAGGTCCTCCGAGATGGCGTTGAGACTCACGTCGAATCAAGAGAAGTCGTACCAGGCGACATACTGATCTTGGAGATGGGGGACAAGGTTCCCGCTGATGCAAGAATATTCGAGGCAGCGAACCTGAAGATCGACGAAGCTGTCTTGACTGGTGAGTCCACCCCTGTCGAGAAAGCTCCTGAACCACTGAAGAAAGACGTACCCATAAACGAATGGAAGAACACAGTTTTCTCCTCTACTATAGTGAGCTATGGAAGAGCTAAGGCGGTTGTAGTAGGCACCGGAATGAATACTCAATTTGGGAAGATAGCTAGGATGATGGAGGAGGCTGAAAAGAACAAGACTCCTCTTGAGGAAAGACTTGAGGGTCTCGGAAAGTTGCTAGGTATCGCCTTCCTATTCGTAGTCTCTGTCGTAGCTATATTCGGGCTTTTCCGAGGAGAATTGGACCCGCTAGCCATGTTTGTGTGGGCCGTGAGTCTAGCCGTTGCAGCGATCCCTGAAGCGTTACCAGTCGTGGTCACAGGATCCCTCGCCATCGGCATGCGACGCATGGCTAGACGAAACGCGATAATCAGAAAACTACCAGCAGTCGAGACACTCGGATGCGCAACGGTAATCTGCTCGGATAAAACTGG
>JAUQYT010000163.1 GCA_030587605.1 Candidatus Njordarchaeum guaymasense
AGTTGTTAAGTTGACGAAAGAAAAGTTTTCAAAAGGGTGCTTAATGTTCGTCGGGCAACGCCAATACGAGAGTCTAACAAGAGCTAGGAGACCAGACATCTGGGTTAACCCATGGATACCCGGGAACATCGAGGCTTCTCCCATAAACGAGTGGACAGCGCTGCATGTGTGGCTCTACCTTATGAGGGAGAAGGTTGACGCGAATCCCCTTTACTCGGAGGGAATGGATAGAATCGGCTGCTGGTTGTGTCCCGCTTGCGAAATGGCTGAGTTCAAGATCGTTGAGAGGAAACATCCGGAACTGTGGGGGCGATGGGAATCATACCTTCAGGGATGGTCAAAGAGGATGGGTTACGACGAAAGATGGGTGAAATATGGTTTATGGAGATGGCGAAAATACCCAGGTGGCATCCAAGACTTCATAACAGCCCAGAACATCAACGTCAACCCGAAGCAGGTGGACCACGATGAGGAAAGACTAGGCATTTCACTTGTAAGCGGAACAAGACCTTGTGGAAAAGGAGGCATGAGCGTCGAAGGTGCGTTCAATCGCCCTCTGCAAGTTGAAGATGTGTCAAACATACTCAATAGCGTTGGAATAGTGAAGAAGACCAAGGGAGCCATCAGGTTGTGGAGTAAGGAGACTAATATCTACCTGTTTAATGACGGAAGAATCGTGATAAATGCACCCGATGAAAGAACAGCGAAACAGTATGTCCTCAAGCTCGCCATGACCATAAGCCGAATTGCAAGATGTGTCAAATGCGGATCATGTGTTTCCATCTGCCCAACGGCATCGGTATCGCTTCAGGACAGCGGTCCCATCATTGACGAGGAGTCATGTTCCCACTGCGGACTGTGCACAAAAGTCTGTCCAGTAGCGCATTTTGACAAATTGGGGGAATTGCGCTCGAGTCTCCTCAAGTCTGAATCTCCTATCACAGGCTAGCACACCAAAACATTAGGAAGAATCTGTGGAGATTTTGAGCGCTTATGGTCTCCATCCTTCAAGCAACGCTACCATTATCGATGAGCATGTAAGATCCGCTGTTGTCCCGGGGTTGAGTCTGTTTCCCTCCTCGGCAAGAGCCACATCCAAGCTTTCAGCCATTTTCCTGCCCTTTCCACTTGTAAGACCACCAGCATCAAGTATCTCCTTGGCACGCTTGGCTAGATCGCGGGCAGCGGATTCGCCTTTCTTTCGGATAACAAGTGAGTCCAGCTCCGTGGAGAGAATTGTCAGAAATGTGTGGACTGTGGCGATGTTGATATCCTGTGTCTCTCCTAAAATCCTCACGAAGGTTGGGTGCCCGATTTCGAAGGTCACCCTCATGTTGGTTACAAGTTCTCTACTTATGTTGTCCCAAGATGAGCTCATCTCGAAAATCCTGTAGAGAGGTATGTTCTTCTTCATGATCTCATTACGAGAAGCCTCAGAGTTAACATCAAGCTCGGTAACCGGACGCAAGCTGCCTGGTCTTGCCACGCTAATAGCTTCATAGACGTTAACAGCGTCTCTGGGAGTCGTACCATGTACTACTCGGTCTACCTCCTTCCTCATCCCACCAGGAGTCATCATCCCCGAGGAGGACGCTGACCCAGCAGCGACGCATAGTGGAGCAAGAAGCAATACTGAACCTAGGTTGGTGTTGCCGCCATGCTGCCATCTCTGCGTGTCCGAAATCGCCTTCAGGATATGTTTGCCTAATTCCACTTCGCTTGCAGTTACCCTGTTTAGACCAAGGAGTGCGCCGTTTATCGCTAGCGTGGTCATTGCAGGTTCAATAGCCACCGCGCTGCAGAGAAAATGTTCATACCTAGTTTTATCAAAGTCTCTAACGCGATGAATATTCCCTGGCTTTGGGTATCCACTTACCTCTAGGAGAATGGATAGCGCGGCGCATCTTCCGATTTCATCGGCGACATCGGAGAGCACGAATTCCTGCAAGTTACAACCCTCTCTATTCCAGGAAGATACCCACGAATGTTAACTCGCTACTACACGTATCGCATTTCGAGATATAGCGTTATTGGTTTTCATACAATTCTAGTTTATTTAATAGTTTTGGTAACGAGACCCGACGTATTTCCAGTGCGAGCTGTATATTGGAAGGTTCATTTTCTCTTGCGTTCATATCACTTTCCCCCGTGACCGATCAAACACTTAAATAACAAATGGGGAATATGAATTCTCGGCAAAGTTAAGTGTCTATTCAACTGATTCATAATTCCGGCCCGCAAGATGTCAATTAACGATGTGGGAGAGACATTTCACATCTAAAGGAATAGATGGTTGAGGGCGATTCCCATGTGTGAATCACAACCAGACAAACTTGATATATTATTCAATCCAAGAAGCATAGCCCTCATTGGTGCCAGTAGCAATCCTTTCAAATGGGGGTTCATTGTCCCCACCAACATATTGACGGGTGGGTACAAAGGTCAACTGTTTCTCGTTAATCCCAAAGAGAAGAGAATATTCAATAGGGAGGTCTATCCGAACCTCGACGCGGTGCCTGAGGAAATAGATATAGCCACCATAGTAACCCCCGCAGATACGGTCGCCTCAATCATGGAGGACTGCGTGAAGAAAGGTGTTAGGGCGACCATAGTAATAACGGCTGGCTTCAGCGAAGCAGGAGAGAAGGGGGCAGAGCTAGAGAAGGATTTAGTAGACATCGCACAAAGAGGAGGGATAATTCTTGTTGGACCCAATACGATGGGGATATACAGTGCATATCTCAGCCTGTATGCGTTGATGCCTCCAGTCAGACCTAGACCCGGTAGGGTTGCGTTCGTCTCCCAAAGTGGAAACTTGGGAACTCAGCTTCTGGATATGGGTGAATCCGTTGGGATTGGCTTCAGCAAATTTGTGAGTTCAGGCAATGAGGCTGCGACGAGATGCGTCGACTACATAAGGTACTTTGGTAGAGATCCGGAAACAAAAGTCATCCTAGCGTATCTCGAGGGTTTGAAAGGAAATGAGGCCGGAAGAGAATTCATGGAGGTTGCGACTGAGATAACTAAGAAGAAGCCCATGATAGTATACAAAGCTGGTCGCTCTGAAGCAGGCGCGAGAGCCGCTAAGTCACATTGTGGAGCACTTGCTGGATCTAAGCGGGTTTACGATGCAGCCTTCAAACAGTGCGGAATCATTCAGGCGTCAACAATAGAGGAATTGCTTGACTTAGCAAAGGCTTTCGAGGGATCTCCGCTTCCCAAAGGGAAACGTGTCGGAATCCTAACTTGGGGAGGCGGGTACGGTGTGGTCACAGCCGACGCGTGTGAAGAGGCTGGACTTGAGGTTGCCACACTCTCTCCTAACCTCATTGCTGAGCTTGACAAGATTCTTCCGCCCTACTGGAGTAGGGGTAATCCGGTTGATCTTGTCGGAACACTTGATAGGAAGGCTCACATCAAGTGCTTCGATCTACTTGCCAAGAGTGGCGACACTGATGCAACCATTGCCCTGGGTGTTATCGCTGGCGCATCGCGTTTCGTTGAGCTCATCATGAAGTCTCCAAATGTCCCCGATGTGAAGGGGGCGGAAGCGTTCATAAAGATATTTGAGAAGGGCGATAACGACTTCATAAACGAGATATCGAAGCTTGTCGCGCAACACAAGAAACCAGTGGTAGCAGTCACTCTAACCTCAGCGGGAGGAGAAGTTGCTGATAAACTGCAGCAAAAGAAAAACATGCTGGTATACCCGACACCAGAAAAAGCGGCCAAGATCCTGTCTAAACTATACGAGTACCAAAGATACCTTGATAAGACACTTGGAAGACCCAAAAAAAGTGATATAGCCTAGTTACTGAGAAGTTATCATCTATAGATTCGGGGTGGACCATGGAGATGATAGAAAAACTAGTAAATACAGCAGCTAAAGACTTTGGATTTCCCCATTATATCACACAGAAGGATCTAAGAGAGAAGCTCAATGGCGTCTTCAGAAATGCGTTTGGATGCGACGCTGAGGGCTACTACGATTTCTACCATGAACCATTCTTCCACTCAGCCCTCGTAGCAAATGTAAGAGAAAAGAAGTGTCTAGTAATAAGCGAAGATGCAACGTCTCTCAAGAAAGTTGGAGAGAAGATAAGAACTGAGCTTGACTGTGAGGTCAAGGAAATACCTTGGAATGAAACACCTTTAGCAAAATCGGATACTGGGAAAAGCCCTAGACGAAGAATATAGAGATAGCATTCTCCCTCCTCGATATCGTAAAGTCATCGAAAGTTGATAATTCGTCAGGAAAACCGAATCGTTATGGTGTTTGCGATGCTTGCCCCTAAGACTCCTGAAAGTGTAGCATTTGCGTACGTCAAACAGAATGTAGGCGAAAACTATCGAATAAGCAAAGTTATCTCTGAGGACGGTAACGTGAGAGTCACTTTTGACGGTTTCTTCCATGGGAAGTGCCCTACATGTGGACACCAGATTGAACAGAAGGTTGAGGGTGTCTTCAGCATCGTTGTCAGAAAGAAAGACTTCAAGGTAGTTAAGGAACCTAATCTGAAAGAGTTGAAAAAGAAGGTCGTTAAAGCAGGGTTGGGGTTTCTTCTAAAGCGATAGGTATAAAACTCGGGTATAAGCAGAATACCTACCACGACAATAGCCACTCGATTGCACGAGGTGTCCGAAGAATGTCCAAGAAGCATGTTGGCAGCAAGGAACAATCAAAACCTAAGAGCGGCGTCGCGAAGCAACAACCTAGGGGCTACAAGTTGTATAGAGTCAGCCTATGTTTCTGTCTCCTGGCGTCCATCCTGATAATCGTGGAAGGGGTTGTACTTGCGTTTGTCTCGCCTCTACTCTATGGTATTCAGCTTCTGCCATCTTGGGGAGGATACATCGATCTACTATTGGGAATCATCATACTCATCGGATTCCTCGTAGTAGTGAAACTGAATAGTCGCAGGACGGCTAGAACCCTGGGCGCGACCTCCATCGGGCTATCCGCCGTCATTAGCCTAATCCTCTTTGGAGGAGGCTTCTACGTCGGATTCATTCTAGGGCTGACGGGAGCACTCCTAAC
>JAUQYT010000164.1 GCA_030587605.1 Candidatus Njordarchaeum guaymasense
ATACGGATCATTCACCCTCGAAAAACAGAAGGTGTTGGATGATCTGCGCGCGGGCTGTGCAACAATTCCACCGTCCACGAGCAGCAGGGCGTCCGTCCTGCCATTTTCCCACTCCTCGGACAATAGCACTTGGAGCTGGGGAATGAAGTACCAGAATCTGACAACAATATGGTGGAGAATGTTCTTTTCTAACGGCTCATACACTAATTCACCGTTTGCAGTGATGCTATTTGATGAACTAACCTTCAAGTACAATCTGACAATAGTCCCTGCAACTCCAGCAAACCCGTTGGGCAGCATAACAACAAGAGCAGACTACGTCATCGGAAACGTATCCCGCCTCTGGTATGTGAAGGGCTATCCCAACAGCGTTGAGTACAATTCCACTTCCAGCCCATCTTCACATGAGTTCTTGGCAAACATGAAGATAAGCATCCTTCAACACCAGAAGACATCTGTATACGGGAAACCTGTTTCCGTGACGAGTGACGGCACAACCGTACACAACGCGAGCGCAGATATTAGCGGTTCTGGCATCAATGGAACAGTAGGCGATGAATTAGTCTCCTCAACAGACTTCGGCAGAAAGAGAAACTACACGTTGTACTCAACTAGCGCAGGCACTGTCTGGCCTACAACTACGAAGACATACTCGTTCAAAGGACTGGTTGACAACTCTATCTTCAATGATACTCACGGAATATACGCCGCGTTGCACAGAATTGCCTCGTATGTTCCGCAGTTCTTCGACCCTAAGGGAAGAGGCTTTGATGTAACAATGGCTGACACCGATGCTGTATTCATGATCTCATACCCGGATTGGAGCGGCTACAGGATAGTCCATGATCCCTACTTCGCTGTCTACACGAGCAACCCAGGACAAGGCGGGGCACTAGGAGGAGTTTCCGGAGCACTCATGATACTGATCGTCGGAGCAGCGCTCATAGTCGCGACGTCGATTGCAGTCATCTACGTGAAGGCGAGAAAGAGAGGAACATAAGGACATCATAGATTCCCTAACATTTCTCCTTCTTTTTCTTTTCAGTTCCTTGCTTGAGGCTTTGTTTCCTCGTTCCGATGGCATATCGACAACTTTATATATAGAGTTGCACACTAGGGTGTAGAGACGCATAGTATTTCGTCTCTTAGTATCGCCGCCTAACTAATTGTGATGAGAGGTTTGAACGGGATGTTTTGGGCTGGTAGAGGCTTCGGCAGAGGAGTCTGGGCTGAGAGGATAAGCCCAGTAGAGTTCCTTATCCTCCTCCTGCTAAGTGAGGAGCCCACCCACGGGTACGATATCATGCAGAGCCTTGCGGAGAAGTTCTCCGGGCTTTGGGCTCCGAAGGCTGGGACGGTATACCCGGCGCTTTCAAGGTTAGAGGAGAAGGACTTGATCAGACTGAAAGAAGCCGAGGCTGGAGAGGAAGGGGTGAAAGGCGAAGCAGAGTACCCTCCAAAGAAAGTCTACGTTTTGACGGAGAAAGGAGTGGAGACTCTCAAGAATATTATTGGAAAGATGGATTTCGAAGAGAAGCTCATGGACAGATTCATGTGTGTGGTGGATCATTCAGCTTGGGCCTCATTCGATAATCTGGCTCTGAAGCGGCTTGAAGGTGCGATTGAAAGAGCCATAACGGGGGCTTCGCAGGCCGTTAAAGCAGCTTTGCAGGTTCTCCCACCTGAGGATAGTATTCGCGAACTTGAGGCCTACAGGGATCAGTTGAAAACCGAGTACGACAAGGTTGAGAAGAAGCTAGTCGAGTTTAAGGAAAAGGAGAAGAAGTACAGAAAGGTGGAGGTCGAGTAGCAAGAATACTCTGCTTGATGCTTATTGTCGTGGAGCACCGTGCAAACCACATGACTTAACAGGAATGGGTGGAACGGAGGTGAAAAAGGATAATGAGTGGAGGTTGTTGTGGAGGTCCTCAGCTTTTCAGGGGAAGAGGTCCACCGATGGGCTTCTTTGGATTTGGTCCGCTCCAACATCTATTGACAGGCGCTGACATAGAAGAGGGACAGGGAGATATTACAGTCAAAGTACCATTGCCAGGGCTTACGAAGGATGACTTTGATCTGATCGTTGGACCAGACACGCTGGTATTAACCTTCAAAGAGAAGGAAACCGAACAAGAGAAGGAACAAGAAGAAGATAAGGAGTTTAGGCCAATGTGGTTCTATGCTAGGCGTGCTTTAGGCGGAACGAGAAGAGTCCCACTCCCAACTGAGGTTGACCCGGACACGGCGAAGGCGAAACTCGAAAACGGGATTTTGAAAGTCACGATAGGGAAGAAAAGCCCTGGCAAACGAGTAGACGTAGAATAGTACCAAGAAAGCGCTACTCTAGGATCCCAGGGCTTTCTTCATTCCCCTTTTTCTTTTTTCCGATATTTATGTCTTTGTTGCAGGTGTCACCATTTTTGACGCCTTCACTATTGGGCGGTAAGCGTTTAGAAATGAAGATGTTGTCCCGCCCGATTCATCCTGTAAGTAGGTGGCAAAAAAGCGTAAATACTCGAAGTGAACTATCAAAATGAAAAGCATGCCCATTGAGAACTACTGTAAGAATTCGTCTTGAGCCGCTTTACATTTGAACTAGCGGATTCTTCGTCAGTGGTTTCTGGATCTCATGGAGGTTGATCAGGGAATGGTAAACGAGGTGGAAGCGGTCGACCTTGTGAAAGAGTTCGACGGTTTGGTTGCCGTTAACAAGATTAGCTTGACTATTGAGAAGGGCGAGATATTCGGGTTGTTGGGGCCCAACGGGGCAGGGAAGACAACAACAATAAAGATGCTCATAACATTGCTCAAGCCCACTAGTGGAAAAGCTATGGTTGCAGGCCTCGATGTTGTTACTCAACAAGATCAGGTTAGGAGGAAAATCGGATATGTTCCGCAGGAGTCAGCGCTGGACATCAGGCTGACTGCAAGTGAGAACCTTGAGTTTTTTGCCGAGCTTTACGGCTTACCTAAACAGGACATTAAGCCTAGGATACAGCAGGTCTTGGAACTCGTAGAACTCGATAGGAGGAAAGACGATCTCGTTGCGCATTTCAGTGGCGGCATGAAGAGGCGCCTGGAACTAGCGCGAGGCCTACTCCCCACACCTGAAGTTCTCTTCTTAGATGAACCAACCCTAGGGCTTGACCCGCAGACCAGGCGCATAGTTTGGGAGTTTATTCATAGGCTCCAGAAAGAGTGGAACCTGACCATCCTTGCTACAACGCACTACCTTGAAGAAGCAGAGCATGAGATGGATCGCGTAGCTATAATCGACAAGGGTCGCATAATGACAATGGGGAAACCTGACGACCTGAAGAGCGATTTCGGTAATGATCTCGTAGAGCTCACAATCAAGGGAAATGAAAGCAGCTTAAACGAGGAACTCAAATCCAAGCTGTTAGCCTCGGATCTCGGTAACACACTTTCTATACATGAGCGCGCCGTGAGAGTTGCCGTCGCAGATGGCAAGAGGGCTCTACCATTGATACTCCACAAGATTGAGTCCCTAGGAGCTGAGATTGAATCGATTTCAGTTAGAAGCCCCTCCCTTGACGACGTGTTCATCAAGTACACTGGCAGAGGTATCAGAGAAGAAGGGGAGGGAGGAGAGGACACCGCAGACACTAGGAAACAGGTTGCCAAGATAATTGGCAAGATGGGAAGGAGGGTTTGAAAGACATGCTTCGAGGCACAAGAGCAGTATGGAAGCGCGAGATGCGCAAATGGAGGAGAAACAAAGTCCAGCTAATCAGTTCACTGCTTCTACCAGTGCTTTTCCTAATCGTTGTGGGTAATGCATATTCTGGAACGTTTAGTAATATACCTGTTGCCGTAATCAACCTTGATTCGCAAACTCCGGGCCAAGTCTACGGTCAAGTGCTTCGGAACTCTACCGCTCTGACTATCGTTGCCACTAACATTTCAGTGCAGGATGCAACGATGATGATTAACGATGGAAGGATCTTTGGATTCATATTGATACCTGCAAACTTTAGCAGGAGTTTTCTCTATCCATTTCCCGGTGGTGTGGCTCCGAGTGAGAGCACTAGGATAAATGTCACCGTCGATAACACCAACATGATGGTTTCACAAGCTCTTCAAGCCATAGCCGCACAAGCATTGAACCAGACTTTGCGCGACCCTAGTGTGGCATCATGGTACTACAATAAGACAAATCGTACTATGCCAACGACAGGTTCCTACATTACTAATGTTGACATGTATTCGTCTGGCTATAA
>JAUQYT010000171.1 GCA_030587605.1 Candidatus Njordarchaeum guaymasense
CAACGGGACTCTATGCGACTTTTATGGGAACTACATGAAAGACGAAATGATCGTCCTCTCCTACACCTTTCCAGGAGCTACCGGATGGAATCAAATCACTTCGGCCAATACAGGTGCGCTTGGAAACTACTATGTTGAGTGGATTTCGCCCGCTACGGGTAGCTTCACAATCAAAGCAGAGTGGACCGGAAATGCGACGTACTTTGGAGTTGTCAAGAATGTTTCCTTATCCTCTACACCATATCAAAACTCATACGTTTTCTCTGTAGAGTCCAATAGCACTATTACGGCTCTGGCATTTGACACCGCGAATTGGGAATTAAGTTTCACAGCAACGGGCCCGAGTGGCACATCAGGCTACACCAAGGTCACCGTGGCAAAGAGTCTTGTTGTTGACGCCGCAAACATCAAGGTGTATCTGGATGGCAACCAAATTCAATACTCTCTAGTTTCGGTGGATGATTCATGGCAATTGGTTTTCAGCTACATGCACAGCGCCCATCAGGCTTCAATTGCTCTTGGTGCGAAACCGCAGGTTGGTGAACCCTATTCACTATTGATTGTAGGCTTAATAGCGGTGATAGTCGTAGTTGCCGCACTAGCCCTGATCTACTTCTTGAGGTACAGGAAAGCTACTGGCAGGGTCAACTAGCTTATCCGGAATGTATATGGTTCACTGGAATAGTTCAGTTTCCTTCTTCTCTCTTTATCCTGAGGATGCGATTTGAGACCAGAAAGGAGTCGTTCTCAGTCTGGTTCCATAACGACCCTCATCATCGGTTGAGAAATGGCAAGAATATAAATATCATGAAGCCATATTTTGACTCAATTGAATCTCGAACAAGAGGGAATTGAATATGGTCAGGCAGATGACTGAAGACAACCTTCGGAGCGCATATGGTGGGGAAAGCCAAGCGCATATGAGGTACAGCTTTTTTGCGGAGAGAGCGAAAGACAAGTTTCCCAATGTGTCTAGGCTGTTCACCGCAGTAGCCGCCGCTGAGAAAATCCACGCTTCTAATCACTTTAGGAACATAAAGACGAAGGGAGCAGCAACTGTCACCTCAGGTGCACTGTTCGGAGCGACCAATACATCTGAAGACTTGCAGGCAGGCATCGATGGCGAAACCTTCGAAATCAACGAAATGTACCCAGCGTACAGAGCCGTGGCCCAATTCCAAGGTGAAAAAGGCGCGGACCTAACTTTCAGGTACGCTGAAGAAGCCGAGAAAATGCACCTCACCTTGTACCAAAAGGCGAAACAGTCAGTCGACAAAAGCAAAGACGCGCCCCTGGGGAAGATCCAGGTGTGCCCAGTCTGCGGTTACACAGTTGAAGGTGACGCGCCAGCCAAGTGCCCAATATGTGGAGCCTCGAAAGAAAAGTTCAAGGCTTACTAGTACAAGATATGAGATCTTGTGCTGCCGACATGCGTTGAGGAGATCAAAGCTCAACCCTTGAATTCCCCCTTTTGTTGTCATAGCCAAATCCTCAGCTTCATCAATGTTCAGAGGTGATCGGTTGTGGGAGAGATCATAGATGTGGACACTGGCAATTTCGCGCAAGAGGTTATGAGTTCCAGTAAGGTGACACTCGTCGAGTTCTGGCACGACACGTGCCCATGGTGCGCCAAACTTGCTCCAATACTCGAAGAGGTCGCCGGTGAATACAAGGACAAGGTCAAGTTTACGAGATTCAACATACTGGTGAACCCATACAACAAGGAACTCGCAGCACACCTCGGGATAATGAGCACACCGACCATAGCCTTTTTCTGCAAGGGAAGACCGATACAGGGAGTATCAGGCTTCATGACTAAGGCACAACTCAAGAAGACACTGGACGATGTACTACAGAGACATACCCAATGTCTCGAGCAGAGCACCGAAGTGAAGCAGAACTACGACCAGTTCTACACCTGAGAAAGGAACCTAAAAGCCGTCAAGGCTGCCTTGCATCCTTCTCCCGCAGCTACAATAATCTGCTTTTCTGGAACGTTTGTGACGTCTCCAGCAGCGAAAAGTCCTACAACGTTGGTCTCACACTTCGCATTCACGATTATCTCGCCCCACTGGTTCTTATCAACGAAGTCAACTATGTGAGAGTTCGGAGTTGACCCAATCTCTACAAAAATGCCCTGAACTGACAACATCTCTTCCTTGCCTTTTCTCTGAACTTTAATGCCTTTGACTAGTTTGTCGCCAGTTACCTGTAGAACCTTGGTGTCCGTCAGGAACTCAACTTTTCCAGATTCCTTCGCTTTGTCGATATAGACTGGGTCAGCTTTTAGCTGGGGTCCATTATGTATGACGCGTACGCTCCTAGCGAGCTTCATAAGTTGGAGTGTGGCTTCAAGCCCGGAGTTACCTCCACCTACAACTGCCACATCCATGCCTTCGAAGAGCGGAGCATCACAAGTCGCGCAATAGGTGATTCCCCTATTCTTGAACTCCGCTTCACCGGGAACCCCTAGCTCTCTCGGCTTCCTACCTGTGGCAATGATGACAGTCCTTGCTTGGTACTCTCCTGAATCGGTTCTAACCCTGAACAGGTTCCCGTCCTTCTCCACTTTTTCGACTTCTTCCATCTTCATCTCAAACTTGAATTTCTCGAGGTGCTGCTCAAGCTTTGCAGAAAGCTCTTCCCCAGTGATGAACTGGAAGCCAGTATAATTCTCTATCTCGGATGAATACGAGACCTGACCGCCGATATTGGTTGTGACCACGAGGAAATCCATCTTTTTTCTTGCAGCATAGATGGTTGCAGTAACACCTGCTGGACCGCCACCAGCTATGATCAACTCGTAAACATGAGAAGACCCACTCATTTCTCTTCCTCTCTCAAATCAAGATACAAACGAAAATAGCCTAGTTAGCCGAAGGTGAACGCAGATGGGCAGAGCTTGTTCACAACACACCCTGCGCAGTCTGGTTTCTTCGCAGTGCATATCTTCCTGCCATGAAATATCAGCAGGTCTGTGATCAGCGTCCATTCTTCCTTGGGTATTAGTTCCATCAAGTCCTTCTCTATTTTATTTGGATCCTTCTTGTCCGTGAATCCGAGTCTTTGGGCAAGTCTGTAGACGTGAGTGTCAACTGCGATTCCTTCGATCACGCCGTAAGCATTTGACAGAACGATGTTCGCGGTTTTCCTGGCGACGCCAGGCAACTCGAGCATTTCTTCCATCGTCTTGGGAACAGTTGAGTTGAACTTCTCAACCAGGACCTGGCAGCATTTTTTGATATTTCTTGCCTTGTTGTGGTAAAAGCCAGTTGGCCTTATTTCCTTCTCAAGTTTCCTAAGATCAGCTTTCGCGAAGTCTTCTGCTGTCGTATATCTTTGGAAAAGCGTTCTCGTTACTTCATTGACTTTCTTATCGGTACATTGAGCTGAGAGTATGGTTGCAACTAGGAGCTCCACTGGGTTCTTGTAGCTTAGGGCTGTTTTCGCATCTGGATATTCCTTTTCCAAGAGCTCAATTATCCTCAACATTCGAGTTTTCGCATCAAGACTCATGACGACGCATCCCTCTCCTGGTTAGGCTCATCATTAGCCCACAGTATGTCTTTTCTGCATTATTCACATAAAGTTTTTACGTTTCTCATGATACTTCTTGTCCGGGTGATAGGTTTGGACGTTAAGCTCCTCATCGACGATAAGGAAATCGATCTAAACGATTTCGTAGTAAAGATGCTGGGTGGGACAATCGTCGGAGCAGTGACATCTCTCCGAGATGTTAAGAAGGACTGGAAGAGAATCGACATAACTGTTACGAAGTAGCCTCACAGAAATTAGGGAAAAGGATCAAGAAGAAAATGCCGGCACTTTCCCCAAAAAGTGATGAGTAGGAAACGACTAAGTAGTAAAGTCTCGGATACGGAGT
>JAUQYT010000193.1 GCA_030587605.1 Candidatus Njordarchaeum guaymasense
TAGGCTCTCCCCCATCTTCACGTACGAGCCTCTCTTGAAGGAGTTTGACCCGTGGTATTTCTATAGAAGCGTGCAGTACATCGTTCAAAACGGTTTTGGACCATGGTTCACATGGACAGACTACTTAGCATGGACTCCCTTCGGTAGAAACGTAGCCACAAGCACGTACCCTGGGATGATTTTTGCAGCCGTATTCATTTACGACGCCCTCAACCTAGCTGGTATACAGGTCTCCGCCTTCACCGTTTGCTACTACTTCCCTGTTATCTTTGGAGCATTGACACCCATAATTACCTATTTCCTGGGGAAGGAAGCCTATGATAGGCGCTCAGGCCTTTTGGCAGCTTTCTTCATCGCGGTCTCTCCAGCGATTATTCAGCGGCAAGTAGCGGGGTTCTTTGACAACGAAGCCTTCGGCATATTCCTAATGTTGTGTACGTTTTACTTTTACCTGAGAGCCCTAAAGAGAGACTCAGTTCCATCAGCAATCATGGCTGGTCTGTTTCTGGGATTTGTGTGCATTAGCTGGGGAATCCTTAGATATGTCATCGATATATTGGCACTGTTCATCTTCGTGATGCTCGTCCTGAGAAGGTACACTATTAAGCTATTCAATGCAAGCGTCATCACGCTGCTACTTGGGCTGTTCATTGCGACTCTTGCGCCACGAAACGGGGCGCGCATGCTGACAGGCGGAGACGTCCTTCCAGCTATCTTCATTCTTGGACTCTTGATCGCGTATGAGGGCTCAAAGTACTTCGCTAGGATCCCCTTCTTCTCCAAGATTGGCAAAAAAGCTGGGACTGTGAACCCGTTTCTACTCTTCGCGATAGGCGGTGTGGGAGTTCTCGTCATACTACTACTTACCCCGATGGGGAGCAAGTTCTTCACTGTACTTTTGCCTATTTTCAGAGAAACACAAGCGAGGATACTCGCTTCAGTCGGCGAGCACTTGCCAACCGTATGGGCGAGTTTCTATTGGTATCTTGGGATTACAGTTGCTCTGTCCATCGTGGGTCTCTACTTCTCCTTTAGGAGACTGAGTGACATGGATGTTTTCATGATACTGTCGACCGTAACACTCGTGTATTTCTCTGGGTCGATGATAAGAATAGTCGTGACTCTCTCACCGATTCTCGCCATTGTTGCTGGCTACGGTTTGTCAAGTACGCTTAGGCCGTTTTCCAAGATTATGCTAGCGCCGAAAGAAGAAGTAGTTCATAGAAAGAGGTTGCGGCTCACACCCGCTGTCGGCAGAGAGTACTCCGCGGTAGCATTCTTGATGGTAGGACTTATACTTTTTGCATATGGGACGACGATCGTGGCCGAAGTTCCCGGCAGTCAAGTCACCTTGATCCAGAGCATGTCGCCGCCTGAGATATTGCCAGGAGGAGTCTACCACGACTGGCAGGAGGCATTGGCGTGGATGAACAACGTAGCGCCATCAAACTCCGTCGTAGCCAGCTGGTGGGACTATGGATACTTCATCACATGCGTAGGTAATAGAACTTCAGTAGATGATAACGGCACGATTAACAGCACGCAGATTGCATTGATTGGGCTGGCGTTCATGTCAACTAATGAAACGGCGTCACTGCAGATCTTCAGGAGATTCAATACCAGGTACGTCTTAACGTACTTTGGTCACATGCAAAGTGGGTTAGCTGGCGATGAAGGTAAGTGGCTATGGATGTTGAGAATAGCTGCAGACAATTTCGCGTCACAGGGGCTCATCAACGAGACTTTGTACTTCAACGAAACCGCTCAATTGATACACCCACTGTTCTTCAACACGACTCTGTACCGATTGATGTACAACGGTGAACCATACCAGACTGGGCTTCCGTACCAAGCGAGCCTCGACGACGTACTCGTCTTGAACATGGGAACATCTAATTCGACTCGCAGAATGGCATATCAACCGTTCCCAGCTGTTAATCCAAATCAAAATGCGCTAAGCACAATGAACAATTACTTCCCGCAGTCGCAGCAGGGCTACGTTCCGGTAAGTGTAATAGATCCCTACGGTCCAAGATTCTTCAAGACTGCATTCGTATCATCAAATCATCTGGTAAAGATCTATGAGGTCGATTACACGCCCCTCGAAATGAATGAGAAACTGTCCATAGATGTGAACGCAACTAGACTCTACAACAATGGAACAGCTGTGGTAACCGTGAAGAACAATGGAGGAGCTTCATTCCCGCCAATCCCATTGAACAACTTTGTAGACGCAACTGGAAGAACGCATAATGGCGGCATCTGGCTGAACAACTCCCGCCATGTTGCGACCCAACCTCTCCAAGTCTGGGATGCGGGGTCAAGCTCGTGGAGCACACATTACGAAACATACTACGTTAACCCAGGTCAGTCAATAACCTTCAGGGTTTCAGGACTAGACACAACCATGCTGACACAAGCTTTCACAAATGGCACGAAGCTAAACTTGAGGGTCGTTACTGCCTACGATGAGGGGGTATACGCAGTAGCGGAAGTGTCGGTCATAAGTCCATGATGGTAGTCCCCCTCCACAGGCAAATTGCTTTTTGACGGAAATCCGTATGGATCCAGGCGACTAGCGGCACCTGCGGTATCCTGTTTAAGCAATCAAAGGTGAATCGTTAAGTGGCCCGTAGGATACGCGAATATAGTGGACTAAACTTCTTGGTCCACCACTACTTTCTTTCTGGCACCCATGTATGTGATGGCGAATGCCACTGCCATCAGAATTACTGCTCCAACAACTGCAACAGTTAGAGCTGTTCTGTCTGTTCCGAAAATCAGCGGGATAGGTCCTATCATTACGACGCTGCCAAAAGAGGTGGATCCACCATTTCCAGCCATTAAGGAGTTCGCGACTAATCCGGTCACGATCGCAACGAGTCCTATAACTGACAGTATGGCACCTGCAGTAATGAAGCGTCCTTCGTTGGTCATAGCTACCAGACCTCATACTCCTAAGAACGTGATAGCAGTAGCAGGTAGAAGATCACTAAAGCTAAAGCTGCGCCCAAAGCTATCAGCAGAGCGCCTCTATCTGTTCCAAACACTATAGGTATCGGGCCAATTACTACAACTCCGGCACCGCGAACTCTCTTCCGGTTCTGCTTTTTTTCTTCTTTCTCCCGTTGGCGTTCCTGGGAACTTCTTCTAACCACAGACATGATGATTCCTATGAAAACCAAAGCTATCCCTACTATGAAGACAATGAAACCGATCGAAGTTAGTAGTGTTGCCCATGTCTCCACTGGTTTGCCGCTCCTCTATTTTCCGTGTCAGTCATACTTGATCAAGTTAGACGGGACGCCATAAAAGTTTCGTCGACGTCCCTAGAATAAACAGAAGAGGAACATCCACTGACCATGGTCAATGACCGATTCTTTTAAAGATGGCGAGAGATAAGAATACTAACTATGGAAGTCTGATATCAACGTAAGTGAAATACTTATATTCGTCGAATTTCATATTGAGTTTCTTGTCTTCAGTCAACTAAGCTAGCCTGCAATTCCTCTCTTCCAGTAAGAGATTATTCGTCGATTAGTCTCCTCGGATGAAAGTCATAAGACAACAATCACGAATAATACGGTGACTTTCAGGTGACAAGGGGCTGGTAATCGTATGATGAGGCGAAAGAAGAAGGTTTCAATGACCCTTGACAGTGAAATACTGCGTAAGATAGGTTTGATGGTTGATGGCAGCAGAATTAGGAATCTCTCACAAGCTGTGGAATCACTTTTGCTACAGGCCTTAATTGACAGGATGCCTTCCAAGGCCTTCATCCTAGCAGGTGGCAAAGGAACCCGTCTCCGCCCCATCACGTACGAGATACCGAAGCCCCTGGTTCCGCTTCAAGGTAAACCTATCCTCGAGCATGTTATCGACTTGCTCCGTTTGTATGACATCCGAAACATAGTCTTGAGCGTAGGGTATCTAGGCGAGAAAGTCAAGGAATACTTCAGTGATGAGAAGAGGTTAGGCGTCAAAATGACTTTTATCGAGGAACAGGAAGAACTTGGAACAGGGGGTCCGCTTCGTCTTGCCAAGCACCTTCTGAAAGACACTTTCGTGATGGTAAACGGGGATAACCTGATCAACATCGACTTATACAAGATGTATCAAGCCCACTTTGAAAACAAGGCCAAGGCGACCATTGCCTTAACCACTGTCAGCGATCCTTCAACCTACGGCGTAGTCGTCCTTGAAGGGGAAAAAATAGTCAAGTTCGTTGAGAAGCCACGCAAAGGGGAAGCACCCTCTAACCTAATAAACACGGGAATGTACATCCTTGAGCCATCGGTTTGTGACATGGTTCCAGACGGAGGCTTCTCCTTGATAGAGAGGGACGTCTTTCCCAAAATAGCAGAAAAGGGTGAACTATACGGCTATCTATTCTCAGGACAATGGTTTGACACTGGTACACCTGAGAGGTACGAGAAAGCTCTAAGAGAATGGCGTGGCGTCAGTAGATAACGCAACTTGAAAATGGAAGATTTGAGAGGGGTTCCTGTTTTCTTCGAATTAAGTGAAGATTGCTCTACTTTTTCTTCAGCTTTCTTCTTCCCTCTTGGCATAGGGCTACAATTACGTCGCGGGTAAGCGCTATATCGCCTAGCCCTACGTACTCGTCCAAGCCGTGATAGTTTGTTCCTTCCCTCAGGGGACCGAAGCACGCGACGGGTACCCCAACTTTGGCTAGAAAAGCTCCATCGTTACCTCCGAGGTCGGCTGCCACTGCAAGCTCTTCGCCCGTAATTTTCTTGACAGCATCTCTAAGCGAAATTACCAATGGATGCCTCAAGTCCGTAAAGTAACCAGGCGTGGCGTGGACAACCTCATATGTTGCGTCCACACCTTTCTTCTGTGCTTCACTCGTGACGAATTTCTCTGTCCTGCTCTTGATCTCATCAAAGTTCTCATCCGGAAGAGCGCGCAGATCGAAGCGGACATCACATTCCCCTGGGATCACATTTTCCTTCTCTCCAGCGTGCATCATTGTTACAGATAGTCTTCTCCAGAGGTTTTTCTGTGGGCTATCCGGCGGTGCCGGGATCTTTGACTTTCTATCGCTAGTGATCTTCTTTCTGTATTCTTGGAGTGAGGATATCATCTTCAAGGCTTCATCAATGGCGTTTTTCGCCTTATGTGGTAATGCAGCATGCCCTTGTTTTCCTTTAACTTTTATCTTTCCCCAGAGCACTCCGCTGGCTCCACAGCTCACATATTCAGGACCACTATCAATGACTAGGGCTGCGTCTGCTCTGATCCCTGCCTTCTGGGTAAGGAACTCGATGCCAGCTTCTCCCCCAACTTCCTCATCGCATGTTACAACTAGTTTTACGTTGACGTCTGTTGCCGTATCATCTACGAGTTTAGCTAGTGCCCCAAAGCAGGACACTATGCTACCCTTGTCGTCCGCTGCTCCTCTCCCATAGGCTTTGTCACCCTCAATCGTGAGTTTGAATGGATCATGAGCCCATCCTTGCCCTGGAGGAACGATGTCGTAATGGGTCACGAGTAGAAGAGTTGTATCCGATCCTTTGTCTAAGTTGATGATGACGTTTGGTCTAGGTCGGTTGTCCCCCTTTAGAACTGCTCTCCCATCGAGAATCTCGACGCCCAATCCCATCTTCTTCGCTTCATCAGATATGAACCCACTGCATTCCTCATAGTTTCTCTTCTCATTAGAATCCGTATCCAATTCCACAAGTGTTGACAGCAACTTCAATTCATAATCAAAGTTGTTCATGACCCGGTCATCACCTTAATTCCTTTTCCTTGATCTCTCTCGAGGATGCCATCCACATTGGCCCTATGAACTTGTGATACAGTTTCACATAGTTTTCCTCTACGCTTGCAGTTGCCACACAGTCCAAGTCCCTTTTTGCCACAGGGGCAATTAGTACTTCTTCCGCATCCCTCGTGCAGCTAATGTAGTCTTTCTCGGCGAGGTTCCATATTCTCACATTTCCTTGTGCGAGCAGTTCCTTGAGTAGCTTCTTGTGAAGTATTTCATCGACCCCTGCAACGATGTTAATTCTTATCGCCTTGCTTATTTCCTTAATCTCTTTTAATGGGACCTCATCCAGGTTGGGAACAACTATTGTTACAGTTGACTTTGTTCTCTTCACCATGTCTTTCAGATGGTTGAGTATTGCCCGCCTGGTTACGTAGTGCCAAGTCTTATCGGCATTTATCTGTTGTGTGTCGGTTATCTCTGCCCAAGCTGTTCTCATGAAGGTTTCAACTGAGTTAGATTCTTTGGCTATCCTTGTTGTGTTGTCGGTGAATTCTTTCAGCATCCTGTTAGCGTTCTGGTTAATGGCTGCTTCACCTCGATCTATGCAATTCGCCAGTCCTCTGAGCATCTTGTTGGACGACTCCTCATAACCAGTCTGGTGTGCAGTTAGTAGTTCATCCAATTTCCTTCCGAAGCTTCCAGTCATTTCGTTGCAGTCGTCGAAGTGCCTTGAGAAGGTTGAGTTTACTTCGCCAGTGATCATGGTTACGGCCTCGGTATAACTCTTCAGGTGCTCTGATAGGACAGTGATTATCGTTGCCTTGATTGACTCGCATTCTTTCTTGTATCCTTCACTTGCTTCATCGAGGATTGTGCTGAAGGAACCTGTCAGTGATGATACGATACTGCGTAGTTCTCTACTGTTCTCTGACGTAGTCTCTTTAAGTTCGGAACTGGCGTCTTCGCAGATCTGCTTGACTTCTATCTTCTCTCGGTCGACGATCGAGTTGAATTGCTCCTTTAGATTCGTCACCGCCTTCGCGGTCTCGTCGACGACTCTTGCTGACGTATCATCGTTCTCTTTGCATTCTGATTCTATCTTCTGCGTGAATTCTTTCGCGCTGGCTTCAAGATCACCTGTCAGCTTGTTTTCTATGTCCATGAGTGATCCCCTAGTACTTTCTGTGTTTGAAGCTACCTGCTTTGTTATAGTTGATTGTGCGGTCGAACTCTGTGACTTGAAGGACTCAATCTTGCTTGATGCCAGATCCGCCAGCTCTTTTCCTCGATCAGCAGCGATATTCTGCATGACGGCTATCTGCTTGGAGACGAATCCCCCTATCTCCTCTTGCTTCTTAATGAAGAGGTCACTCAGTTCTTTCTTGGTTTTGTCGACGGTTATACTCCATTTCTTCAGGGTGCCAGATGCTTGGTCCCCGAGGGACGAAAGATAAACATTAAGAAGTCTCCTAGTGGACGATAAAGAGACATTTACTTTTTCGCCATATTTCTCGATCAATTCGTCAGCGGGCTTGCCGATTTCAGATGGGAATAATTTAATGCTTTCAGCTAGCTCAGTGACCTTGCTCATCGTTGTTATAATGGATTCCCACTTCGTCGCAAGTCCATCTTCAAATCTCAGGACGGTTGATATCCTTTCAGAAGTGGATTTCTCTAAAGTGTCAATGATTTTCTTCATTGCCTCGATGTAAGTCTTTCCAGCTTCATCTATCCTCTTTGTGGCTTCTTTCAGTAAAAGGCTCTTAGCCCGTGTTGCATCAGTCTTTTTACCACGGCCTCTGGTAGCAGATGGAGGGTCATCCTCGGATTCCGACGGCGGATCACCATCCTTCCCTCTTGCACTAGCGGGAACGTTTCCAGCACTCCGGGTAGTTTCCTTCGCTGCCAACAATGTCTTCAGAACTCGTTCCTTGATTTCCTCCATGAAAGACTCGGCGTCTTCAACAAAAGTGGCTTTCATCTTTGATAGCTTGTCCTTAGAGTCGAGAGTGAAGTCTTTAATCGTCTTGGATGTTAGTAGGATGTTCTTCTTTGACAAGGATTCCAAAATGGAGGCTAGGGTGATGCAGTTCTTGGCGGCGATGTCGCAGGATTCTTGTAGCTCGTCCTTCGATGCACCAAGCTTTGAAGATAGGTCCTTCTTGATTGATTCGGTTATCCCGCTTAAGTTAGATCCAAGCTCGTCACCTGCGCTCTTGGCGTTTGTCGAGTAGGTCTTTAGGAGCTCGGAAATTGTTGTCTTAGTCGATTCCAGTTTCGGAGTCAAGCTTTGCTGATGGCTATCAATGCTCATCTTGAGATACTTGGCTTGGCTCTCCAATTCACCCTTGTATGCCGATCTCCATACGTCTATAGCCTCATGCGTTTCTGTCTGGAAGCTGTTTATGTTCTCATTGAGCTTCTCACCGTATCCTTGGAATACACCTTTAAGGTTTGATTCAAGCTCCTTGTTTCCTAAGGAGATCCCTTCGGATGTTGAACTAAAGTCACTTGAAACAGTTCTCTGTAGCTCGGTTGAAAGCTGACCATAAGTTTGCCCAACCTCACGCAACAAGGCGTTAGTTCTTGTCCTAACGGTCTCGGCGAACTCCCCTATCTTGGTGTTCCACTCCTCAAGAATTGCGGAGACTTCGCCTTGGAACTTTTCGGCGGATGAAAATAGTTCAGATTGGAATGTACTCAAGTCGGCGTTGATGGCATTGAGGAACAGTTTTATCTTCTCATCAAATCTGCTGAGATAGCTTGAAGCAGCTTGAGCCACCTCTTCCTTGAGCTTCTCAGTTGTCTCAATGAACTTGATCACTGAATTATCAAGCCTAAGCGTAACGTCTTTCTTGATCCCTGAGACTCTCGTCACGTGTTCCTCGACGTGTTTCTTAAGCGCTTCACTTATGCTTGACTTCTTCTCCTCCGTCTCGTGTCTCAACTTTTCGACGAGGCTATTCCGTGCACTCTGGAACTCTTCCTTTAGTCTACTTGTTTCTTGCTTTGTCCGACTCAGCTCCTCCTCTCTTACGTGGGTTGCGCTCCCTTTCCACTCCTCAATGACCCGCGATATTTCAGCAAGAGTCGCGTATATCGACTTCCTTGTGTTTTCCTCGACTTCTCTTATTGTCCTCTGAAAATCTACAAGATGCTCTGCAAACACTCTGTAGGGTGCCACAGGAACATATCTGTCCACTACATGCTCCAACTTCCGGATGAGTCTCCCATCGACAAGCTCCTTGAGGGTTTTGGAGGCCACGTCGAACTCAAAACCAGTGTACTCACAAACCTCACCTATGGTCAGAGTTCCAACCATCAATACATACTTGTAAACAAGTGCAGCCTCGTCGCTTATGCCAGCATTCGCCTTGAGCAATCGGGTTAATGCAGGTTTCTCAGCCAAACCTATTCAACCCTCTAGTGCCCTCTTAAACATGTAGGTGAAAGTATAGTCGTTGAAGCTAATAAGCATACTAGTCTTCTCTCTTGGTAGCTGCAGATGAATCAGTCCCCACAATCCGTGTCGACGAGATTGCACGCAACGAAAGATTTAGGAAACGGGTCTGCCAAGTAGCCTCATCAAAAACTCTAGGCTTCCCGCGGACTGGAAACATTAGCTTTAATACTCTATACTCCTCTCTATAAAAGTGAAAGATCTTTATCCTGCAGTGAGAACAAAGTCTAATAAGGAACGTAGTTTCTCAAATCAAGTGGCTGAGCGTCAAGAATTCGAATTCGTGCTGGAATTGTTATAAGAACAGCTTGAACAATGTGTGGAATGAGATCGTGGTGTTCAGGGTTCCTCGGGATGAAGAATACCTGCTGCTGGACTTGCTGTATCGGCTAGTCAGATACTTCAAAGACATCAATGTGAATTTGAATCTCGACGACATGACCATGTTCACTAAAACGTTCCTGGTTGGTTTTGAGTGGGAATCCGAGTTCGCAAAGGTAATGCATGAACAAGGCTTCCTGTGTCTAAAGCTCTCACCTCACTTGGCCAAAACACAGATAATCGACCGCGGAGATGTGTTCGACTATCTACTTCTATCTGGTAATAAGAGATGGGGAGTCGAGTGTAAGAGTAGGCATGATCCGCTCTTGATCTCTAAAGCGAGAGTTGAGAGACAATCTTGGCTTGTGGAAGCGCTGAACCTCGATGACCTTCTTATTGCCTGGAGGGCCAAGAGTAGATGGTTCCTCTTCTCTTATTCTCTGTTATCCCCCAAGCTTGAGACTAACCTAGGATTGAGCGAAACGCAGCTTCTCGAAAATGTCAAAAGGGAAAATGAAGACTATCAGCTTAGAACAAATTTCAATCCTGATGGATACGTGAAGGCTGCGGGACTGCTGCTCAATGGAACAGCTAAGCTGATGCCATTGTCCATTTTTGCCAAGGAGAACCCGACAACGGGTCGAGCTAGATGCATGATCTGCGGAAGAGTGGCTGACATCTTCAGCTGTAAGACTTGCGGAATGGAGATCTGCATGGATGACGCAATCTTCTGTGAGGTTGAGGAAGAGGTCTACTGCAAGAATTGCGCCAAGCCCGTAACCTGTAGAAAATGCGGTAAGGAAGGATGCAACCACTGTGTGACAAGCCAAGAGATATGCGAATGGTGCTTGTAGCATAGTGATGGTTGCTATAGGCATTACTATGATCTTTTGCTGATCCACAGCAAAACCTGTGATAGGAGACAACGTTGAAAATGGCTTTGTTGTCAGCAGATGAATTCGAAGAGATGATTATCGCGGTTGCAAGGATTATTCGCGAGGAGCGGGAGCTAGGTAAACTGAAAAGCGGAGCGATAGTTGAAAATAAGTTGATTAAACTGCCTGCGCATGGAAGAGCATTGTTCGTGGGGGACATTCACGGTGAGCTTGATAGTCTGAAAGAAGTACTGCGCCGCTCCAATTTCACAGAAGAAAAGGTCGAGTCAGATCGCAGAGGCTACCTCGTCTTCCTCGGTGATCTCGTTGACAGAGGACCTAACTCTGTTGAAGTGTTAACAACACTTTTCAACCTAAAGATCCAGTTGAAGGGAAATGTCATACTGCTAAAGGGGAACCACGAGTTGCCCGACGTTAATTCGCGATATGGATTCATCAACGAAGTATATGCCAAGTATCACAACAATGGGAAAGAGGTCTACACACTGTGCAACAAGTTGTTCGACAAGTTTCCTCATGCTGTTTTCACGGGAAATGGGATCTTCGCTGTGCACGGGGGAATACCTGAAAAGGTGTCCTCCCTCAAACAAATTGCAGACTTGGAAGGAGAGAAACTTGGTCAACTACTGTGGAATGATCCGCGACCTGAGATACACGGATTCGAGCAAAACTATGGAAGGGATCCCCTCGGTCTCAGCGAAATAAGGTACTTTGGCAATGATATCACAGAGAGATTCCTAAAAGGGGTTGGCGCCAAGGTTCTGGTCAGAGCTCACGAGTACTTTGAGGGAACGGGCTACATGGCGGTTTCAAAAAGAGTAATCACGATTTTCACGGCGAAATATGGGAGGCCGGACTGGAAAAGGGCATACATAGACACAGACCTCTCTAAGAAAATCGGGAACGTATCCTCCCTAGTTCCAGATATCCAGCGATTCTGAAGCAACAAGACCCAGATCCCAAAAGGCGGGGTTTTTCCAAAGGGCAGTATCGGTCTAGCATCTATACCTTTGCCAATAGAGATCTCAAAGCACAAGACTTATCAAATACGTGGGTTCAATAATCTAAAAAGAAAATCTAATTGAAAAGAATGGTGCGTTTAGAATGGCTTTAGATTTACCATGGTACGCCGTGCTCTTGATACAGATCCTAGTGGCTTTCGTCGTTCTATGGTTAGCTGTTAGGCTAGTGGCTGGATCAAGGAAGACTAGCGAAAAGCTAGTTATGATCCTGCTTATCGCCATAATCGGTGTACTAGTAGTCCCAGCCGTTCAGTCAATCCCCATCATAAGTGCACTAGGCTCAATAATAGGTTACACAATCATAATATTGCTGGTGCATGCGCTCGTCGACATAGCGTGGGATAAGTCGATCATCATAGCCTTCATGTTCTACGTAGTGATGGTCATACTTGCCATCGTGATAGGATCAACGTATCTTGGGCCATGGGTTTGACAGCCCCGAAATCGAATGGAACTAAGATTCCATAGCCAAAGACAAGAAGTGACTGCTCTCACTTCATAACTACTCTTTTTTTGTCGGTAGGCAGCTGGTTACTGCACATCGGGAACTAGGATTTCAGTTCTCTTCTTCCTTCGGCAATTGCTTGTTAACATCGGCTACGATCGAGTCATACAGTGATTCGCCGAACATGTGCGAGAGCAGTTTCTTTATCTTGTCAAGCAGTTCTCTCTCTTCCGCCTCGGGAAGATCGTCTGACAGCCAGGCATATGACGAACCAATACGCACAATCTTGGGGTGTAGCTTGAGAATTTGATCGAGTGGAAGATAGTCTCTAACTTCATTTAATACCCCTTGTAGAAGAGAGCCGGGGACCGGTTTGATCTTCCTCTTGATTGCCTTCCAGTCCAAGCCCACGATCTTCTTTGTGAATTCATCAAATGCTTCAAATTCTCTCGGCTGATGACCGAGTTCCCGCATTTTATTGCGAAATACTCCTCCGCTGTAACTTAAGAAATTGAGAATCAGGTATTCGAGAAGCGCTTCGGTTTCAACCGTCTGTTTTTTCTCTATGTCGGTTAGAAGCACAAAGTAGTATTGTACAGGTTGGTCTGCCTTGGTCTGAAGATTTAGGAGCCGAAATGTGAGAAGACTCTGAGACAGCTTTATGGAGTGAATGTTGCCGCCGTCTGGAGACAACGAAGTTTCACTGGCGAATGCCTGCATTGCGGTCAGGAAACCTGAGATCAGTAATCCCCGATCCGCAGTAACCTTTTCAGTAAAAAAAGTGTAAATTGGGGTTCCGCTCTCTTGAATAACCAGCAATCCCTTAAGCATTCTGGCGCCCTCCGTGCACCCTGTACATCAATACGAAGAAGAGACCACTCGCAATAATGGTCACATATCCGAGGGTGAGAACCATGTCCAATGGATGATAGGGCGCAGCGTATGCTCCGGCGTTCTCTGCATAAGTAAACCAGATATCCCCGATCGCCTCCAAGACAAAGCCGAGAACCAAAAGCCCCCAAGGTTGAGCAATCTCCCCGGATCGAAACTTGAGCAATATAACCAAAGCAAGGACAATGATTACGAAGTCTTCGAAAGGATACACCATGCTGATTAGAGTATCTGACCCAATCCCAACCTGAGCTATTGGGATGATCGCTAGCAACGCTATGGCAACAAAAGTGACAATGGAAAGAGCAATCCACAGAGCAAGCGTCGACGGCTTGAATTTCACCCGAATCGTTCTGATGTTCAGCAACAGCGCAACCGCGAATGGGAAGTATCCCGCAATATAGAAAACGTCTGCCACCGATGGAAACGGCTCTTCGCCAACCCATTCGTAATAGAGCCAAGCCGACTCCGCCAAAACCCAAAGGACAAGTCCTATCGAAATGATTATTGATGTCAGACCGGGTCTAGTACTCGACCAACCAAATCGCCGAGCAACAAGCGCAAAGATCAACGCACCAACAACCGCAAAGATCACATTATGCATATCTATGAATAGCCAAGCCGATCCTTCCGCTACGAATGGTTGTATCAAATAGATGGCAACCACGTACAATGCCAGGACAATGGGAACAAGAACCCACTTCGATTGGAGAAGACTTTTCTCAGTTGCTGTCTCTAGACTCAATTTTCATTCCCCTGCCCAGTCCTGCAGAGACTAAAAATCCAATATGAGCCAAATATATGAGATAGATGTGCTGAATTAAAAGGTTACCTTGAGAATAATAGCAGGCTTGATGATGTCATGCGATTTCCGCAAAACAGAGTAGTTCATCGTGGTTGCAGTGCCATTCTTGCTTTGCTATCTTTCTCTCCTGCCTTGGATGAACTCCTCGGCCCACTGCCTAGCAATGTGGTCAGGAACATTCACTGGTGGATGCTTGAACGCGTAAGAGGATATGCTATCCAGCGACCCACTTACCCCTCTATCTAGGGCGAGTTTGGTTCCCCTGATAACATCTATGACTACGCCTCCGCTGTTTGGCGAGTCCTCCACCGACAACTTTAGATCTACTGTTATTGGTCGATCACCGAATTTTCGTCCCTTGATGTAGATGTAGCAGATTTTTTTGTCTCCGAGGAAGCTGACCCAGTCTGATGGGCCTATCCTTGTGGGGAACTGGTAGTCGCTCAAGCTTGTCACTGCTTGAGTTTTACTGATCCTTTTGGATGCGAGCCTGTTTTCGTCTAGCATGTTCTCGAAGTCTGTGTCGCCGCCTACATTCAGCTGGTAGGTTTCCTCTATCTTTACTCCACGTTCCAACATTAGGTTCACTAATGCCCGGTGAACGATTGTCGCCCCAACTTGGCTCTTAATATCATCTCCAGCAACGGGCAGCTTTCTCTCAGAGAACTTTTCTGCCCACGCGTGGTCCGAAGCTATGAACTCCGGGATGCAGTTCACGAGAGCGCACCCAACGTTAAGGCAAGCTTCGACATAGAATCTTGTGGCTTCCCTGCTTCCGACAGGGAGATAGTTAATCAAAATCTCAGCACCTGAGTCCTCCAGCACCTTGGCTGGGTCAACAGGCTTTATCCCGTCGCCGTAAACATGGAAAGACTCGAACATATGGGGTGCAACGCCATCAAGAATTGGACCTGCTTGGACATCTACACCTAGCTTCTTAACATCTGCGAAACGTTCGGCAACATTAGGATGAGCAAATATCGCTTCGCTTAGGTCATGACCTATCTTCAGCTTGTTTACATCAAAGGCTGCGACGACTTTTATGTCACTTATCTTGTACCCGCCAAGCTCAGGGTGCATTAACCCTGGTACAGTGTCATGTTTACTCACGTTTCTATAGTAGGTTAGTCCTTGAATCAGTGTAGAAGCGCAGTTTCCAAGACCAACTATGGCAACACGTATCTCTTTGCCCATGGGAAACACACTCCCTCTCCAAGAATAGGGTCCGAGGTTAGTTATATATTTTATCTCCGTAAAATAGTTCACGGCTATAAAACACAGACTTGCGAATCCAAAGTTCTCAGAAGTCAGTTATTCTTGTTTGAAAAAGAAGTTCCTGCAGCAACTTGCTACTCTTGATCCACTGGGTTAACCCTATATCGAACTTTGAAGAAACGTGTCTCAATACGTCTCTCGGATTATTGAATTTGATTGGCGCGTTTCTCAGAGCGTTTCGCACATTTTCGCGAACGTTCCATACCCCTACAGGTACTATGTAGCCGGGGTGAGTTTCTCTCAGAACAACAACGGTTGCCTGGCGGCGTTCGGCAACAAGTTTCTCTGTAACGGCTAACCTTGAGGCAAAGTAACACCCGCCGATGTCGGGGTAGGTAGTCCTGCCCTCATACATTTCGTGGTCTGAGAATATCACGATATTCTTGCTATCAGGGTTCCAGGTAGTGCCAGGGTACCAGGCTTCGACGAGTTCGTAGCTCCATCCCTGTGGAGCCATGAGTATGATCCATCGGTTGTCAAGGTAGTTTGACTCATAGATCCTGTACTCGTTGATCAGAGGTTGTGTCTTGACGTTATCCATGAGTGTCTTAGATATTATGCTGTCAACGGCGGTTATGCTCCAGCGTGTAGGCACAAGTTTCCTTCTCTCTTTGACTCCAAAGGCTCCTACGCTGAAGGCCTTCTGGATCCTTGAGACTAGCGTGCCGCTGGTGTAGAGGTCGAATACGGCGTCGGAGGCCTTTAGGTCGAAGTCGTGGTAAGCTTTCTCAAGTGGGGGATCCCAGTACACGTTGCCTACGTTGACCTTGTCGATCGGCGCGGAGGGGCCAAAAGGTTGAACATCGTCGTCTAAGACTATCGGGCCACTGGGCTTCTTTCTCAGGAGCATCTCTGTCTCCACTGGGCTCTTTGCCAACGCGAGCTCGGTGATAACGTCTGTGATCTTTCCTCCAGAGTCTGTTGCAGCGGCATTCACGTTTAGGCGAGACTTTCCTCTTACCAGCTTTAACCTGAAGTCTATTATGTCATCAATCGACCTTGCGAAGCCGCATGGACCCCACAGCTCGGGCACATCCATGATATACGTGTCACCGTGAATAGGTGGCACCATCGGACCAGCGTATACATATGGGTACCCGATTCTCCCGATGAAGACTCCCGGCGGTGACGTTCCGTCGAGATCAACCCTGTCAATGGTCTTCGCAATCTTGGTGTACGAGAATGCTCTAGCTAGCACTGAGCACCTTGGCTTACCACAGAGGAACTTGCCTCCCTTGCACAACACGCACATGTTGCTTCTGGAAGCTCTTCTCCTGAGAAGATTGATATCATAAGTTAGGTCAGATGGAGGAACCCCTGCCTCTCTAAGCAGAGATAGTAGCCAATGGCTACCATTACTGCAGTCGTCCTTCTTCTCAAAGCCGCCTAACCCTGACATCTGCACCCAACCGCCGATAGACAAGTCACTTGAAGTAGAATCGTGACCTCCCTTTTCTCCTAACCAGGTCACTGTTTCTCTTAAGGAATTGCTAATACAATTAGTTAGAATGCGAAGAATGGAATATAAATTCTCCATCCATCTACATCAAAGTGCTTCTCAATCTGAGAGTTAGGTGCATAGATTTCTCAGTACGGCTTCTTCAATTTCTTGTAGTAGTATGCAACGGATAGCACCCCAGCTGCTAAAACTGCCGGCAAGGCGGGAGCCATGCCTATCCCAAGAACGTACATCGTGGCTGTCAAGCCCAGCAATGAAGTCGCAATCAAAACTATGAGCGCTACTGGTATGTCCTTCAGCCTCCTTGTGAATGCGGTGACGAGAAGAAAGGAGAAGAATAGATCTCCACCTCCGAGTAAAGCGTAACCGATCCCGAGAGGAGTAACTCCACTAGGTATCAAGACGCTGAACAGTGTGAAAGCCAAGTATGATACAGCGCTCTCCATAACGTTCGAAAATAGAACTGCGTAGATATCCCACACCGACAGAATTATCGCCAGAATAATCACGATCTCAATAGGAAGCTCCTTTCCAAGAATGATCGAGACACCAACCAAAGTGAAGACAATCACAATGTCGAACAGCCAAAACACGTAGTCGAATAGCCCGAAAAACAAGAAGGCCTGGGTTAGAGCATACAAGCATGCAGGTATGGCTGATAAGGCCAAGGCTTTTCTTTCACTGCTGGTGAATTCTGAGAGGAGTCCACTTGAACCTACAGCTGTAGCTAATGTGTACAGAACAATGATGGCAATTACGGGTACGCGAACAATGAATAGGGCACCTATCACCATACCTCCGATAATTCCGATCATCAATGGGAGGGAAGACTTGAGTTTCTCACGAAGAGAGCTCCCTTGGGGCGATAGTGAAAACAGTGAAGATTGTTCAGCTTCCTTGAGCTCCCCTCTCAGTCTGCTTAGATGCTTTTCCAGATCCTTCATCTCAGCCTTGGAAGGTTCTTTCTCACCTCGTCTCAAGGCCGACAGGTAGGCCTTATTCTCACTGATTTGTCTCTGAATCACGCGAGCCCTGTGGCCCGTAGAGTATGCAGTTACTAGGCAGCTAAGAATAAGAATCGTTATGATGATAAGTTGGGTTAGAATTGACATGACGCGTTACACCGGCCATCGTTAAACCAAAAGGTGTAGCAGTTTCCAACTTTTATTTATGCGTTATTGAAAAGCCGAGGCAATTCAATGGTTCACATAATCTTCTGGTTATTAAGTGTTTCTGAATCGGAATCACGTCTCATGTCTTCGATTAAAGTCACGTGAGAGACATTTTCTCCCCGCACCACTTGCGACGGAGAAGAAAAAAGGAGGGAGTGTCTTGCTCTCAAGGAAAGTGATGGCATTTGTCCCTCGTACTCTTACTTGATTTTCGGTCTGAAGTCAAGTACCCGCTGCGCTTTTAGGCTGACAGTTGGGTCGAAGATGTTGTCCATTGTGGTGAACGTTACCTTTGGTCTCATCTCGATAGCGTTGAAAACCCTTTCACTCAGCTCCTTTTCCAGCGCTTCCTTGTTTACTCCCTCGAGTGGGGCTACTCTCAATTCGAGCACATCGCCAGAGTATGGATCCTGAGGATCCTCTTTCTTCAAGATGATACAATACTCAGCTACACCGGCGGTAGTTACGACCTCATTTCTTATTATTTCAGGGTTGATTAGGACTCCCTTGACCTTGAGTAGTTCGCTTGACCTGGTTGCGTATGTGCTACCGGTTACGATGATTATCCGTTCCCCGTTTCGTCCACAGTGAGGACAAGTCTCCCTCGTTATGGCTACGAGGTCTCCTATCACATAGCGCAGTAGAACAGTCCCTCTACGGTTAAGATGGGTTACAGCTAACGCACCTTCTTTCCCATCTTCTAGCCGCTCTCCTGTCTCCCGGTTAACCACCTCAAGGTAGTGGAGGTCTGGTGCTGGGTTATGGCAACCTCCAAGTTCGACGCACTCCGTAGTCGAACCCTGAATCTCCGTGAACCCATAGTCATTGCCCACGAATACTTCGCCTGCGCCCATGTTTTGGAGTCTCTGCCTGATGTCATCCCTCATCTCCTTTGGCACCGCTTCACCCAGCGCTCTCACCATTCGGACAGCACTGAAATCCTTACTCTGTCTCTCGGCAAGCATCAGAAGCCTTCTTATGAAAGAGGCTATCCCCATGAAGATAACTGAGCGGCCAGCGGCTTTCTGCATTTTAGAGTACTTCTCGATTAGGTCTATGGCGAACTGCATCTTGCGATGAACTGGAAACTCAGGATGAGGGGAGCCGACATTCGCGCATATCAAAGGTATACCGCACGCAATTGGGTACTCAACCGTCTTCCCCCAGCCAATGTGTGGAATAGGCCCCAAGGGGAAGAGGTTTATCATCATGTCGTCGGGCGTGGGTCCACCACCTATCTTAAATGACCTCACAGCCTGCAACAATGATGCGTAGTGATCATGAACAGTAGTGTAGAACGGCGATGGACGGCCAGAAGTGGTACCAGTCGTATAAGTTATGTCCCAAGTCGCGTCGAACAGACCGAGTCTGTCAAACTCGAGCTTGAATGCAAGTGGGTCAACCATATAGTCCTTCTTGGAAGTTAGCGGCATCTTCTGTAAGTCGTCTGTCGTCCTAATGATGTCAGGGTTGATCTTGTGCTTCTTGAAAAACTCCTTGTAGTACCTGCTGTACTGGGCGCAGAGCTTGATCTGCCTCTGCAGGTTCTTGCTCCTAATCTCCTCAATCTCCTTCAAAGACTTAAACGTGGGATCATTAACGTCCATTTTGTAAACTATCCAAGAGTCGATTATTTTTTGGACATGCGGAAGAATTGGCATGCTGTTCCCTCCTTCGCTCACTCCAAACGAGCGTAGTTGTGGATTCAATGATATATAGGTTCCCGAACCTTATTCATATTCTTTGGGGTTCGTGGTAGCCCATAGTCTCTACTTCCCACCAACATGGAGGATTCGGGAGAAAACGATCCGCTATTCTCACAGCTCGTGAGAAACAGGATGAGACTGATACGAGCTGGTCACGTTGTTAATTCGTCTTCTAGTTGTTTGAAGAATTTGGTTAGAAAGCTTGTTCGTTCAGTCATTATTCGCCGTGCCTTGTTGGTCCATATTGAGTTGACCATGAAGTCAAGTTTCATCAGGTATTCAGTTTTGTACTTGTTTATCGCATCGAGGAAGAGAAGCTTGTTTCCTCCGGCGTTTAGCAGAACCAGCGCTACGCCTATAGCGCCAACCTTGTCGAGTGTATCTGCGTCTTGGATTACTTTCGCTTCGATTGTCTTGGGGTTCATCTCTCCCACGTGGACATCTATCGCGTAGGAGACATTCGCTATCAGCTCACTTGGGTAATTCCTTCTCTTCAGGTACTCCATTGCGTACTGTGCTGCTTCATGCCCATGTTCACTGTATTCCGAGGTGTAGTAGCATGCATCGTGAAATATCGCCGCGAGCGCTACTACATCTGTATCTGCTTTCTCCTCCTTAGCAAGCATCAACCCATTCTTCAACACAAGTAACGTGTGCTCCCACTTGTATCTGGCGTCACTGTACGGGAAGAATGACTCTGCGTCTTTTGGAGCGGTTTTCATGAGATAGCTCTTGACGTGAGTCATCTCTTCCCTATATTTCATCAGAACTGACATTTCGGATTACTCCTTATCTCCTTTTACTGTAATCCTGCGTGAGCGTGACGTTGTGTCCTAGTTGGTAATCAGCGATGATGCACTTCTCTTTTTGTGTCTGGTTAGCTATCGTTCCCTTTTAGAGTTTCTTGTGTAATGCATCCTTATCAGGTTTGAACTCATTCTGAAGGAATTTCTCAAGTAGCTCCTTGTTTAGCTTGTCCTGAACTCCCCTGCCGCCTATGTGTTCGATTTGTATTTCCAGTTTCCTTGATTCCTGTGCCACTTTCTCTATTTCTTTGACGATAGAGTTCACGGAGTTTTCATCAGATGCGTTGAGCAATTCAATATCATGTATTCTCAGGGCGTTCATCTCATAATGTACTTGCATCGCTGCTACAGGGTTCCCTGACTTCAGAGTGATTGCGTAGTAGTCCGCTCCCAGTTCTATTAGGCCTATTGAGAATCCTCTAAGCAGTTCATCTTTCCATGTTCGAACTACGGGGTCATAGTTAGGGAGCGTCACATAGTATGGCGCTTCACCGCTTGGCTTCTGTGAGAGGTACGTCTCTTCAAGTGTTCTGAGTTCTGGTAGGTCCTCTTTTCTGATGTATCGTCTGCCTGTGATGCCCCCTATATAGACACCTGATGTGATTTTACCTTCTGCTTCGAGTTCAGATAGGGCTGATTTTATTTCGGCTAGGTCCATGTGGCTCCATTCTTCAATCTGCCTTAGGCTTAGTGGGCCATTTGCGCCGAGGAATTTCATTATGATCCTTTTTCTAGCTTCTTTGGGGTTCGTTCTCTCTAACTCCGCTGTGCCTCTTGGAAGGTAGTGGTCGATTACGTCATAGAGCCAACTGTCAGATTCGTAGTGCGAGTCACCTTTTCTGACTCTTATTACTCGTGCAGATCTCTCAACGTTCTCGATGACTCGTTGCACCGAGTTCACGTCTAGGCCTGTCTTCTCAGCTATCCCTTTCTCATCTAATGGTCCAAATCTGTTCAGTAATTCGAGTACTCGTTGCTCATCGTATCCTAGAAGAAGGTTCGGCGGTCTCGTGGCGTAGTAGTAGTCGAGTAGCTCATCCAGCGGCACAAGAGTTACATTCTCGCCCAAGAACCTGCCGTGGACTACTTTTTTGTCGTGCCACTTGAGTTCATCGAGATCATTTGGGTTGAACTTCTCGACGCGGATGGCTATTGAATCGGTCCACTGGACGGGGCCTATATCATGAAGTATTCTGAGTACGTCTTCTTTGCTTCTACCCTTGTAGAGAGGGGATAAGTGTTGTCTGCGCATGAGGAACTCTACGCATACTTGTTCAGCGAAGACTTCTTTCCCGCTGGGCTGAACGGCTACCGAGAAAGCCTTGTAGAGAACCATTCCACCAACCTTGTAGCCTCTTGCTTTGAATAGATCTACGATGTTCTGGTTGTCTTCGTAGGTTACTGCTTTCCCGTTGATCATCTTGAGCTCGATTTCGAGTGAACCCATGCTCCTCGCAGCTTCGTCAATTTGATCAATGATCTTGAGTAGCACATCCTTGTTATCCTTGTACTTGTCGAGTATGAGGAGGTCCATTATGATGAAGCCTCTTTTCCTTACGCCTTTAGACTTAAAGACCGCAGTAATTGAGCCATCAACGAGTATCGTGTAACACCATGCTGTGCCGAAGAGGCTTTTGATTTCATCCTTTATACTGTAATAGAGCGTGTCCCCCGGCGGTATCGTAAATGCTCCCGTAATGCGCTTCGCTTTTGCTTCCCTTAACGCAGAAGAGAGTGAGTGAAGCTCATCTAGGTCTTCGAGGGCTAGGAATTGTATCTGTGTTCTTGGAGACTTCAGGAATCTGCCTAACCCTATTCTTCCCTGATCTCTCAGTTCTATCAGCGCAAGTCTTACCTGTCTTGAATGTAACCCGGTTAGTTCACGTAGCTGGGTAACCGTAAGTGGTCCCAAACTCTTTAGGAATCTGTAGACGATTCTTTTCCTCGCTTCATGAGGCTCAACGTACTCCTCTAATCGCACTCCTGGAGGGAACCATTTGTCTACCGCAACCCAGATACCTGAAGGGGCTAGGCCTCCAATGTTCAGAACCATTCTCATGTGCGCCAATTTTGAAAGAAGATGTTCGACATCAAACTGGTGCATCATCGATTTCCTGACTAAAGCTTTCTTCGAGATTGGCCCGCTTTCCCTTATGACCTTGAGAAGCTTCATGGCTTCTTCATTCAGTCGGGAAGTTGTCTTGCAGGCCCACCAATACGTCGACCACTCTCTCACGGGTATGAGCATAGGTCTCATTCCAAGCAACGTGTCTTCTACGAGCACTCTGTCTTTCTTAAGTAAGTCCTGAATCCACTCCTTCCTGAATCCCTCGGTTCGTATGCTCAGCTTATCGTCCCAAGGCGCCCTTATGCCACCGATTCCCTGAATTATCTTGTTGACATCCTCCTTTGTTCTTCCTCTTGTCTCTGGATGTACGTGCTGTTTTCTGAACTGGAACTCTCTGACAACTTCCTCATCAAACACTTCTGAGGGGGTTTCCCCCCAACATAATCTATCGCCGACAATCTCGTAACCTAAGTCTGTGAAGACCTTGACAAGTTTCTCATTCTTTTCTGAGACAGCTGGTTGGCCCCAGATGAATTCAACCTCAACAGCCATGAGACCGTAGTATAGTGCTATGTCGATGAAACGTTTTCCTATTCTCTTGATCAAATCGAGTTTCTCAGCCAAAACATCTGACATCTTCAAATCAGCTACATGCAAGAGATCCTGCGTGACCCGGACGTCGGCTGCGCCTACAAGTTCGCCGTCTACCACTATTGGGTTGTGGAAGGCGCTCCCATAGAGATCAGCAAGCTGTTGAGAAACTCTCCACGTGTACGGGTCTAAATTGCTTAGTACGTCGACTATGATCTTGCCTTCAAATGGGATTTCGTTGTCACTCAAGCCGCTGCTGCCAAGGTTGCTACTGAGTTCTCTTAGTCTTTGCAGATCCTTGGCAACTAGATAGGTTTCGATAGGTATGCCTTCAATGAATTGTCCAGACAGAATCATTCCTTCCTTTCTGAGGACTGTGAGGGTACTCTCTACTTCGTCGTATGGGAGATTAGTTAGTGAAATGATGCCCTGAATGGTAATCGGCCCATGTTGCTCAATGATCCTGAGAATGACTGTCCTCAATGCTTCGCCTTTACTCAGTTTCCCCGATACTGCGGCGTAGTTCTCTATTGGCTCATACAGAGTCAGTTGTTGAGTATCTGCCTCCATTTCATATAGGATCGTTCTTACCACGCGAAGAGCTTCCTCAAGCCTTTCCAAGCTCTCGTCGACGATGGGCTTATCGAGACCTGTTAACGCTATTACTCTACCTTTTGTCACAGGGTTTTCTCTCTCAATAGTATTCAGGACTACTTTATCGATGTCGGAGAGGTCCCTACTCTTCCCCTCGTTTAGGGCTATGTAAATCGGCACTTCGCCCACTCGGACGTATGACAAGCCTCTCTCCGTAAATCGCCCTACCAAAATTTCCTTGTCCCTGGCCCTGAGCTTCTGCAATGAATCCACATCGAAACCATCTATCCTGTGGTATAGTGCTCTATGAGTCTGTATAGGCCCAAGTTCACTGATTATCTTGAGAATATCTTCTTCTCCCTTGCCCCTTGTGCTGGGAGTCAGATGTTGTTTCTCCAAGGCTAGCTGCGTAACGATGATCTGGGGGAAGCGTGTTGGCTCCCTGCCTTTCTCCAGTTGCCTCAGCAACTCTCTGTCTTCAGCAACAAGGTACTGACCGGGTGGTTTGGAGGCGATGAAGTAGCCACTGAAAACTTCATTCACCCTCTCCAGGCGCTTAAGTATTCTCTCAGCTTCTTCTTCTGACATGTTCAATTGGGACGCTATTTCTGATGGGATGCATGGACCATGTGACCAAAGGAATTGTTTCGCGGCTTTCTCCTTTTCATCTTCAGGGTCGGCCTCTTCTATTCGAGTCCATGTCACTTTTGGAAGATGCCTTGACAAAAGGTTCCAAGTTGTTTCTCGACCTTCCTCCTTTGCGGATCCTTTTGGCGAGTACTTCGATCTTACGATCAGCATTGCCCTTTCAAGCCTTCGTAAAGCTCTTCTCAGCTCAGTTTCCTTAACGTTCAAAACTTGAAGCAGCTCACTAGTTTTGATTGGTTTCTCCTCGAGGGCGCCTAGCACTTTCTTGTCAAGTTCATCGGGTTCGGTGAGAGCACTCCTGAAGACGTGGTAGTACATCGGAAAATCATCCATTGTTACGCCGTAAGATTCGCCTTTGTGAGTCCTGATAACAACGACCCGGCTTTCAGTGACAAGCTCATCTGCCCATTTGCTTGCAGTTTCTGGGTTAACAGCCATTCTGTTAAAGATGGTTGGGTAAGCGTCTCGGAAAAGTTCTGCTGGGCCTATGTCGTGAAGAACTTTGGGAATGTCATCCTTCACTTTGCCCATCGTTTCGGGAGTTAGGTGTTGCCTCTGGTTATAGAGTGACTGTACAATGTCTTCTGGGAAGATCGCTTCTCCAGCTTCCCCGACTACTCGTGCTAGGACTTGGCGGTGTAGCTCTCTCAGTAAGGCCTCGCGATCCTCCATTAATACTACGTCCTCTGCTCCGACGAGGATCAAACCGTGGGAGAATGGTGATGGAACGTCTGTGAGGGGCAGAATCCTGAATTCTATCTCTCCATTGGCAATTCCCTTGACAACACTCACGGCGTCAGGCAGGTCCATAACGTCATCAAGTATCTCCCTGTAAGTTTCCTTCACAACTGGGAAGCTCTCCATCCCCTCTAGTAAGTCAAGGACCTTGATTGCTCTCGTCTGTTGTCTGCTGACGGATATCTCCCAGCCCTTATACATTCTGAGAACCATGAAGCTTCTAACAGCGCAGTGTCTGAACCTCTGCTTGAATAATTCCGTTCTCCTAATTGCTCTGCGAATGAGTTCCTCAATATTCTCTGGAGTTACAAGTGATGGGATTCTACCTAAGTCGATCATCTTACCTGAGGGCAGTGTAATCACAAACCCGTCGTCAAGGATCGCAGTCCCCACATTAACTTTCACGGCTTTGCCTATGGCGTACGCATAGGCTCTGCTTAGGGCATCGTTCACCCGACGACCGTAGACACTGTGGAAGACCACGTTGAGCCTTCCTTTTCTATCAACATATCCTTCGATCATGAGCCTCTTGTCAGTCGGGACTGTTCCGGTGATCGCAAGCTGATTTCTAAAGTATACTAGGATGCTCTCCACCGACCTCTCATCCAGCCTGTATTCGGTTAGAAGCCACTTCCTAGACACTTCCAACCCCTCTTTCCTTATCTTGTCTGCTAGTGCTTGCCGAAACTGCCCAATTTCACAAGAAAGGTCAAAGCTCCTAGGCAACATTTCGCCAGTCCATGATGGTACGGTTGGTCGGCGACCAAAGGCTGGTCTAACGTAGACCTTCATACCGCTTGTTCGCCTAAACTCGTAGGCTCTGCCGCCAAGAACGAAAATGTCGCCGGGTTGGAGGCGTTCAACGAAGCTCTCTGAGAGTTGCCCAAGGGGATTCCTATACTCTTCGAGGAGCACCTTGTAGTTGGCTTCCTCCGGGATAGTTCCTATGTTTAGGAAGTATATCATTCGTGCCCCTCTTTTCCTCCCGAAGATGCGTTGTTCCTCGTCAAACCAAAGTTTTCTGTACACTCCGCGCTCTTCGAGGTTTACGTGTTCCCCTGACAGGTACTTGATCGCGCCCATGAAGTCCTCGTACGGTAGATCATGGTAGCAGTAAGAACGCTGAATGACTCTAAATGCATCATCAACATTCCATCTGGATTGAACACTCATCCCCACCAGGTGCTGGGCTAGAACATCCAAGCAGTTCATTGGGATTGCGACTCTGTCGATCTTACCGCCATAGGCAGACCTCACCAAGACCGTGCATTCAACAAGATCGTCTAGATCAAAGACTAGCAGACGCCCGATGGATGTCTCATGCAGAGCGTGGCCTGCCCTCCCGATTCTCTGGAGACCCTTGGCAACACTCTTAGGGCTTCCGATTTGGCAAACAAGATCAACATAACCAATATCTATGCCAAGTTCAAGAGATGTCGAGCTTACAGCAGCTTTCAGCATGCCTTTCTTCAGCCTTTCCTCAACATCGAGTCTCGTGTCACGGCTCAGGCTGCCATGGTGAGCAGCCAAATGATCAATTGTTTCATCCCCATACAATTCCTTGAGCTTGAAGGCAACTCGTTCGGTCCCGCTTCTTGTGTTTGTGAAGATGAGTGTCGTCGTATGTGAATCGATCTGCTCCTTGAGAACCGAATACATGTTGTCCGTCGCAGAATCAAAGCTAGCGTATGCAAGATTCGAGACAGGGCATATGACACGAATGTCGAGGGACTTCGTTGAGTAAACATCAATGATGCTGCAGTCTCTGAAAGAGCCGTCGTCCCTGTACCCTACTAGGAACTTGGCTATCTCCTCTACAGGGGCTTGAGTTGCACTGCAGCCTACGCGCGTGAACTCCTTGTCTTCACCTATGAAACGCTGGAGTCGCTCAAGGCTTAGCGATAAGTGGACTCCTCTCTTTGAGTCACATAACTCGTGGATCTCGTCAACGATCACCCACTTCACTGTCTTAAGGTGCTCAACGAATTTGGGTGAGTTGAGAACTATGGCGAGCGTCTCAGGAGTTGTTATCAGTATATGAGGAGGATGACGAAGCATCTTGCTTCGTTCAGACTGGGGTGTGTCACCAGTCCTCACCGCCACGTTTATGAGAGGTAGCTCCAAGTTATTCTTACGTGAAATCTCCCTTATTCCTTCAAGCGGCACCATCAAGTTACGCTTAATGTCGTTGTTAAGCGCTCTTAGGGGGCTAACGTACAGAACATAGACAGTGTCCCCTAACTCGCCTTTTTCGCCCATTGCGAAAAGCTTGTCAATCATAGAGAGAAAAGCAGCCAGGGTTTTGCCGGAGCCGGTTGGCGAGAATATCAATGTGCTTTTGTCCTCATGGATCAATGGGATAGCGTACTTCTGAGGGGGAGTCATCCCCCCAAATGCTTCTCTGAACCATTGAGCCACGTAGGGGCGTAGCTTCTTGAGAGTCTCTTCTTCCGGTGGAGGAGACTCTTTGACGAAGTTGATGGTCATTGATGATGTCACTCGCTGAAACCTGCTATGATCGCAAACTAGAGCGTATGTTTAGACCCGATAAAAAACCTTGCTCTATCCTCTTGACTCTAATACTCGCCACTTAGGGCTTTAAGAAACGGAGATGCATCCGTAAAGAGAGTGGCGACAGACAAAAAGTGCGGAACCTTCACGACGTCAAAATAAAGCGTGTTGCCTTGAAGGATTTACTTCAGGGGCTTCTCCTTCTTATGCAGCCAAAGTGCCTGAATCGAAATCCCATTCACCTTAATAACTCGATACCTCACACCCGGAAGATCCCCCATGGATCCCCCTTTTCTACCCCCTATCCCCTCTATCATGACTTCGTCGTGTTCGTCTATGAAGTCGAAGGCACCGTCGTAGGGAATAAAAGCAGTGCAAGTCCGACCGTTCTTGATGATCTGGACTCTGACGCATTTCCTGACGCCTGAGCTGGGCTTTCTCGGTTCTCGTCCGACCTTTTCGAGAACGATCCCGCTGGCTTGTGGTGTACCCTCAGATGGAGTCATCTCACCTATCCGGAGCATTTTGTTCTTGAACTTGGAACTCCGCCACCTGAAGTGCTTCCGGATGTCAACGATTCTTCTTGCGGCGAACTCGCCAGTGGGAGACTTAACCATCTTTGCTCATCAACCAAGGGTTCTTCATGTTCGTGAAAGTAATGGATAAAGGGAATGGTATTTAACGTTTTTGGATGCTCCAGACGAGAGTGGAAGGATAACATCCTATCGCTCGCGCTGGTCACTTCTCGTTGTTCTTTCCTTTTCGAGCATTCAAGTAGAGTCTAAGAACCCAGAGCGCGATGGCTGGTATGAACGCGATGAACGCGATTTCATAAATCACAACCTGGGAGACTATACCTAAAAACGGGTTGCCGTCGAGAGGGAGAAAGGGTTTCATTTCAGGGTACAGAAACGAGTCTAGGAATACGTGCAACCAAACGGCGAATAATGACGTAAGAGTCACACTTCTGAATGATACTGTCTGTGGTAGCCCCACGATATGGGTTGAGACCCATTCTATGTTTTTCTTCAAGGGCATCGCTGCAACCGCTACTAGCAAACCTGCAATTGTGGCTGCCAGATAGGAGTGGAAAAACCCGTGCTCAAGATTCAGGAGAAGTGGCTCAATGTCGATGATCACACTTGACACTACAAGGATCGGGATATTTAGGAGTGGGAAGATCATGAAACCTATGAGGAGCGCAGGTCCCCAGTGAAACGGTGTAAAGGGCACAGAATGGCACCTAATAAGATCAGTAGAAAGGTGTCTCATTTAAATGCTAGGTAATACAAGCGCGAATTCATTCAACTAAGCAGGGAGCCAATTTTGCCGAGATCGATTAGAATCCATCTCGTCTACTACAGTTGGGACGTGTTGGGTTATGAGTAGTAGTGGCGTTGGATCAAAACCTGAACTCGAATCGGAAGCGCTTGAACTTTATCACAGGTTCTCCCGTTCCTTGGAAGAAGGGGGCGCAGCATACCTTGTTGATGAGTATCTTTCCTCAATCGAAGCGCTCGATAGGCTTCCGACAAGTTACGATAGCAGCATTGCATGCTTCTTCGCGAAAGGACGAGATCACTCTCGATCTGTAACATTCCTTGTAAACACCCAAGGAACTCTCCACAACGCAACTTGGTCGAAGGATAGAAGTGAAACAACTATAGACAGGAGCTACTTGAATCTGGCTGCAGGTAATATGGTTTCAGCGTTTCTCGCCATGAGAAGACTTTCAGAAAATGAGGGGAAAGAACCGCCCATTGATGTTGCCTTCATTCTTCTTTCGGATGAGTCGAATAAACGCGGGTACCAGGGACTCGCAGCCTCTCTGAGTAAAGCCTTTGTTTCTAAGGATGATAGGATAAAGGCCGGAACTCATCTCATTGTCGTCGAGTCAACCGGCCTAAGAGTATGTAACGTTCAGAAGGGATGTTTAACCTTCAAGTTGATTGTTGAAGGACGACTGCATCATCCATCTTTCTCATGGCTCGGAGGGAACTCACTAGATGCGGTGAATAGATTCAGTGAGAGTCTAAGTGATACTGTAAAGCCTCAGCACGACAAATATCCGATAGAAGTAGGCAAGACCCCTCCTCTGATTCTGTCACGATTTCTAGTTGGATACCTGACAATGACCCCCATGCGCATCAAACATGAACAACATGGCACGATGGGGGGCAGAAGTTGTATCGAAGTCGACTACTATGTATCCACACCGCCAGAATTCTCATTCAAGGATTTTAAGGAGAAGTTGAATGAGGCAATAGTTCGTGTTACCCAAACAACTGGTTGTAAGGCATCGATCGAAGATATGCTTGAAGAGGAACCTTTTCGAGAAGACCCCCATTCCGTTATCGTCACCGCGACGTCAAAAGCCTTGCTTAAGTTGACAGCGTTCGAGCCTGTTTTCGAGTGGTTGCCTTTCCCTGTCTCAGCTGGCGAGCTGAAATCGAGTGGCTTCGCAAGAGACGTTTTAGCTTTCGGCCCTGGAGATTGGACTCTAAGTGGTGGACAGGGTGAGAAAAACTCAACAAGGGAGGCTCTACTCGCCTCGGAGGTTCTAGCACAAATACCTCATGAAATTGCATCCCTAGAAGAGAAACATAGATGATTGTAGGGCAGGTGAAAAGAGAGTGCATCTTCGTACTCTAAGAAGAGCTTTGCAGACAGCTTCCATTAAGGTCTCACCAGCTGAACCCAACTCCGGTATTACGCTAAACGGTGTTCTAGCGTGCCCGAGAAATGTGATGAGAGGGGACACCTGCGTTGTGCTCCGGGACGGCGCGAATTATGCTTTCGTAACCGAACACCCCTTAGCTACCCTCAAAATGTCTGGCATTCATGACGCAACGATTGAGGGAATCGAGACCGAATGGGATTTCGCTAGACCACAGCACAGGGCAGCTTACGCCCTCATGCTAAGGCCATCAGCAATAGTTGGCGGTTCTGAGGGAACAATAAGTGCAGGATTAATGGAACTGATCACTGAGAGCGAAATCATAGACTCGGGAACTGAACGGAATGAAGTAACGGTAGCGGAAAGCGTTCACGTCGCTACAGAAGATGGTGGAAAGCTGGAGATTGATCCGGCGCCGAAGGGAACTGGGCTCGACTTAGAGCTTTACTTGGTTAACCTGGGTCCTCTGAAAGCTAGGTTTGACCCTGAAGTTGGCTTGAAGTCTGACGAGTTGAAGTCGAGAGTCGGCAGGTCCGTTACGGCGTTTATTAAGGGACCGACGGAAGATTCACTGTACCATGCGTTAGGGGACATGATAGGAGACTTGGCAGGGGTTGGCGGAATTGATAACGCGACCATTAAAGCCAAGTTTATGCGACTCTACCACCGCTTGACAATGACCGCGGTCAAAAGAATCAGGTTGGTTCCAAGTGATTAGCCCCACGAAGACACATCTATAGTACAAAAAGATGATTCAGTAGTTGAGTGGCCCTTCACATTATAGTCCTTTTTTCCTGAGAGGCAAAGAGTCGGAGAAGTCTCTCAAATGGTTTCTCTATATTAATGTTCTCCTTGGAACTTGTTTCTATGTACCCATCCAGGTTGTTCCTAGCAGCGAATTGTCTAGCTTCAACAGCCAACACATTTCTTGCAAGGTCACACTTCGCACCTACGAGCACAATCGGGAGATGTTTCTCTGCCGGTAACCCGTTTCTAACTAATCTGACCCAGTCATGCAACCTGACAAATGTTGATGGTCGAGACAAGTCAAATACGAGAATCACGCCTCTGGCGCCCCCTTTTGCCGAGGGTATAAGGAGTCTGAACCTGCTTTGTCCACCGACATCCCATATTTGAAGCTTAAAATCACGTCCATCAAGGGTCTTCATGACTTTTGAAGCAAATCCAAGGCCAATAGTCATTGGTTGATCAGAGAACTTGCCGGTGACAAGCCTGTGAATCAGTGTTGTCTTACCGACCCCGCCTTCTCCGATAACAAGTATCTTGATGACAGGCATCAGTCTGTTCTTTTCTTCAGCCAGTCGTGTGGAGGCGGTTTTCAATCTCATCACCTGGTGGGTCTGCCGGCACACTGTTCAAATTAGCTCCTTAGACTTTTATAAAGATAGTTCTGTCCATCGACCAAGACAGGTTGTCAAGATCGACCGCCTTCATGGACATCGAAACTGGTCTTGGGAATCTGACAATATTCCACTACAACAACAAGGATCAGATCGACCAATTTAACGAGAGAAGGCGCTTCACTCACAGAGACAGACATCATCGATGTGGTGTGGAACCATGTTCTAGCAGTAAACTCATTCAGATTATTTGATGAGGAGTTAAATGAAGCTTCTACCATCATATCAGAAAGGCATCTTGTACAGCAGTGTTCTCGAAATTCGTGCAATCGTCGCGCAACTGCTGGCATATTCAAGATCGGGTTCTGATCCTAGGTGGAAGCGCTGAGCTGGGACGATTCTCTCGGGCCAGTCACGCTATCCTAGAGAGCGAGATTATCTCAACAATCCATCCCCACATATGATATGAAGCTACATCGCGGAGTATTCGTGCTTTGAAAAACACTCGCAAGCCGTCGACTTGGAATCCCGCGTCCAAGCCACCGTAAGGGTCATAATGCCCACCGTCGTCCCCAACTATGCCAAAAAATCCTCCCTCAAAGCTTAGGTATATGATGGTGCCCTTTCCAGATATGATATCTCTCGACCTAGTGCCTTCGTCTGCCACACGAACTATCGTTACTGCAGTCGCGGCTACAATTGTGACTGCAATTATCGCAAGTGTGGCAAAACACAACAACCTTTGACCGAGAGACACTTGCTTCACCGTTGTGCACTCCCCCCAAACGCATTGTCTAGCAGAATCCTATGAAGATAGTCGGATGACTGGCATATTTGAAGCATTTGCCGCGGTGTATATCTGTTCATTGTTGCTTTTTCTCCGGTCTAAATATTATGTGTTTTCTCCATGCTTCTGATTCGAATGGGTAATCAGACCGGTAGTGGGTTCCTCGACTTTCTGTGCGCATGAGAGCAGCAGTTGAGATCAGGAGTGCTCCGGTAATCATAAGCCGCAGTTCTATCGATTGCGGGTTCTGACTTTCTTTATCTCTTGCCTCAATAGACCATGCTAGCAGCTGCTTTACTGCCTTGCCTAACTCTTCTCCTGATCGGATCATTCCCACTTTTTCCCACATGAGATCTTGCAGCTCTTCCAGGGACAATTGTTTGTCAGTGGAAGACCTTGATATTTCCTCACCTTTGTTTTCCTTGAAGTGTTCAGTGTATTTCCCGAGGGAAGTGACTACGTCTCCTGGTGCTCCAAGGGTTCCATTCCACTTTTCTCCAGACAAAACCCGTTTGACTATTCTTTTTCCAAAAACCAGAGTTTCCATGAGTGAGTTGCTTGCAAGCCTATTCGCTCCGTGGACTCCCGTATCAGCTGCTTCGCCGCAAGCAAACAATCCTTTGATGCTGGTCTCACCCCAGAAGTTGGTCTTAACGCCACCAATCATATAATGAGCCGCAGGAGCAACAGGGATCATCTCCTTTGTGATGTCGAGCCCTTGACTCAGGCAAAATTTATAGATGCTCGGGAACCTGGTTACGATCCTTTTTCTGGGCAAATGAGTGACATCTAGGTAAACGTGGTCAACTTTCGTTTTGCCCATTTCAGATAAGATCGCCCTCGAAACGATATCTCTTGCAGCCAGCTCGCCGTCAGGGTGATAGTCGCGGGCGAAAGCTTCCCCTCTGGAGTTCCTCAGAATTCCGCCTTCGCCTCTCACCGCCTCAGAGATGAGGAACCTTGGGACCCCAGGCATGAAAAGGGCGGTTGGGTGAAACTGAAAGAACTCCATATCTGACACAAGTGCGCCAGCTAAGTAAGCCACGGCGATTCCTGTTCCCGTAGCTACTGGCGGGTTCGTTGTGTGCTTGTAGAGCATGCCACTACCACCAGTCGCTAGCACAAGATATTTCCCTTCAAAAACTCTCTCTGAACCAGTCTTGCAGTCAACTGTCTTTATACCATGGGCTCTTCCATCTTCGACAAGTATCTCGGTGGCGAGATGATCCTCGAATATACTGATGCTGCGGTTCTCCCTGACCAAGGAGCTCAGTGTCTGTTCGATATTAGCTCCGGTCGCGTCTCCTCCAGCGTGGAGTACACGTGGGACAGTGTGAGCGCCTTCCATGGCTAGTGATATCTCGCCATCCAGAGTGTCGAATGCCACACCCAGACTGATTAAGTCAGCTATCCTGTCGGGGGCTTCGTCCACAAGTATTCTCGCAGCTGTCGGGTCTACCAGTCCAGCGCCAGCCTTGATTGTGTCACTGTAGTGCAGGCTAGGAGAGTCGAACGTGCCTATGGCGGCAGCGATGCCACCTTGTGCGTACTTAGTGTTGCACTCCTCAAGGCTGCTCTTGGTCACAATTGTGACCTTGTAGTGACTACTTGCTTCGATGCTGGTGTACAGCCCTGCTATACCGCTGCCAATCACTATGAAATCTGTTTGATCCATTGCATCACCGCATCGCTCTACAAGAATAGTGCCTATGGTAGGTAAAGTGATGATGCCTCAGACCTAAATAAATATGCGGGATTAACTAAGCCAACCCTTTGGGAAGGAAGTGTGGCAACTCCAAGGAAGACAAGTAGTCTATTACGAAATATCCAACTCTCTAGAAAACCTTTTAAATTGTAAGGTCTTTTGTCAAGAGGACTCAAGTCAATGATTTTCGAGTAGTCCTGAATTTCACTAGCGGAGATTAATCTGGGGGAGCCTCCATTGAGCGATGACAAAACTGTAATTGTTGAAACAAAGAATCTCGTCAAAACATACAAGCTAGGAGACAGTGTCGTTCACGCCCTAAGGGGCGTAAACCTAAAAGTGATGGAAGGAGAAGCTGTCGCCATCATGGGCCCTTCAGGGTCTGGTAAGACAACTCTACTCAACATGCTGGGAGCCTTAGACACACCAACCTCAGGCAAGGTAATAATCAATAGCGTGGACATCTCTGGCATGAGTGATAGGGAGCTAACTTTGATAAGGAGACACATGATAGGCCCGATCTTCCAATTCTATAATCTGATACCCGTTCTCACAGCGTTTGAAAATGTTGAACTCCCCATGATCTTCGCCAGTTTTCCCAAAGATGCTAGAGCTGGTAGAACGAAGCAGCTACTCAAAGCTGTGGGTCTAGGCGATAGGATGCATCATAGGCCCGACGAGCTGAGCGGCGGTGAACAGCAAAGAGTGGCTGTCGCTAGAGCGCTCGCAAACAACCCTTCCATAGTCTTGGGTGACGAAGTTACCGGAGATCTTGACACGAAGACTGGCGAAGAAATTGTGAATATGCTATTGAAGTTGTCAAAGGAAGAAAAGAAGACGCTCATAATTGTGACACACGATCCGAATGTTGGAGCCAAGATGGACCGGATTCTCAAGATTAGAGATGGGGTAATCATCGGCGAGGAAAAGAAGTAGCGCTGAAGGCAGTGAGACTAGTTGGGCGCAAGAATAGCCACCAGAGGACTACGTAGAAGAAAACTGAGAAATGGGCTCACTATCCTAGCGGTAGTCTTCGCAGTTGGCATACTAGTCGGAGTCAACATCGCCGGCGACTCTATCATGGTCCAAGTTATGAACACGATCCTTGCCGCGCAAGGTGACATTGACCTGAACGTGAGGTGGGCAACAGGGGAACCTTTCAACATTGGAAACATGTCAATAGTATCCAGCGAAGAAGGGATCAAAGCCTATTCACCGAGATTTGGGAACCCGCTATACTATCTCAATCGGAGTCTTATGGCGCCTGTCACATTAGTGGGAGTCATCCCAAGTTTGGACGAAAAATTCGGCTCATCGAATGTCAGCCTCAGCCTTCTCAGTCAAACCAACTCCTGCATAGTCACAGAGGAAGTTGCAGGGACGTATAACCTGACCGAGGGATCCACCTTAGTTGTCTCAAGAGTGCAGACGATCCCCCCATTTCAGCCTCCAAGTGCAACGTTGTGGAAGTTAAACGTTGTCGGAATAGCACATGCTGAGGGAAAAGGTTACTCCGGTGTCCTGATAGCTAACCTTTCGTTAGCCCAAGATGTTTTTGACAAAAAAGACATGATCAATTCAATAGTCGCCTCCGTTGTGAACCTTGGAGATACTTCAAACATTCGCGCCCGGCTTCAAGGAAGGTTTGGCAGCAACTTCCAGGTTCTGGCTCCTAAAGAGAGTAGCTTGAGCCAAGTGAATAACATCGCGCAAGGGTTTAAGATCGCCATGAACATGGCTGCCACCATAAGCCTAGCCGTGGCATGCATATTGATAATGAACTCTCTCCTCATGGCAGTCAACGAGCGGAAATACGAGATAGGGGTTCTAAGATCCATCGGCTCATCTCGGGGAATGATTTTCCGCATGTTCCTCTTGGAAGGATTCTTCTTTGGTGCGATTGGCAGCCTTCTAGGAATAGGCTTCGGGATCCTCCTTTCGCAGCTCTTAGTCTACTACATGACGAGTCTATTATCAGGGGGTATCGCTGGTCAAGGCCCAGCCGCTGGCTTGGTGCCTATAGAAACCCCCAGTCTCGTCGTAAATAGTAATGTTCTAGTTTTTGGTGTTGCCGCTGGGATCATTGTAGCAGTTGTCGGAAGCCTATACCCGGCGCTGTCCGCATCAAGAACTAATGTTGTTCAAGCAATAAGACCTCAGATGAGGGGAGCTGGAAGAGGAAGGCTGGGAACAGGCATCATGGCTGCTCTCGGAGCAGCTCTTCTACTCATAGCATACTACGTTGAGTTTACTAGCTTCAGAACAACGGCGCTCGGTCAGATGTCCTTTGATATTAGCGCAATCTACATTCTTCTTACCTTTATTCCCGCCGGAATACTGTTGCTTGTTTCCGCGGTGATAAGGGGCGTTGTGGGAGTTCTAAGCTATCTATTTGCGCCAATTCTCAGAAGCAGAAGGACGATCGCAACGAGGAACACCAGCAGAAATAGAAGACGAAGCTCACTAACCATCAGCATGGTAGCTATTGGAATATCATTCACCGTACTTATCGGAGGGATGTCTGGGAGCCTTATGTTTGGCATCAATAACTTCGTAAGACAACAACTTGGCGCCGACATTTACATCATGCCAACCGGGGGCACACTTCCAGTTAGCTACGCGGATAACCTGACGAGCATCGATGGAGTGAAAGCAGTCACCTATCTGAGAGTTCAACCGACGAAGATAGAATGGAAAGTCAGTGCTCTCGCTGGGGTCAAGGCTGAAACATTCAGTAAAGTTTGGCACGTGGGAACCTTGAACTCAACATACAGCGTCGACGAGGCCTTCGAAAAACTTTCGGAGAGTAATACGTCGATGATCATGGCTTCTGGACTCGCTGGCAAGCTTAACGTCAGCATAGGTGAAAATGTCTCCGTCCTAGTCGGGGGAGGAAAGAGAGAGAATTTCACCGTCATCGCCACATTCTTCGGCTCTGAATTCATTAACGTGGGTCCAATAAGCGAAGACAACATGGCGTTGATCGACTACAAAGCCCTCACAGAATACTTCCCTAGCGAGTTCAACGCTTCGAAAACCGCAAACGTCTTCCTAGCCAAGGTGGTTGACGGGGCAAATCCAAGTGTCGTGGCTGGTAGAATCACTAACTCAACGAAACAAGACATCTACATTTTCACCATCTCTGACATACTAAAGGAAGTTGAGAGTGGGCTCTCAAGGATCTTCACTTTCTTCCAAGTCTTAATCGCAATGGCCATCGTGGTTTCGCTTTTGGGCATGACGACGACAATGGTCATGTCGGTTCTTGAAAGAAAGAGGGAAATAGGCATACTAAGGGCAATAGGCACAAGCAAAAGCCAAGTAATCGGAATGATCATAGCGGAAGCGCTGATCTTAGGTTTCATAGGGCTCGCAACAGGTTTGACGATAGGAGTAATGTTTTCAAACTACTTCATCGACATAATGACTTTCGTCGGGTTCTCAGTTCCGCTTCAGATTCCCTACACGATTCTCCTATACGTAGCGTTGGCGAGCATATTCATATCCGTCGTAAGCGCAGCTTACCCAGCTCGAAAGGCCGCCACAATGAATGTGGTCGACGCCATCAGATATGGCTAGGCGGTGGCAGGTGCAGCGTTCCATTCTGATACTATTCAGCGTCTGAGATCCTTGTACATATTGCTTTGGGTTCAACTCGCGTGTAATCCTGTGATTTTATGGCGTTCGTTATTTCCGAATCCGTGTAGTTGCCTTTGAAGTGTATCAGAAGCATGGCGTCGCCCTTGAATCTTGACTCTATGTCAACGACATTGCCTATTGACATGTGTCCGCGTTCTGCGGCTTTTTCTGTTTTTTCGGGTTCAAGGTATGTGCATTCAGTTATCAAAACACGGGATGACAGGATGTCGTCTTCCAATGCTTCAACGTTGGTATCACCTGTGTATGTTAGGAGTCGTGCCCATTTTTCCTCGTCGTCTGTCTTGACGTTTATCTTGTAACCTATGCTTTCGCAGCGGTGAACAGAGTTGAACGTCTCTATCATTAACCCATCAGAAGTCTCCACTGTCTGGTTGCCATCCAATGGGTGAAGAACGACAGGAATCCGTTTCTGGATAATCATCAGGGACTCTGGATCGGGTGTTAACACGATGCTCAGCTCCCGCCTGTATCTTAACTCCATCAGCAGTGACTTGAGAAACCACATCGAGCCCTTAGGCACATATATGTGAACAGGGTCGAATCTGTCTCTACACTTCTTCAATCCTAGGAGACTTATTAGACCCGACCAGTGGTCGTGATGGAAGTGAGTTATCAGTATCTTGGTTGCATCAACTGACTTGCTAGTGTAGCATGAAAGTGGACCCACATCGAGAAGCAGCTTGTACTTCTCAAGATAGAGTGAGGTGCTTAGACAACTTCGCGAGTAGCCAGTCACTGGTCCAATAGCCTTGAGACCTTCAGAGGACTCGAACACCTGAGCCTTCATATGGTGACCTCCTTTGCTAAGGAAGAAAAGCGTAGGGAGCTCTGCGAGGGTGATTGATCTGCCAACTATTACTCTGAGACACTATTTATTCTATTGCTTCCGTCCAATGGAGGGCATACACTAAACTATCGGGTTTCCCGCAACTCTCTGAGTCATTCGAGGCACTGCTCTTTTGATTAAGATATATATGTCATGGGCTTGTAGTTATTGGCTATGACTTGGGGTGGACGCAAATGAATGTGGACGACATTGAAATTATTACGGTTCTTGGTGCTGGTCACATGGGACTTGCAATCGCGCAGATCATTGCCATGTCCGGGTATCAGGTTAATCTGATGGACTTGGACAGGGGGATACTTGACAAGAATATGGGTAGGATAAGGTATATTCTTGCAAGGTATGCGGAGAAGGGAGAGTTCCCAAAGAACAGCATCGAACCTACTATGGAGAGAATAAGGCCCTTCACGGATTTGAACGAGTCGGCTAAAAACTCTCAGTATGTAATTGAGGCTGTTCCAGAGCAGCTTGAACTCAAACAGAAAGTCTTCAGAGAAGTGGAGAAATCTATCCCGGAGGACGTGATTATCTCAACCAATACCAGCGCCCTTCCCATAACAGCGATTCAGAAAGGAATGAAGAAACCAGACAGAATCGTTGGCACACACTTCTTTAACCCACCTCAAAGGATTAAACTTGTGGAGATAGTATACGGAGCCAAGACCAGCGACAAAACCGTTAACCTCACATTGGAACTCATGAAAAGAATAGACAGGGACCCCGTGGTGTGCAGGAAGGATGTTCCGGGATTCCTAGCCAACAGAACAGTGACCATGATGATGAGTTTTGCGTCGTGGCTCGTAAGTGCAGGCGAGTTCACACCTGCCGAGATAGACTCCGCCATCCATTACAAGCTCGGACAGCCAATGGGCGTATTTGGCCTGAACGACTTCCTGGGGTTGGGAACAAGTTTCCGGGTGCAGAAATTCATAGAGGAGAGAGAGCCAGGATTGAAGGTTTCACCAATATGGGATGAGTTGGTGAAGGCTGGGCACAACGGCGTGGATACTGGGAAAGGGTTCTATGAGTACCCCGATAAAGTCTGGAGGAAGCCTGAATCGTGGAGCGAGAAGATAGCAGACAGATATGATCCCAACTGGTCATTGCTCGTGGGAATAAACAGGATGGCGCAAATCTTAAACGATGGAGTGGCAACAGTGGAAGAGGTTGATAAGGCTGTGAAAGTCGGCTACCTGATGCCCGTGGGTTTGCTGGAGCTCGCTGATCAGATGGGCGTAGACAAGGTAGTGGAAGGACTCGAAGACTTGAAGAAGAGGTTTGGAAGAATCGACAATCTGAGCTACATGCTGGAGCCGAATCCACTCCTCAGAGAAAAGGTAAGAAAAGGAGAGCTAGGATATAGAACAAAGAAAGGATTCTACAAACACTAGCTCATGGTGACAAGTCAACTGCGGCATAGATTCTAAACTCCTCAGCAACATCTAATGGGTTTCAGCCATCGCTGTGAGTCGAGACTATCTCAATCTACCAAAACAGTTAGGAGTGAGAGTCTGTGGCTCGCATAGGAGGAGGAATCTTGATTTATCTATGGTTGGTTCTCAAGGCGGAAACGTACCATCTTTCAAAAGGCAACCTTCCTTTCTGAATAGAGAATCCAATAAAGTCTGTTGGATCGGACGATCTGATAGCTATACTTCCGCAGTCCTATCTATCCTAGTAGTTCAGTCCATTTGGATGCCAGTTTGTCTCTTTCAGGTTTGTACACGAGTTCATAGAAATCGTGTTGGGATAGGAGAACAGATGGGTCGAACTGTTTGACTAGTTCGAGTGCCTCTTTCCAAGCTTCATTGAATTTTCCTCCGAAACGCGATGCAATCTGTCTCTCGAAATCCTTCTCAGTCTGAACTTGTCCACCGATAGTGAAGTATGTCTGACCGTCCTTCCCTTGAGTCTTGTATGCCATTTCGCTTCCCAAGTGGAAGGCGTCGGGTGTCTCCATCATTGGTTTTCTTTGAATCTCAGCCAAAGGTCGCTCCATAGGTGGCTTCGCCTTGAAACCACGCTTAGCTGCTGCATAAAAGATCGCGCGGTTCAAACCCCAACTCTTCGCGAGCACTTCAGGCAGCCCAAGAGCCAGTGCTCTTGCCGCTTGAAGAGTCGCCATGACCTGAAACCTGCCTACGACCATTCTCCACTCTAACCTCCGCCCATGACTTTCTTTAACATACTAATAAGAATTATTGGAGGCATTCCGCCCGCCACCACAACTTGATCCTGCTCTCCTTTTCACTTGTGCTTGTCCTTTCTCTGACTTCTTTTCATTTCGTCCACTAGTAACTGCATCTCATCCTCGTCTATAAGGTCAAATCTCGTTATTCTCCACCTGATCTTCCTACATATCGTAGGGGCAGGGTACGCTCCAACATCGTGCAGCTTGTAACCTTGGAAGGCTGTTGGCTTCTCTTGGTAGCATGTCCACACTGCTTGCTTCACAATGCTGGAATCATCCACTCCCATGAGGTCTACGACTACGACTTGTTTTCTAAACCTCTCAACCGCATCCATTGATATGTTAAAGAGGTATGGTTTGGGCGCCCTAGTTCCCCTTATGGCTCTGCTCCCATTAACCCCCTCTTTTATGAGAGCTTTCAGCGCGTCCCCGGCTCTATGTCCCTCTACTTCTCTTCCGCATATTATGAGGTAGCGTATGTTCGGATTAGCTACGATGTTCGTGATAATCTTCTCTATCCCGATGTTCTCAGTCTGCACGCTTCCTGCAAGGGCAGCGCCACCATCTATCGCAACCTTAAGGATCTCGTTAACCTCAACCGGGATACTGGAGTCAAACGTATCTAGGATTGCTGCAACCGCTACTGAGGAGTAGTCGTTCCCCCTGATGTATCTGCCCTCTTCAGGCGGGTAGTCTGCCGGCGGCTTAACTTTAGAGATGCCTACTGCGCTGCCCATATCCTATAGACACCATCCTATTCAGCCTTTCAACAGCTTTCACAATCTTCTCTAAACTTCCACCAGACTCACTTTTTTTAACCTGAGTCAGAGTGACATCACTTCTCCACGAGATGTGGAAGGATTGCCCTCAGATCCTTGACATTACATAGCGCGACGCTGGATATTCTGGCCACAGCTGGGTGAGGGTTAATCCCTATCTTGAGCCCTGCGAGAAGCATCATGGGGATGTCATTCGGATCGTTTCCTATTACAGCACAGTTGGTTGTCGACACGTTTTCTGTTTTAGCGATCGACTTCAGTATCTCAGCTTTCCGAATGGCGTCGACTGGAGGTGCGACTAGCCTGCCAGTGAAGACTCCTTTCTTGATCTCAGCTTCATTTCCGAATGCGTAGTCTAGTCCGAGTTTCTCTTTGATGACCTTGTATGTTACTTGACTTAAGCCACTGGATATCAGGGCGAGCTTGTATGAGTGCTCCTTGAGCGTCTTCATAGTCTCCAGTGTGCCTGGCCGGAGACGTAGATTTTCAGTTTCCTTGGCAACATCTTCAGGTTTGATTCCTTTCCACACGGTTGCGCCTTTTAGAATGGCGTCCTTTAGTGTAATGTTCCATGTTAGGAGTTCAAACAATGTTTGGCGAATCTGCCTTGCTAAGCCAAACTTTTCTCCGATCTCAACTGCAGTGCTTTCACCATCAAGGAGTACTCCATCAAAGTCAAAAGCCACAATTCTAATTTCACTTTTAGTGTTTCGCGACATATCAGTTCATCAGCCTCAGTTGATTTTATTAGTAGCATCCCGGAAGCTTCTTTCTCACACATCTGGATGTTCTCTTTTGGTGTAATAGATTATATCTTCATTAATACTATACCCATTTTTCTCAAAGAGTCTTCTAGAGGTTGTGTTCTCCGTAA
>JAUQYT010000195.1 GCA_030587605.1 Candidatus Njordarchaeum guaymasense
CCCTTGATTCTCCATTAACGCGTTTCCCCGCTCAGCGATATCTTTCCTACTCGTGGTTTCTTGTTTGCACTTGATGAGAAGGCTAAAAGAGTAGGGTATATTTAGACTTTCGGTCTCTCAAATGAAAAAACGCGCGAAAAACGAGAACAAGAATTACTTACTCTAAGCACGCTTCGTCATTATCAGTTTTGCCTAATGATCACGTAAGCAAGAATCATCGCGAGTAATGAGAAGGTAGCAGCCAGCAATGGTGGAAGGTCCACTCCTATTATTGTGGGAGAGATTCTGAGAAGTACCAAGCCGAAGATAATCCCGATTACTAAGTAGCCTAGTTCTCCAAGAGACTTCCTCGGATATTTGACTAAGGATTTGAATGCAGTTGCTAAGTCGTGGGAGCTTGGTCTACAACCTAGGACCAAACTAGCTGCGAGCCAGCAAATCAATAGCCTGGTCCACGTTATTGTGAAACAGGGAAACACAAAGATGAGTAGACACGCTGAGATAGTGTTGATAAACGATGGGGCAACTGCAATCAGGAATGGTTTCAGGAATGAGTTTTGAATCGGTTCAGTGCTGACATATCCCCTGGCGTTCCAACGCTTGTCAACCTCCAGTAAATGGAGCTTCTCGACACGGACCCCTGCCAACCTACACAACAAGTAGTGGCTTGCCTCGTGGAGGGCTATTCCGGGCGCGACGAGAATGATGAAGAAGGGCCTGATTGACCTGAAGCGCTTCATGCCAATGACTGCAGAGGAAACAAATGATATGAGGACAAATGATGGCGCTAACAATAGGATTGTCACCAATGGGTCCTCGCTCAATGCGAGCCTTTCACCTCTTCCTAGCTTTTCCCTTCACTTTGCTCACCAATTCGTTTGACGGCAGTGATCTTCTGGCCCTCACTGCCCGTGAGTTGGATTTTGTGGTAGTGAGCTTCTTCACGATCGCCTGAGGTGGCTGATCCAACTACTTTCAAGAGATCCTTCTCAAGTTGCTCAACATTGGTTAGCTTTAACTCGCCTAACGACTTGCCATCATGGAACACGAGGATCGTTGGGTAGCTCTTGATCTTGCATTCTCTCGCTATGTCTTCGGATTTTGAGTCGACGGCGATGAATGCTGCTCGAGTGCGGTGTTTCGCCACCAGACTCTCCATTGCGGTCTCGACTTCCTTCGATGGTTTGTCGTCGCTTAGGAAGGAAGCTACTACGGGCAGTTGGCACCGCGTGATGACCTTCCTGAAATCAGTTAAGTGCTCGAAGGGCAGAACCTTTCTGGGTGCAGCAACTTCGTCCGAAAATGAGTCGGATGGGTCGCTCCTGTCCCCTGGCACGACCTTTGATCCTACCGACTGGGGAGTGAGGGACTGGGCTAGGTCGTCAAGCTCCTCCGAGATTTTCGCCGAGTCTGTGTCCAGCAATTCGGTGCGCTTGCTATGGTCGCCAGTGTCGCTTTCAAGTGTCTTCTTGGCTTTTACTAGATAGCCCCCTGCTGCTCTTAAGTTGAGCAGTTCTTTGTCGTCAGCTATGTTGAGGAGGAACTTCGACGATTGAGTTGTATCGAGAAACTCGTTTGAGACTCTGAGCTCAGTTTCCTCGCTCTGCTGAGCTTTATGGTGATCTCTTGATCGCTCACGGTAGTGGTTCGTCTTGGTCTGGGAACCTCTCCGCAGCTCATTCAGCGGAAGTTCAACAGTCGATAACTTGTCTTGCGAGTACCCTCCCTTGAAGGATTTTCTCAGGTGGTCGACGGCACTTTCTATGATAGGTTTGGCTCTTTCTTTGACCATCTCTACTTCATGGTGCGAGGCATCGTATCCGCTGTTGACTTTGTCTCTTAGTTCCTTTAAGTATCTGAGATCTTCGAGTTTCTCCTTTTGGAGAATGTTCTTCAAGGAGGGAATCCATTGATCTACATCTCTTGCTTGAGCTTCGACTCCCACCGATAACAGCGTTGCGTTGAGCGTCGAGCGAGTAGCCCTTTCAATGCACAGAATGGCCTCAGAATAGAGTTTCTCACTCTCAAGTTTCTCTGCCTTGTTGAGGAGATCTTCTGCTTTTCTGACTAGCCCATCAATCCTCTGAGTTCTTAGTTCCTTTCTTAGCCTGGATAGTTCTGCTCCCCCATACTTAGAGTATAGGAACTGCGACTCGTCTGGAGCGAATTCCCCTTCATACATGACAACCTGCTCGGGAGCAATCTTCTGGGAACCTAAACAGACCTTCGTATTGTTGTTTCTCTGAACGTGCTGATAGCTTTTGACTAGGCGCCATCCTCCATATGCTTCGATCATCAATGCTAGGCCTAAGCCGGATTGAGCGGTCGGGAAGCCCGTTGCAGTGTTGGAGACGAGAACTAGGAAGGCGGCGATTAAGGTTAGGGCAGCGCCGAGGGTTAGAATCCTGAAGGTTTTAAACTGTCTTGGGAAATCCGCCAGTCCTCTTTCGCCTTTAAGCGCCTCTCTTCCCAGAACTCTCACTTCTTTTTCTCTGAGATCCAGGTATGATGCCAAGTTGGTGATGCCAACGACATCAACGTCTAGGCCACCAAGTCTGGCTGGGATTGGAATCCAGGGCTTGGACTCACCTGACTCATTCTCTAGCTTACAAGCCGTCAAGAGAATTGGGTTGACCCAAAACCTGACATCTTCTCCCTTAAACCTCGTGTAACTAAGCTTGCCAACCAACAGATTCACAGAGCAGGTTTCCAGACCTTCAAAAAGTGTATCGAGGACATGATGATCGCCTGATTTCTCAGCGCTTCCATTCCCTTCGGTAACAGTTGATATCAGGCTTCTAGCGTTCTGAACGAGCTCATTGCTTAGGACGTTGATGCTGTCACTTTCCCCTTTCAATACTTTGAAGGAGCCGTTATCGTTGTCACTTATCTTAACTAGACTAGGTTCTTGATGCAACTTGAATGGCAAAACATCTAGAACGCAACCGTGTCCAGGGAGTTCTGTGGGCTTTGACGCTATCAGGTCTATTCCCACAGGGGGATTAGGAATCACCTTGTAACCCTTAGCGCAGACTAATTCCGCTATACTTTGAAAGATGTTTGTTTTGAGGTTGCCGCCGCCATCCTGCTTCTCAGTGTTATATGCCTTGGTAGCACTTCTACACTTGAATGACTTGGACCTTGATGGAGCAATCTTAGTGTTTCCTTCCTTGCTTCGAGGATTCTGGTTGGAAGCCATTATGTCCACTCGTCTTACGAGGCTCGCCACGGAGCGATCTCCCTTTGAACGTCGTTCAGTCAAGTTGACATCTCCTGCCTCCCGCTGCAGCGGGCGGAGTTCATTCGATTGACAGTTGTTCTCGAAAGATTCCTGTTCAAATCCTGCTGTTACCCACTTCAAAAAGCCATCGTATTTAAGGCACAAAAGGAGCTTGAAAGCTACTTCACTAGGAACATGAGAAGAAGCGCTTCAGCTCACTGGTGTGAGTTCGTTTTTTCACTCGATGTGAAAGATCTTCGACACCTGTTTCAAGAAAGACACAGCGTCCTGCAGTGCCTTTAGCGCTTCTTCCTTGCTGATTGAGACGTCTCCGCTTTTGCTCTCACGTTCCCTCTCGCCTATCCACGTGATCCTGCTTTTCTCAGGTGGGAAAGGCAAACCTGACTCACTTAAACGATCAATGATGACGTTTAACTCGCCTTCTTCAATCTCCTCTGCTTTGTTCTGGACACTCTTGGCCAAGTTTTTGAGGAATTTCTTCAGTGTTTCATTGACCTGCTGGAGAACCGCGACATACTTTTCGGACTCATAGAATGATTTAGACATCCTTAACCCGCCCACGGCACCCATGAAGATAGGACGAAGGCTCGCGCTGAACTCGGTCTTATCTATGCTGCCCTCTTTTTCTTCTGATTCGGGCAACTTGGTTGCAGCGGGTTCCTCATGTAGATCTAGCGAGCGGCCAATGTCCGTCTCACGCTCTATTCTTTTCTCGTCTTCGAGACTTCTCCTTCCCTTCTCTGTGAGGCGGTACACTTTTCTTAGGTTTCCTCCTTCAATCCTTACACTGCGCGAGGCCACGTACCTGAAGTTTTCCAACTTTGGTAACAGTGTCTTGACTTTTTGTTGTTCGTTCCCGTCGAAGCTGTTTATGACGTTTTCCCTGCCGAAGTTTGGGTAGTCATCTAGTAGTTCAAGTATTTCCTTTGCTAATCTCCGGTCTTCCTTGTCTTCGTAGTCTACCTCAAGTAGAGTCTTTGGTTCCCTCAAAGAGCGGTTGTCTCCGCGCACCATTAGTTTAGTTCGCCTCTTGATCTCGGACTCTGGGGGAGGGAGTAGCTCTGCGACATAAGCGTGAGCCAACTTGACGGGAAACGGTTTCTTCAAGTCAGGTCGCACAAGCAACGCCTCGTCTTGGGCAAGGTACATGAGGGCTAGCGCTCTGTCATTGGAGGCCTCAGGTCCGAAGCTTCTTCTCCCAGTGGCGCGTTGCTCAAGGTTTATGTGTTTGGCAACGACGTGAATATCATCTCTCCCACTGATTCTATGTGCTATTTTTGTGCCGACCCTAGCGAAGATCTTTTCATCTGCTTGGCTTGGTTTTGTGCTGCTGATGTGTAGTCCGACTCCCAACTCCGGTAATTCATCGATCCACCTTGACATGGTTTCGCTGGCAGGATTAGATGATCCCGTACGTCTTAGGGTGCTCTGTCTGAATAGGAGTTCAGTTTCCTCGAGAAGGAGCATTCGCTGACCGTATGCAGGCACAGCGCTTCGACGGGAAGCATAGAGAGCGTACATCTTAGCTAGAATCATTCCTTGGATGAAACGCACTACTGATGTATCAGCTATCCCTTTGAACTCGATTATAGTAAGTGATTTGGTTCCCTCGAGAAAGCTCTTGAATTGTATTGTTGATGAACCTGAGAGTGCTTCCGCTGCATTGCCCGAAAGGAGAGGGGTGAGTGTCCTTAGTATTCCTTCAAGCAGCCTCGTTCTTCCGAGGGTCTCTCTTCCACTGACTATTATGTCATCAACATGCTCTTTGAGCATCGCGAGGCTTGGTGTCTTCGATTCAGCGTACACGTCGTGTAGGATCGCGAACAACATGTTCAGTTGTTCATCGTTCATCGGAAAAGTATTTTCAAAAATAGATAGGATTAGCGGAATATATTGCTCAGCGTCTGTGCCCTCGGCGTCCAGTGGATTGATTGTGAAGTCCTTCCCCAACTCAATTGCTATGGCATCGGGGAAAACGCTCAGTAGGGGTCTGTACTTCACGTGTCTGGTGAATATGACGTACGGTGTGGATGACATCACTGTCCTTGAGACTAGAACCTTGTTGGTGAGGTCTACCTGAGTTTGGTCTTCGCCGAATATGGCTATTCCTTGTCTCAGGTGAGATGTTTTGAGTCCTGCGGAAGCGACGCGATCCCCAGTATCATCTACGTATGTTCCGATTATGATGTCACTCTCAGTGATGGGGTGAAGCTGAAACTCCTTGTAGGGAAAAGACTCGGGGTAGAAACTCGTTATCAAGGGCGGGACCGTTATCAGTCTTGTGAGTTCCTTTCCTGTTAGGCGCGCTGTTCCCCCTCCGTCCCGCATCAAGTCGTTTCCTTCGGAGTGCGTTAGCATGAAAGAGGCGATTTTTCTTAGTTCCCTTTTGCCAGTGACTTTCTCCACGACATATTCTGGGAACGACGCGTTAAACAGGGCTTTCAGCTGCAGTATCTTGTTCTGCACTTCCTCAACTATTTCACGGATTTTTGAGGGTGGCTTGCTCGATGACCGAGTCGAGATAATCATTCGACTCTGCCATATTCCCATCTTGCTACGAACGAGGGACTGCCGTTGCTCTTTGTCCATATTAGCTATTTGGCTGGGAGAGGCGTTCACCAAGTCCGGGGTTTTAATAATGATTTCATCTTCGTCGATGGGGCTAAGTGAGAGCACGCTCTGCAAAGGAATCTTGTTGCTATAAGCGCTTTCGATGAATGCGTCGAACATTATGCGGGTATCCGTTCTGTTCCTTTCTGATGAGGGCGTTTGTTTTGAAGGAACTGTCTTGGATAGTTTGAGGAATCCTCTTCCCCAGTATGTCCCGTCATTGCCTACGATTAGAACGTCCTGCTCATCCCCTGTGATGAAGTAATTCACCTCCGGTAGCTCAAGCTCTGTAACCTTGTCGTTGCCTTTGAGTGGCCGATAAATTATCTTTCGGAAGAATGTCTTCAACATTCCTCTTGTTCTTGGGATGAGAATGGAGGTCAGAACGACAGTTGTTAGAGTGAGCAGTGTCACCTTGTGTAGGTCTATTACTGTGCTAAAGAGCAGGGAAGCAACTAGCAGTGTTCCTGCGGAAAGAGTGATGAGTGACATGAGAAGAATCCCGAGCGAAGATAGTTTGAGCATTGCTCTTCATCACCGTGTTTCGCTTTTAACACAGATTGTTATTTTCAGAAAGAGGTACGAGATAAAGAGTAGTACGCAGTCGAATATCAGTCCGAATATTGAGAAGAATGATTGACCAGTGAACATTAGGATAACACCATATCCGCCAATTGCGGCGAGCAAGCAACATACGACCCCTGACAGTAGCGCGATTATCAATCCAATTAGGTGCGGTACCCTCCTCTTCTTAAAGTCCAGAATAGTCCTCGCCAAAAGGAGTTTCGCGAAGAGTTCTAGTTCAGCTTGTCCCGCATCTCTGCGAGATCCGGATATTGGTCCCTTGGAAGCTAGTGCGCTGAGCATTAGTAGTGTAGCTTCTTTTTCTCCTCCGTGGTATCTATTGAATGCAGCTTCTTTTCTCCTCGAAGGGATTCCTTTGGGTTGTGAGTTGATATTGCGTTCTCCAGGCGATACCTGTTGGTCATTGATCTTCGATAGGAAGTCCTCTGCTACTGAAATAGCCTCTTCGACCTCCAATTTGGTCAGGTTATCTTCTTCTACTCGATCAGCTCTTTCTCTGAGCTCCTTCAAGTGCAAGAGTCTCTGGGCTGAGAAATGCACCCCCTGTTCTTCCAGAACACGAATGGTCTCTTCACGGCGAACTGGCTGTTGAACGCCTAGCTCGTTAAGAACTTCTTTCAGACCTGATTCGACAGCTTCATCGGATGCAACTACAGCTTCGTTCAGGAGACCGATCCTGTACCAGTTCTCTGCCCTACTCAGTAGACTCCAAGGATCGTTTGTTTCGGCAGAACTGCGTTTATCCAAACTTGGTTGCCCCCCGACCGAGAAACGATGGCAATCATTTTTCCTGACCATGGTCTGTTATACCGCTCATGTCGTTCTCACTTTGCTCATTATCTCTGTAGACACCTTTATCACTAGAATCCGGATCGAGTAGACATGAATCCATTAGCTCACCCAATAGTAGAAGTCGCAACAGCTCAGCCCTTCTGTTGGCGTCGTCCCGCTTGTTTGATGAGAGACATGAAATGGAATGGAGGACTTTGGGGAACAAGAAAAATGAAAAAGCCAGTAGAAACGGAATGCCTATTAAGAATAACAGGGAACCCACAAGATCACTTGGAACAGGGAACAAGCTTCCTCTTCTCTCTACAGCACTCTGACATTCGACCAAGCGTTAACAGCCCATCCCTTATAAGACGAAAGAGGAAAACCTCGAAGATGGATGGCTATCAAGTTGGGATTGTTCCACCCTTGTTAGCACCGTCTTTTCATCTTTTTTGCCCGTGAGAGAGCAATCCAGTTGTATCCCTTCGGCAAAGGTAAGTCGAAAACCTGTCTGATCGCTGCAGCGCCAATGTAGCATCCCAACGTGAGCATTGTTAGTGGCACTATCATAAACAATGATTGGCAGATCATAACACCAACCGAGAAGAAGATAGTGCCTCCTAGGATCGTACCTGCTGCCGCGAACTTGATTCTCATCTTTCTTGACCTCTCGACAACAATAGACATAGGCAGCGCTACAGGCAGGACATAGCCAATGAGTACACTTGCGAAGCTTGGTGAGACTGATATCGTGAAAGATGATGACTCCGCCACGGGCAGACCATTTCTCACCAAAGCTATCTTGATCTTCCCGTCACCCCACTGATAAGGCGAAGTAGACGCTTCATCGATCACCAAGGAGACTTGTTTCGTTTCTTCAGAGAGTATAATAGTTGTTGCTTCGCCTTTCATAAGGATGTTGTAGCTGTCTATCCTTAACATGGCGGCAACCGCGACTGATCGGTGACTCTTGATCTGAACTACTAGTCGGGGTGTTGAACCTTGAGCTACAACGCTGGGCGCTTCAACTATGCTCACCTCGTAAGCCGGGGTCACAATGAGTTTGATGTTGTAGCAACCTGTTGTGTATTTCGCTGTAGTTGGCATGATAAGTAGGGAAACGTTGTATTCGCCAACTGGAATTGTTTCGTTGACTATAATTGCGAAGGCTACGTTGTTGTGACCGTGTTTCAGAGTCTTGGTGCCAGAGATGCCTGACAGGAAGGGCTCACCAACCAATTTCAGAATCATGTCCTCTGGGGAATTTGATGCATAAGTTAGGTTGAGTTCGAGGCTCGTCTGTTCTCCCTGCGTTACGTGGATCTCAGGTATTGCATCAGCCATTTCGACCCGGTGGCTGACTTTGAATGTGTCTGTGATCTTTGAAATGTTTTCTTCGCCATTACTGATCTTTACTGTTATGTGATGTTCGCCGAGTTCGGTGAGGAGCATCTGACTATACTGAGCGAGGCCATTCCCGTCGGTTAGATGCGCCTCCCTTAACAATAGGTTCCCACCGGGCGAGATCACTTCCAGGTCAGCCAAAAGAGAAGAGATGCCCTTCAATGTTAGGGAGTCCCTTACCTCAACTGTGACATTGACAAGGTCTCCGACGAGGGGGTTTCTGTTCGAGACTTCGACTGTCGTAACCGTTCTTGAGGCATAGAGTGGCCACAAAGCCATGTTCTTGGCAACCTTAGTATTCCTCGGAGGGGGAGCTGCCGTGTGTCCGATGGCGGAGAAGCTCATAAGTGCTACTATCATTAAAGATAGGAGGAGGGCAAGCGTTTTACGTTTCTCAATAACTCTCCCTCACCTCCGCAAACTTCTCCGCCAACGCAGCAACGTAGTCTTCTCCGAGACTCGCAGGAGGAGTAATAAACTGTATGCGATGCGCGTGTAGCTTCGTTAGAACTTCCTGATCAAGGAGTCTTGTCGTTGTGAGGATCAAGGGGGAAGTAGAAAAAAGTCTCTTGTAGGTGATCAGTTGGTCGACTGCGTGTGGGGTCAATAGACCTGACTTACATTCTATTATGACGTTTGGTTGCGTGAACGATTTTTTCCTTGCCCATGGAATCACGCTATCATCGCTTTCAACTTCTCCGTGGACGTATTCACTATCGTCGGAATGTAGCGCCTCAGAAGGTCGCCCCGCAGCGGCTACTATTTCCTCGGTATCTGTGGAAACTACCGAGAACCTGTCCCTCGTGATCTTGAAGTTGTGTACAAGCTCATTGGAGTGTTCCTTGAGTTGGGGGTTGCTTTGAACTAGGTCACTCAACGAGCGCCAGCCTTTGACAGTCTCTGACTCTATACGTCCTCGCCTAATTTCGTAACCTCCCTCGTAGGTTCTGGTCTCTGCTCTTGTCTCAAACCTGACTGACTTCACAACATCGTATGCGCCCGACCTTATGGCGATGTCTGGGCGGGGCCAGTAGTTGCCGTCTGCGGAGACGCCCACATACTTATCATACCAGATCGAAGTCTTGAGACGTTGCGATGAAAATGTGAGTGTTGGCGCCATTCCCATTCCGACGAGTTCAACGTTTGCCCCGCGGATTTTTCCCGAGGGATGAACGTCTCCTGCAACAATGTTCAAGATATTCCTTTCCACAAGGCTGTTGGCACCGTATAGTTCGCCTGCTTCGTCGCCTGTTATCGCCTTAACAACGTTGAATAGTGTCCATCGTTCAAAGAGGCCAGGGTAGGAATCTAAGGAGCCCAAGCCAAGCACCAACTTAACTGAGAACCGCTTCTCAATTTCCGCCTTGGCACGCTCAAATTGTTCAAAGAGCCATGAGGGCATTCGCTGCGTCATGCCTCTCTTTGTCAGTCGTTCGTGCGGTCGTCTTCTGACTTCTGGTCTTCAAGGTATTCGATAATGATCGGGCAAGTCAATCCATTAACGAAGCATTTACCGCTACAGTCTCTGCCTAGAATCTTGAACCTTGGAGCAATGCTGCAATACTTCTGGCTGTCGTCCGGTCTGTAGAAAACGCATTCTCCACGCCAAGACGTATAGTCAATTAGTAAGGCGAGAATGCGGTGATCCCTCTGAGTAGGGTCGAGTGTGAGCATATAGTAGGTATCATCTTCAGATAGTTGGCGCGTTTCGG
>JAUQYT010000276.1 GCA_030587605.1 Candidatus Njordarchaeum guaymasense
GGTTGTGAAATTGCCATGCTCTGCGACTTGGTTATCGCATCCGAGGAAGCCGTGTTTGCGGTGCCCGAAGCCCGCATAGGTGTTTTACCCCCTGTTGCAAGTGCGATTGGCGCTCGCATAATAGGTAAACTCAACGCAAGCATGCTGATGTTAACTGGAAAACCGATAACCGCAAAGGAAGCGAAGTCCATGGGAATGGTAAACAAGGTGGTGCCAGCTGCGAAATTGAAAGATACAGTCAAAGAAATTGCGAATAAGATTATGCTCTCTGCGCCAACATCAATCAAGGCAATAAAAAGGATTATGAACAAACAATTCCAACTAGAGGATCTGGAACGCTCCGTTGAGGAACTCATAACACTCTTCGAAACTGGAGAAGCCAGAGAAGGGCACGACGCATTTATTAAAAAAAGACCACCAAAATGGTCCTCAACTAGATAGTTCAGAACTTCTCTTTTTCCTCTTCTTCTTCTCGAATACTTAGACTAGCAAAGAAAGCAATCATCACAGCGACTGGAAAGTCTATCAACAATAGAGCCAGTGAAACCTGCGGCATATTTAAGACCGCGCCGAATACAGCTGAGGCAATCAGGACTACCGTAAAAAGAACTAGGAAACAAATCTCTATCAGTTTCATTCTTCTCATTTTATTCCTGCCCGCTTAACCTTAACGTCAAGGTTTCTGTGAATAGTTAGTATCACGCGAATTAATTTGACCCTTAACGTAAGTAAACCAGTTGATGAATGCAACCTCTAAGTTCTTTGTTGTGTGTGCTTGTCTTATTTTCTTGCTTTTTGAACTGTTGTGCCTAGACGCCCAAATTTCATAGCGTCTCCCATGGAGCCTTGGATGCTGTACTGCTTAGCAAAGTACGCTTTGGTCTGGTCCAGTTCTCCGGTCAACATCTTGTAGAAGACTTCTTCTGGTCCCTTCAACGTTACGTTAGGTGACTTGTGTTCTCCTAGATTGAAGGAAGCTTTGCCACCCTCCGTTTTTATGTAGAAGTTATCGTCTCCCTCTATGATAAACTGTACCACCCTGTCCCATCCAGTCATTAATTCCTTTGCTTCAGCAACCTCATTAGCCAGTCTGACAAACTCTTTATAGCCATCAACCACTCTTCCCATTTCTACATCACCTTTTGCTAAAGTTGTAGAACGAGATAGTCGTAAACTCAGCATTTAAGCTTTGTCGTATCTTGTTGTCCGTATTGATAAGCTTATAAAATGGTGAAGACAGAAATACTGCGCACATTGAAAGGTGAATAGGTATGGTCTTTAAAAAAACAGATGTCAGCGAACTCTTTGGAATAGAATATCCGATAGTTCAAGCCGCTATGGGACCCTTCGTAACAACCAAGTTGTGCGCAGCCGTCTCCAACGCGGGAGGATTAGGAGTAATCAGCCACACAGGCACTTTCCTCTACCTTAAGGAACGAGACCCAGAATTTTTCAAGCAAGTCCATGATTTTGCACCAAAGCTCGTCGAAAGCACCCTTGCAATGGAAGAGGAACTAGGCGTCAGCACCCTAGAAGAACTACGCAAAGTCAGTAAACTCACGAACAAACCATTCGGAGTAAACGTACGTGTGGCTAGAGAACAACCCGATGCGGGCTACCTAATAGATGCCATAATTGAGGAGAGAGAAAAGGATCCGAAACTGGCAAAAAATCTGAAGGTTGTGATTACCTCGGCTGGCAGTCCAGATCTTTACACAAAAAGACTTAAGGACTCGGGACTAGCTGTCGTTCACGTAGTACCATCGGTATATCACGCCCAAAAATCCGAAAAAGCAGGAGTAGACGCGGTAGTCGCTTCTGGACACGAAGCTGGAGGACACGTAGCGTGGGATCCAGTTCATACAACCGTTCTGCTTCCAGCCGTAAGGAGGTCTGTGAAAATTCCTGTTCTATCTGCTGGCGGGTGGTGCGATGGAAAAGGGCTAGTGGCTGCATTATCTCTTGGAGCAGGAGCCATCTATATGGGTACTAGATTCATTGCCACCAAAGAGAGCGACTTCGCCCAGGGATACAAGGAAGCTGTATTAAAAGGAAAAGAGAGAGACACGATAGTGACCGCGGGAGTATTCGGTCCGATTAGAGTCCTCAAGAATCAATACTCGTTAAACCTTCAGAAATTGCTTGATAGTCTACCTGGCAGCCTTGAAGAGAAATCTGAGAATCCAATGGTGATTGAGGCGAAAACAAAAGTTTCATGGGCGGATTCTTACATGCGCGGAAAAACTGAAAACGCCCCAGTCTTAACTGGCGAAGTGCAGGTGTTAATAGACGATATACCAACAGTAAAAGAGCTCATCGACAGAATAATGAAGGAAGCAGAAGAGATTATCAGAAGAAAACTCCCTCTCCATATAGCGTGAACATCATCAATACTTCTTTTTTCTGCGATCTCTTTTTTGGTATTTGATTATCTGCTTGTAGTGAAACTAAGCAGAACCTCCGATCAAAATGCCCATTCTCATAATTGGAAGGCAATTCGGTGCGCATAACTTTTAAGTACGAAGTGTATCTCTTAAGGTTTCAAGATGAGCATGAAGTGAGAGTGAAGGAATGAATTTCGAATTAACCGAAGAGCAGATGGACATCAAAAGAGCCGTTAGAGAGTTCTGTCAAAAGGAGTTCACACCCGAGATAGGATTGGAGTTTGATAGGAAGGAGGAGCATCCAACAGATCTTTACAAGAAGGCTGCTAGGTTGGGCTTTACCAGTCTGAGGTTTCCCGAGGAGTATGGCGGACAAGGATACGGCATCTTAGAGGAGTGTTTGGTTACTGAAGAGATGTGCAGATCTGATCCCGGATTGGGTGTTGCTGTGATGTCTGGGACCTTCGCCAGTGACATAATAATGGAGCATGGAACGAGTGAACAGAAGAGAAGATACATTCCACCTTTGTGCAGCGGTGAGTTTCTATCGGCTGGAGCGTTCACTGAGCCTGCTCACGGAAGCGACATTTCAAGAATGGACACCACTGCAGTGAAGGATGGGGACGCATGGTTGATCAATGGGTCAAAAACCTTTATCACGAACGCCCCCGTCGCAAACTTCTTCATTGTACTTTGTCAGACAGATCCAAAAGTTACGCCTTCATACAGAGGCGAGAGCTTAATCATAGTGGACAAAAACACGCCTGGAATAGACGTTAACAAACTCAAGGACAAGATGGGGATTCGACCTGCCGTCACTGGTGAAGTATCGTTCAGTGACGTTAAAGTGCCTAATGGCAATCTGGTTGGCGAGCTAAACAAGGGTTTCTATCAAGTTATGGGGTTCTTCGATGTTAGCAGAGCACCAGTTGCAGCTCAGGCAGTCGGCATGGCGCAAGGAGCCCTTGAACGGGCATTCAACTACGCAAAAGAGAGGCAACAATTCGGAAGTCCAATCATACAGTTTCAAGCTATTTCGTTCAAGTTGGCTGAGATGGCTATGAAAATCGAGGCAGCAAGATTGCTCACATACAAGGCAGCTTGGCTGATTGATCAGAAGAAGACGGATCCAATGCTTACTTCAATGGCAAAGGCATATGCAAGCAGAGTAGCCATGGAGGTTACAGACCAAGCGATTCAGATTCATGGAGGATATGGCTACATGGGCGACTACCACATTGAACGCTTCCATCGCTGTGCCAAAATAACTGAGATCTACGAGGGGACAACTGAGATGCAGATGTTGACAATCATGAGATATCTTCTGAAAAGGATGTAAACCCACGAGATCTATTCTGACCTTGAGAGACAACGGTTTCTCCCAGCCTCTTTTTCTAAGTTACCTTTAATAGTAGCTACAAAAACAATGTCTAAGCTCTCATATTAGAAGGAGGATATTGAATGAAAGAAGCCGTGATAGTTGACTATTTACGATCTCCATTTTCTCGATCAAGACCAAGAGAACCCGAACGGGACAAGTTCAACAGTCTGAGAATGGATCACGTCGCTGCCATGCTTATAGAGAAAATCGTAGCGAGAAGCGGCGTTAATCCACACGAAATTGACGAGGTTCAGGTGGCGTGTGCCTTCGGTGTGTGGGAACAATGGACGTATGGAGGCCGATCAGTCACGATGCTGGCTCATCTGCCGGATGATGTTCCAGCAGTCTTCGTTGACAAACAGTGTGGATCCTCAATGTCTGCACTACACCTTGGCGCCATGGAAATTATGACGGGTCATGCAGACCTCACGATTGCTTGTGGAATGGAACACATGACTCATGTTCCAATGGGCGTGGAAAACCAGTGGATTAATCCTCCGATGGACTTGGTGGAGAAAGAGGAATACAAAAGGTATGA
>JAUQYT010000340.1 GCA_030587605.1 Candidatus Njordarchaeum guaymasense
AGGTCTTTATAACTTTGGCGAGATTGAGAAGAAATGGCAGCAGTTCTGGCAAGAGCATAAAACATTTAAGGCAAAAGACTGCGATGTTTCCAGGCCCAAATATTATGTGCTGGATATGTTTCCCTACCCCAGTGGTGTGGGAATACATGCTGGCCATGTAGAAAATTATACTGCCAGCGATATAGTGGCACGCTATAAGAGAATGAGAGGATTCAACGTTCTTTACCCACAGGGCTTCCACTACACTGGAACACCCATCCTGGGCATGGCTAAGAGAGTCGCCAAACAAGACAACGAACTCATCAACGAGTTCAACAAAATCTTTCATATTCCACTTGATGTCATAAGGCGATTTAGCGATCCTCTGACACTAGCCAAGTACTTCCATAATGAGTTAAGACTTGGAATGAAGGAAATGGGCTACTCAATAGACTGGAGACGAGAGTTCACTACAATAGATCCGATCTATAATAAGTTCATTCAATGGCAGTTCAGGAGATTAAGTAGCAAAGGTTACCTTGTTAAAGGTACACACCCTGTTGGTTGGTGCCCGTCCGATAACAACCCAGTAGGTCAGCATGATACACAGGGTGATATTGAACCTGAGATAGCTGAAGTCACCCTGTTGAAGTTTAAACTAAGTAACGGAATAGTGCTTCCAGTAACAACCTACCGCCCAGAAACCATTTTCGGTGTAACCAATATTTGGATTAACCCTGAGGTTGATTACCGCATTGCTGAGGTTGACGGAGAGAAATGGCTGGCCTCTAAAGAATGCTTTGAAAAACTAAAGTATCAATCCAAGAAGGTTGACATCTCAACACAAGAAACGATGCGTGGAAGCAACTTGGTTGGAGAAGTTGCTTTGAACCTTGAGACGGGAGGGAAGTGCCTTGTTCTTCCAGCGTCATTTGTTGACCCGAAGACAGGTACGGGAGTAGTGATGAGTGTCCCTGGACACGCACCTTACGACTACCTAGCCCTAAGAGACCTGAAAAAGGCCGACGTCCTAGAACAGTTATCAAAGCAATTCGGATTAGATCCCTCGAAAATCAAGGAGATCTCCCCAATCTCAATTGTTCAGGTCAGCGGATACTCCAAGTGGCCTGCCGTGGACGTAGTCGAGCGGATGAATGTGAAATCCCAGATAGACCCGAAAGCTGAAGAAGCCACGAAGGAAGTCTATTTGAAAGAGTTCAATGAGGGAGCAATGAAAGAGAACACGGGCAAATATGCTGGGATGAAAGTCTCAAAGGCGAAAGATCAAGTCAGGTCCGATCTCGAGAAGAAAGGAACTGCTGAAAGGTTCTTTGAGCTGACTGGTCCCGTTAGTTGCAGGTGTGGGAGCGAATGCGTAGTCAAAGTTGTTGAGAATCAATGGTTCATCAACTACGGAGACACTGAATGGAAGAAAACAGTCAGTCAACATTTCGAGCGAATGCGGATAGTCCCAGACGACCTAAGACAAGAATACAGGAATACTATAGAGTGGCTAAGGTACAGAGCATGCGCTAGGCAGTCCGGCTTAGGAACAAAGTTGCCCCAAGCTCCTGAATGGACAATTGAAAGTCTTTCCGATTCGACCATATACATGGCATATTACACGATAGCGAAGCACATAAGAGAGCATGACTTGAAGGAAGCACAATTCAATGACAACGTGTTCGATTACGTATTCCTAGGCAAAGGTAACCCGGCCAAGTTGGTCAGCGAAGTTGGACTGCCCAAGGATGTACTAGAATCTATGAGGAGAGAACTCCTTTACTGGTATCCCTTAGACTCAAGACATTCCGCCACAGAGCTAATCCCGAACCATCTGACGTTTTTCATCTTCAACCATATAGCCATCTTCCCTGAAGTCCACTGGCCAAGGCAAATCGTGACCAATGGAATGGTGCTAATGGAAGGAAAGAAGATGAGCAAATCCATCGGCAACATAATACCCATACGGGACGCTGTCAGGCGCTACGGAGCGGACACAATAAAAATCGCTGTCTTGGGCTCAGCTGAACTCCTCTCGGACGCAAACTTCAGCAATTCTCTAGCAGATACCATCCGGGAGAGACTTGAGAAATTCTACAACTTCGTAGTCGAAGTCACATCGAAGGAACCCGATGACGAGAAAGGTGCAGGAACCAAACAGTTTCTGCCACTACTGAGCATAGATAGGTGGATGCTTTCCGTCCTGCAATACCGCATTGCTCAGGCAACTGAAGCTATGGAGAACTGCGAAGTACGGGAAGGCATTCAACAATCATTTTTCCTATTGGACTTGGATCTGAACTGGTATCTCAGAAGAATCAGTGCCGAGGGAGTTGACAAAGAAGACATCGACAGAAAGAGAGCCACCGCCGTCAACTACGTTCTGACCAACGTAGTGGACACTTGGATCAAGCTATTGGCACCATTTGCTCCTCACATTTGTGAGGAGGCTTGGGAGAAGTTCAACGGAAAAGGATTTGTCTCCACCACAAGTTGGCCGTCTCCAAATGAAAAACTAGTCGACATCGAAGCTGAAGAACAAGAGAACTACGTAATGAAAGTATCAGAGGACACCAGAGAAATAATAAGGGTGACCAGCATCAAACCGAAAAAAATCTTCTACTACACATCCCCCAAGTGGATGCATGATGTCTACAAGCTAATGTTGGAAACAGTCTCAAAAGGCGAAATCACCAATGTTAGCTCAATAATAAAAGAGGCTATGTCTAAACCGTATGCCAAGGGCAAGGAGAAAGAAATAGCCAAGTACATCCAGAGCGCATACAGCTCTGTGATAAAAGTTATGCCAAGACATCTAGTCGAACGCAGAGTCAAAGCTGAGTTTAATGAAAGATCAATACTAGAAGATGCTTTGAAGTTCCTGAAAAACCAATTCCCCGCGGAATTCAGAGTTCTTGATGCAGAGGACAAGAACATTTACGATCCCGCAAAGAAGGCGCCTTTTGCTCAGCCTTATCGCCCATCTATATACATCGAGAGCTAGGAAGCAAAGAATACTCTCGACTTTCCTCTTCTCTTTATTTTATTGATAATTTCGCGCTGAGAAATATTAATATCCGTAACAAGAGGTTGTCTCAGATAGCGAGGAATCGACGATGGTTGCCTGCCCAAAGTGTCACCGAGTCTTTGATCTTTCATACGGAAGAGCATTTGCTTGTAGAGGTTGCCCTTCATCATCGTTTGGATGCAAATATGTGAAGTGTCCATTCTGCGGTAGTGAATTCCCTGAATCCCAGCTCTCTGAAGAGGATATCAGCGGTGTTCTCCAGTAGCGTCGATTATTTGCCACTGCTTTTCACCAAAGAAGAATTCTTATCTAATCGAACGCCTTGCTTCTGATTTATTTTTTCAGGTTAAGGATATTCTGCTGATCTTCTCTAGGTATTACTTTTTTCCGCTACTAGTCAGTGTTCGCATCTTGGAAGCAGAATGAGATATATTGACCTTCTGCCTTCATTAGTACGCGGGAGGTGCTTCATTGGACGTAACTTCCGCGAAAGGTATCATAATCATTAATGGGAGAGCTTACGACGCACAGAAAGTCATCGATGCTTTGGTCGGCACGACATACGTAGATGTGAAGGTCGATGGGACCTCTCTCGTAATTGGCAACAGTCGTATACAGCCCATAGCAAGGAGTATTCAGGAATTGGCGATGTTACGAACGTGTTTCGGTTCACTAGCGTATTGCTGCAGCCCAGACAAGAAATGCATGGATAGAGACGGCGCACTCGAACTTCTCAACCTAACAATCGAAGACTATCAACAGATCAAATCAGCTTGCCACCAGATGTTCGTAGACACATCCAAGAAGATTACCGACCCCTCCTCTCTGAAGAACCAGCTGCTGGCATACCAAGCGACAGGACAAACAGATGAGGAAAGAAGTATTGATCAAACAAGTCAGCGCAAGACTGACACGAGCTCCTACTATTGGAGATCTAAGGGTTTTGCTGGCAGTGGAGACTCCTCAGACGCTTCATCCTTGGAAGACAAGTCCTACGGTCCGACTGACTTAAGCCTGATTTTTGGCGATCCCACCAAGAAAGATAGCGTCATATCTCCTAGCAACGAGGATAAGAGAGAAAGAACAGCGAGTGACTGGATCCATCCAAGTAACATGTCGCCAACGCTCGGTGGCAGAGGAGATGGACGAGAAACAAGATGGGACTCTACAGATCGATGCGTTCACTGCAGAGCACAGATACCTCTCGGAGCTAGGTATTGTCCAAATTGCGGGGAAAGCGTATACTGAATCATCTGCAAGTCACGTAACGATAATTAGTAGAATGCATCTAATTTTGAGAAGCCCATTATTTCGTGGAATTCGATGCCGAGTGCGTCCAAGACCTGTTCAAATGTTGTTTTAATGTGATCCTTGTACTTCTCCACGTCGATCTCGTTTACGCTTGCCTGTTTAACTGGCTTTACGCCTGCCGGCCCCTTGACCTTCACAAAATAGATTATGTCTCCAGCCTTGACTTCTGCTCCGTCCTCTTGCAGTTGCTTGGCTGCCTTTACATGTTGGGGCGTTGTTTTCTTGTAGTCTTCCAAAGCCTTCGTGAGTTCAATGCGAAACGCCAAATTGTCCAAAGAGTATTCCCGTTTTTCGAGTTTCCTATAGCATGTACGAGCAATTTCCTTGATTCTCTTCCGTGCCAAGTCGAAGTCTTCTGATGAGTGTACCTGAGCTAAGGCCTGAACCATTTCCTGAAACGCCTGTTTGAGGAAACCTGGCGTGTTCCTCTTCTTTCCAGTTAACCCCTTTATGTCAACAGTTCCATCTTCGTAGACTCCCAAGTAGTTCTTCTTTCTCTCGCTTAAAGCCAGGTACCTGTACCTCTTATCTAATTCCAATTCAATTCCCAATTCCACTGCGCTCCACTTAAAAAGCTCTTTTATCTGAGCCTCGCTTGGGTTCTTCAAGAACACACTATCCGTATTGTGGACAAGTATCATTCCTTCAGCGTCGACAAAATTGTGGGCTCCCTCAACCTCAATATCGTAAACATAGGGGTGACGATATTTCATTCTGCGTATATCCGTTATTCTGGTTAAACAGAAGTTCTCACCTTCCTTCTCATTGCTTTTGGCTCCTTGCAGCCTTACTTGAACTACCCCAGGCTTGTCCTTTCGCCGCTTCCAGTATAAGTGCTTGAGTTGCTTCCCAAACTTTGTCTTGCCAAAGTCCAAGGATTTGAGGATCAGCTGTACGCCAATCGCCAGATCCAGACTCTTAGTCGCAAATTCAGGAAAAATAGTCCTGTACCCCGGGGCTAGCACTGTATATCCGTCCCCAGCAAAGTATCCTTCGATGAAAGCTCTCCTTAGGCTTTCCTCAGAACTAAGAATGAAGTTAGGAACCCTCTTGCCAGATGATCGAATTCCACACCCAAATGCCTCTGAGAAAAGGGCGATGACAGGAATACCAGAAATACGATAATAGTATATTGGCTTTCCAGTTCTCTTGTCTGTGTTCTCTATGATCTTCAAGTTCTTTGTCAAGAGTTCATCAAAGTACACCTTTATTCTCTCGATATATCGCCTGTTCTGTCCAGCAAAAGACAGAATATATTTCCTGCCGCTAGTCGTCTTGACATCTGAGGTTGAGCCCTCGGCGCAATAGAATCCTAGGATCCAAGCTAGATCAGTCGTCAGTTTGATGAATCTGGGAATTCTTTCGGATTTGGCATTCCTGCCTCCTATGAACCTCCAATCAACATTAGAAAACAAGGTTAGTCTACGCTCTGAATGGGCATAGTGGATGTGGGATGAGAGACAAACTACGCGCCTATTGCAATAGGGACATAATCCCTTTTCTCTTGGGAATCTAAGATTGTCCTTCCAAAGCATAACACTGTTCTTGTATCTCCCCCAATTGAGCTTTGCCAAATCAAAGACATACTTCTCATCATGCATCGACTCAATGATGGGATTCGTTAGAGATATCAGAAGATCTCCCTTCCTCAGCTCTTTGGCATCGCAAAGCTCTATTTTCCCATCCTTGTAAGCGTAGATTGAATGCTGTGGGGTCACAACAGTTCTACCGTGTTGAGTGACAATCCTCAACATTTGTCCATTATACTTGTGTCTGATCAACCGTATTATTGGCTGGAATTTGGTCATCTCATTTTCATATGCTAGTGTCCTATACCTGCCAGCTTGATCCATATGCCTGTCGACGAATTCCCCTATTTGCTGAAGCCAAACATCGCCTTCTGGGGTCTGGACAAAGATCTTCCGATCGTACGCCAGACTATCTCCGTATATCACTTCAACTCCAATCTCTTTCGCCTTGTCAATGGTCTTCTTTATGGCGTACCTGCCGACGGCGGTAGTGCTTTCTGCTACGGGAGGACAGTAAAGTGGAAATGTCTCCGCGCCGAAAACCCCATAGCTAGCATTCAAGAAGACTTTCAGTGCTTGGGATACAGCGTCGTAAAGACTTCTTTCATCACTATTCAAGCTCTTGTCTTTGGCCTTGATCTTGAACCATCTTACTCTTGTATCTCGCAGAAATCCGATTAGGAGTGACGATATTCCACGTTTCTTGATGCAGACCCAGTGAGTGGTCTCTGGGATCTTGTTTCCCTTACATTCTTGGTGAGGACACCTTACGGTTTCATAGCTCAGGTTTTTCGTTTTAATTATGCTTGGGTACAGGGACGCAAAGTCGAGTACCGCTACATTGAAGTGCACTCCCTTGCGTGGTTCAACTACTATTGCACCTAAGTACTTCTTACCCTTGATCAGGGCCTTTGTGTCAGCCTGCCCTTTTAACTTGGATATGTCTTGAGGTCTCGGGATTAGGTATCCCTGCGCACGGTGCTCGAAGTAAAACAAGCTCCTAATCCAGGCTGATACAGCTTGCCTTGTCACATCCTCTATTGGTAGATGCGACAACCTCATAATTAGAAGTATCAGGTTGAGAACAATGTTGCCGTTGAAATGTGTCAGGTTAAATGTTATCTTAGCATCTTGCCACGAGTATTGCACTAGTTCCTGAGGCGAAAGCTGTATAATGGGTTTAGTGAGCTCCAGCTTCCCTTCTCCTAACAAGGCTCGTGATATAGTGTCCAGTGAGACGTCCCTATACTTGTTCGAGAAAGCATAAACCTGGATTGAACGGTTGAAGAAGAACTGGTAAAGATCTATGTGTTCTCCATACCTCAACGCTGCTCTTTGTCTTGTCAAGATTATTGGGATCTTCGCCAAGTCCACATTCAGTTTACGTGCTCTATGTGCAAGATAACGCAGGTCAAAGAGGTCTCCATTAAAAGTCACAACTAGGGGATACTCGTCTAAGACCCCAAAGGTTTTCTCTATTAGTTTCACTTCGCTGTCAAATAACCTGACCTCAAACTCTCGACTACCAGAGGAATTGGTTAGTGCCTGATACTCATTAGCCTGTTTTTCATTCTTCAGCAGATAGACTTCTTTCAGTCCATCATTTGACGCTAAGGATACTGCAAAGACTTCATGCTCAGCTTTAGTTGGGTCAGGTATTCGATCCGCTATCGGGGTGTGGACCTCGATGTCAACTGCAACCCGTCTAATATCGGGAGTGGGCTCAATAAAGTATGGAAGTAGACGAGGAATCAGCTCTTTGAACTCCTTGGGCTCATCCTTGAATATCTCGGTGAAATCACGCAGTACTCCAGATTGTATCTTTGTGTCCACAGTAAGGAGCTTCCCATCCTTGACCCGGTAAGACATCCCCGGAGTGAGTCCTCTATCATATATGTAGCATATGTGGTAGGGTATCTTCGCTTCCCATACATTGTCAGGTATGAGCTCCCTTATCGAGTCATTCCTACCACCAATAGCCAGCGGATCCGAAGCCACAATCTTGGTAACCTTAGCCTTTCTATCTAACAGAAGATCATACTTGTCGACGGTTTCGAGATCCTTAAAACCTGGATGATTCATGATATCGCGACGATTTCCCCTGATACTTTGGGGAGAGATATCTGTGAAACAATAAGGAAGATGACCTGTGTCATCATACCAAAAGTAAAGCTGCTTCTTCTCAGAATCATACAACTTCACGAATGCTTTCCTAGAATCCCCGTCATATCTAACAGATAGAAGAACAGACGGCGGAGTATTATTGAGTACGTACCGCTGCCCCCTTATACCCTCAAGCTTAAGCTCAGCCTCTTCCTCCTCAGGCTCGTAGCCGAGATCTTCCTCCGTGAGGTCAGCTACGAGTTCATCTTCTCCTTCGCGTCGCTTCCTACCACCACTATCCTCATCTGGTGCGTACTCTTTCTCTGTACTTGCAGTCGGCCGGAAATAGTTGTCAAGGGTCGGAGTGTCTCCACCCAAATCTACGTAATCATCTCCACTCGCCCATTGTATGCCAGTCATCAATCAATGAAAATAACCTTGTTGATAACTCTTTTTTTTGAGATCATGTAATCGGAAAAGAAACCTGTCGACTAAGTACATAAATATGAGAAACCCTTAAAGTTATCTGATTGATCAGAATTGAGAATGACAGACTCTGCGTAAGAAATCAGATTATTAAGAGAACAATGGGAGAGATAAAGAGGAAGGCTGCAGTCATCTATGGCAGTTGGTGTTCAAGATGAAGATAACTGATCTCCAAACCACTGTTGTAAGGCTGCCTTTTTCATTGAAGATAGGCGTGATGCCAACGATTAAAGCTACCGGGACTTTCGTTACTATCAAGACGGATGAAGGAATAGAAGGAACAGCGCTAACTCACTTTGCCATCTCGGATCTGGCTCTGGCTACCTACATAGACACCGTCTTTAAGCCAATGCTATTAGGAAAAGACCCTTTCCAAGTTGAGGCAATATGGAGAGACATGTACAACACCACAAATAGGATACTATTTGGTATACCTCAGGCTACGAGCGTCACGGAAGTCGCATTATGGGACGTAATAGGCAAAACCCTAGGTAAACCTATTCACAAACTTCTTGGTGGGCATAAAGAAAAGGTCGCCGCTTATGCTAGTCTCACTTTTTGGTTCCTACCGGCGCAACTTGCCAATACAGTCAAGGTCGCAATGGAACAAGGATTCAAAGCAGTCAAAATAAGAATTGGAAAATCGCTGAGGGCAGACGAAGAGTGCATCAAAGCTGTTAGAGAACTTTCTCCAGACTTGCACATAATGGCTGATGCCAACTCAGCCTATGACAACATCAAAGATGCTTTGAAACTTGCAGACATCTGCGCAAAGTACAATCTTGAATGGCTCGAGGAAGCTCTTCCGACAGACGATCTTGATTCTCTCGCTGAGCTGCGATCCAGAAGTTCTATACCCATAGCTGGCGGGGAGAACGACTTTGGTGTCTATAGATTCCGTGAAATCCTTGAGAAAAGGACGTACGACATAGTTCAACCTGATGTGACTAGATCTGGTGGATTCATCTGCGTCAGGAAGATCGGAGGAATGGCTGAGTCCACGAGCGTCAAATGTATTCCTCATATCTTCGGGATGGGATTAATTGCCGCGGCAAATCTTCAGATGATCGGAGCGCTGAGCAACTGCGACTGGATGGAGTCACCCTTCTTTCCAAGGGAATTATACCTAACTAAGCAATTGATGACCCCTGACAAAGAAGGACTTGTGGAGATACCTCAGGGACCTGGCCTCGGAGTAGAAGTCGACTGGGATGGGGTCAAAAAGTACAAGATCAAGTGACTCAGCTACTAAACATACGTTTCAAGGCTTCTTTTCTCGCTTTCACTTTTCTCGGAACCGACGTGCCCGGTGAATAAAATCACTTGTAGGAGAACACTCTTCTCGATCTTGGGCGCTCTCATGGTTGGATGCCTTGTAAGGAGAATATCTTTGTTTTGATCTCCGTAATCCTTTCCTCGATCATCTCAACTATTTTCTCGCGTTCAACAGTGTTTATGCGTTGCTCATATCTGTCTGAGAATTCGCTTGGGGGCTCTCTTCTAAGTGCTTCTTTGCAGAAATTGATCCATTTTTCTGGGATTTTATCTGGTATGGCGATTTCACTGATCTTGCTGAACATGATCGCCCATGCCCTGGCGACGCTTTCAGGTTTGTAGCCTCCACCCCCAAGCACTACGTATCTTCCTCCACATACTTCGTGGGCAATCGTGTGCAGTCTTGACGCAAGTTCTCCATATGTCTTCATAGTCAAACTTAAGTGAGCGAGTGGGTCGTCAAAGTGCGTGTCAACCCCAAACTGATTTACTATTACTTGGGGTTTGAACGCCTTTAATAGCGGAGGAACAGTTTCGTCAAACGCATGCAAGTAGCACTCGCCGTTTGTAAGAGGTGGCAAAGGAAGGTTTACCTTGTATCCTCTCCCTTCTCCTTCCCCCATTTCGTTGGTGAAGCCAGTGCCAGGATATAGAAATCTTCCATCCTCGTGTAGGTCGATTGTTAACACGTTTGGGTCACTGTAAAAGATCTCTTGAGTCCCATCACCATGGTGCACGTCGAAGTCAACTACTGCCACCCTCTTTACCATGTAGTTGCGCTGGATATGCTTTATGGCTACCCCAATGTCATTGTAGACGCAGAACCCCGCTGCGTGATCTCTTCCAGCGTGGTGCAGCCCTCCAGCGGGATTGAAGGCATGGAGTGTCTCCCCTTTCATAACGAGGTCAGCAGCCACTATTGACCCACCGACGGCTACAGCTGTTGCCTCGTGTATCCCCTTGAAAGCTGGCGTGTCCCCCAGATCTAAGTAACCGACTCCAGTTTTGCTGAACGCTTTGACTTCCTCAATGTATTCCTTGCTATGAACCATCAAGAGTTCGTCTTCAGTTGCCTGTCTTGGCAGGTGGACACTTACAGAAGAATTCTTCAGTACGCCCATCTCCCGGAGCAACTCGAAGGTGAGCTTCAGCCTTATTGGTCTCAGTGGGTGTGTGGGTCCGAAATCATATTTCATGAATTCGTCGCTATAGACTAGAGCAGTTTTTGCACCCACAGTCCGCACCCTTCTTCATTGGACTTTATTTACTGGATAGCTTCCGTGAAGAGGCTTAATAGTCATTGGAATGGGTAGACCTCGTTGATCTTTGATTCCAATTCTCTAATCTCTTTTATGATAGTGGACCCTGGTGTTAAGTCCACGATTGCCTTTCCTTCTCTGTCGGCCAGAGATGCTGCTTCATCAAAGTGAACCACGCCTAGCAACTCTATGTTCATGGCTTTGGTTGCTTTAACTATAAATTCCTCTTCCTTTCCACTTCTGACCTTGTTCGCCACCAGGTAGATGCTTCTGATTCCAAGGTTGGATGTAAGTCTCTTGATTGTCTCAGCGAGCTCAAGTGATCTCTGGCCTGGTTCGACGACTATCAACATGAGGTTTACGGCTTTAGCCGTGCCTCTGGTTAAGTGCTCTACCCCAGCCTCCATGTCCATTATCACGACTTCTCCTCTGTCAAGAATTATGTGTGAGACCAGAGTTCTTATTAGTGCGTTTTCGGGGCAGAAGCATCCAGTTCCCACTGGCTTGATGGAACCCATCACCAAGAGCTTTACTCCATCAGGTCCCTGGACTGCAAACCTGTCAGTTATGTCAGAAACCTTAGGGTTAACTACGAAGATCCCACCGGATGTGCCTGGCTTCGCTCCTGTTCTCTCTTCAATCAGGTCCGCCATTTCACTGATCGGATGTATCTTACTCATGGTTGCCTTAGGGATGCCTATCGCCGTGTGGAGGTTGGCGGCTGGATCGGCGTCAACCGCCAAGACTCTGTTACCATCCTTTCCAAACAGTCTCGCCAACGTCCCTGCTAAAGTAGTCTTCCCGACTCCACCTTTACCAGATACCGCGATCTTGACTCCTGACAAGTTTGCATGCACCCTGCATTCTTCAGCAATCACTGAAAGACCCTCACATAAATAAGTTTGCTCTCACCACAATGAGAATCATGCGACCTTTGTTAGACGAGTTACACGACTCAATCATCGCATACCTTACCAAAAACAAGAAGCTACTCACACCTCCAACTATGAGGCACAAATCAAGAGACAAGTACGGAATTTGTTCAGGCAACTTCTTCTTCAAGGAATCAAGTGACATCCAACCAGTCATCGACGAAGTTATAAAGGTAATCGGGAACACCATTAGATCCCATATCGGCTCAAAAGGAGAAATCATAAAAAGTATGATCCGTTGGGGAGAGATATGGGACGCCGACAAGAGGTACTTTGAAATCAAGGCTGGCGCACACTTCGAGTCGTACTGTATCGCGTGTAAGACTCTGACATTTGTTAGGGTCACGTGGGAAAAGCAGCTCTTTGCCCCGGAAAAAGAGTGGCTAAGTATAGACATAGACGAAGTGCAAGACACAATATGGCTAGAGGAGTCTTAGTCGCTTTCTACTACGACTCGTCTGAGGTGTCGCCTAGTGTACTCTTAGTAGAAGGCGAATGGGCTTGTACATTGATCTATCATAGACGTAAAGAGCATCCTCTTTTCCAACGCTGAGTTCTCCTATCCTTGTTTCGTCTTGTAGCATTTGTCCCCTCAGTATCACTCTGATTGGCTCGACTAGACCCCAACCCATAATGAAGCGGTCTTTCAGGGAACGAATGCTTTCGTCTCTGTCGATAGCATACTCAACTGTTCTCAGCAGGAATTTGTCTCCACACACTATGCATTCTGGGTTTCTCTGAAGCTCAAGATGCGTGAATGACTCAGTTTTTCCGTCATAGAATAGGTAGTTGTCTAGGAGTTGTGTTTCTTCTCCTCCCAAAATCAGCTTCAGGGTTTCTTGGGCTTGAATTCCTCCTATTACTGTTGAAACCGTGGAAAAGGAGGGTATCTTGTTTTTTTTCTCTTTTTCTCTTCTACCGTTATTCTCCTGCTTTCTTCTCTCTCCGGGTGGTGTGCAGGCTTTCTGCAGTCTTTCAGCTGGTATGAGTGGTTGGCATTCGAGGCAGGGTGTCTTGAATGGGATCACGACTTGGACATTGCCGAACCACCCGTACATTCCGCCATGAACGAGCGGTTTCTTAGTGTCAACGCAGATTGAGTTTAGCCATCTCCTATCCTCAAACGTGTCGAGGGAATCTACGATTACGTTGCAGGAGGAGTATACTTCTCTGGGAACTGCTCGGATATCATCATTGTAGACGCGGATTTTCACATCCGGGTTAAGTTCACTGAGATATTTGCCCGCGACATCAACTTTCGGTTTGCCAACGTCCTGTTCCCTGAATAGGAATTGCCTGTTAAGGTTAGACTTCTCTATTGTGTCGAAGTCAACGAGTACCATTTCTCCAATTCCAAGTACGACCAGATTTGTCGCTATGACTGACCCCAGAGCGCCGACGCCAGCTACTAGAACCTTTGATGAAGTCAAGTTCTCCTGTTTCCAGTTCTCAGCGATAAGTTGTCTGTCGTATCTTCCTTCTTTTTCTCCCACTTGTTTTCTCTTCATGTTATCAACTAGGCTCCTTCAGTTTGCTCCATGTGGCATGTTTCTTAACCCATTCTGCTGCTTCTTTCTTGAATTTCTGTAGATCTTTACGCATCAACTCGGCGGCTTCCAGATTGAGCGGATCATCAGGATTTGGGAAGTTTAGCAAGTTACGGATAGCTTCAATCACACCCGCTACAGACGTAGCCGGCGTCCATTGCTTACCAAGAATGCCTAGGCAGACTCTCTCACCCCTAAAATTGGGATGAAATACTGGAGTTGAGCATCTCACTACCGGCGGTTCAAAAGGGAAACCTCTAGTTATCTCTATTTCTAGCTGGAACACTCCTCCTTCGTAGATTCCAGTGCCAAGTATGTAGCCACGCCAGATGCGAATATCGCCTCTTATTGGGCGAAATGTCGGTTCCTCTTGTTCAAGCATTTTTGCTTCGATGGAGAGGCGAGCCCAATATTCGTCCTCTGATAGAATCTCAGTTATCCCCCCCTCGAGGTCACTGCTACCTTTGTGCATCGGAATGCACACTGAAATAGAAATCGTTGCGCTCCCTTTTGCGTTGCTGTTTCCTAGCCGCCTTCGGTTCTGGTGATCAAGTAAAGCTTGTCATAATCTCCGACGTTGGCATCTTGCAGCATCACATTATCGTCTAGCTGTTTACCCTGGAAAACAAGGAGAACCGTAGATGCGGGAACCTTCTTCTTACGGGCAATTTCTCTCTTTATGGCCGCAACAGTAGACTGCGGCGGGACATCGATCTCAAGTACGTCTCCACCAATTGCGGAGACGATCTTTACGATCATTTCTTGTGTTTTACCTCCTGTGCTTGAGCGTGCGCTTTGGCTGCATTCATTCACGGAAACCTAGTACTTATTTCGGGTGATTTTTCTACGGATTCTTGATCTATTATACCTTTCCGTATTAGTTGTTCTTACAATTCTTAGGATGCGGTTTTCTCAATCTCTGACTCTGTTAAGTGCTCATGGCAGGCAGGGCATTCGTCTCTATATTGCAGCCACTGGAAAAGATGAGCTCTATGTGATAAGTTTCCGCAATGGGGGCAACGAGCTGCTTGCTGCCCGGTCTTTATCTCTAGGCCGCATATCGGGCATTTTCCTTTTACTTCCTCTTCAGGCAAGAATTTCTCAAGTTCCGATTCTGACAGATGTTCTTTACATGCCGGGCAATAGTTTCTGGTGTGTAACCACTCGAGTATATGGACCCTATGTGACAGGTTTCCGCAGTGGGGACACCGCGATATTTCCTGCCCACCCTTTATGTCCAAGTTGCAGACTATGCACCTCATCCTTATGTTCCAGTCCCATCTCCCTACTATGCTAATCCTACTCACTACAAATCGCGGAGGATTTCTCACGATGTATCCACTCAAGCGTTGGTAGCATTGGGGGGGAAGGAAATTACGTTTCTATTAACCTCAGGTAAGTAAATAAATATAACTGAGATTGAACATAAATGTCACTCGTCAGGTTATGATCGCATGTTGGGTTCATCTTTTATCGAGAGAAATGGTACTTTCTAGGATTGAATGGTGTTGCTCTATGGGGGACACGCGCGAAGCGGATGAACGTGAGTCTCTTGGAAAAGAAAAGCATTTGCCTCCAGCAAGTGGAAAGAAGGGCAAGGTAGAGATCCAGATCGATGCTATATCGACTCCTAAAGGTGATGTCCCAACTGTTGACACTGTGAAGCGTGTAGTCGATGGCTTGAACATGCTCGAGTCTGAAATGTATTTTGACACTGAAGAAATGAAGAAGAACGTTTTAGTCAAAGTCAGAGACCTCGATAAAGACATATTGAGCGTCAAGAAACTGGTTTCGGAAATCGCTATCTCTTTTGAATCTGCACTCGAGAAGTTGGGTGACGTTGAATCAAAATTGGAGAAGTCCAGTGAGATTGTTGAGAGCCAGAGGATGGAATCGGCTGAGTTGGCTCGATACATAGGAGCCATTACTAATAATCTACGAAGGGAGTTTGTTGACTACATAAACTTGCTTGAAAAGAAGATTTCTGAGGAGATCAGGAAAACTGCCAAGGTTGAAATCCCTGAACTGACAGACCTCTCTGCGAAGTTGAGTGGGCTGCAGAACCATATAGATAAACAGGTGAGTGAAAGCGTTAAGGCGACCCAAGAAACCAGGAAGACCATTGATGGTCTCCGGCAAGACATTAAACGCCTATGCAAAGCTCTCGAAGACACATTATCTAGTTCTTTGGAAAAGCCAGATGAGATTTCGAAAACATTGTTGAGCCTTGGTAAAGCCGTTGAGACGATAAAGGGATTTGTTGAGAACCAGGTCGAAGAAGCCAAGGAGTCGAAGTCTGACTCCTCTGCGTCTAGTCCCTCAAAAGACTCAAGCAGGAGTGAAAAGGAAACCGATAACCCTCAGCAATGACAGGTAACCTAAGATATGGTATAATCACTAATTGCCTTCGCCTTGTTCCGGTCGACGCGGAACACTTCTAGCTTCTCAGGCAGGCTGGGATCGACAATCAGACCAATTGCATCGGGGAAAAATGATTGAAACCTTCTCTGCGTTTCAAAATCAACTCCCGAAACAAAACAACCCAACTCTGGATGAGAGTGATACCAGCCTACAACGCTTTTCCTTTTCCCTAGACGACCATATTCAAATGCGGCTCTAACAAGGAACTCGTCTTCCAATACTACGTGCGTTGGAGATGACACTTGCTTACCAGTTACAACATCGGTTACCACGAGAGCGTTTTTCCGAATGCTCCCCAAGAGAAGACCAGCAACCTCATTTCTTCTGGAGGACTGAGCGTGTTCTCTGATCTTGTTCACTACCTTCTTTCTCAGCTTCACTGGATGTGGCACTCCTTTTCACCTCCCCTGACAACATACAACCGAGAGCGACCTTAGGTCTTCCCAACTGTCGACAGCCTCAAAAACTAGTACGGTTGGCTCCCCCGTCAAAGCCCTCGCAACATAAGAAAGCATAATAACTCAATAATGCTACTTGTTTTATATAACTTAGCCTGGTTAACAATATTGTGATTGGGTAGCATCAGACATATCCTTCAGTTTAGGGGGAAAACCCATTGAGTGAAGATTCAATCTTAGCACGTGAAGCTCAACTACTCTACAATAGGGCGCCTGAGTTCAAGCCTGTGTCTGGTGACCTCAGAAGGTGGAGAGGCTCTATTCCAGGCAGGGGCTCCTACAGGAATGTGAACTTTGATGTAGAGATAATTATCCCCTTTGGCTTCCCTAACGTTCCACCACAGGTTAGAATGGTTACGCCCACAGAGCACCCCTATTTGGATGAAGCCACCGGGACACTAAGACTTAGCATCATAACCGGTTGGAAGCCAGAGTACCACCTATACCAGGTCGTTAACACGGTCAAAGGAATGTTTGCGCAAATACCTCCAAGACCATCCAGTAGGGCACCTGTGGCGCCTACTCCTCCGCGTCCGCCTCAAATTCCATTCACTTCTCAACAGCCTTACCGACCCTCTGCTTCTTCTCCTCCTCCGCAGACGACCTCCCTTGGTTTCCCAAGCAAACCTGATGAGGTTTCTAAGTTAAAACAACAGATCTCCACCCTCGAGGAAGAGGTCGCTCATCTAAGAGGAAAGATAACTGCGCACAACGTACCCGAAGAGGGGCCAGACAACCTTGAACGCGCACTGTTACCAAGTGACCCTAGGCAAAGAGAGGCACTTGATCTCGAAAGCGAGAAGATAGCACTAGAAGACCTTGTAAGGAGCCTTGAAGAAAAGTACGAAGCCGGCGATATCTCACCAACTGACTACACGAGACTCTACAAGAAATATAAGAAACAACTATTCCTCCTAGACAAGAAGATAAGCGAAACACGCGGAGTATAAAGCAGCGGCTGACTAAGGTCGGTCGCAGGTTTGAAGATATTCGATACAACTCAGGACAGTCCACCGATCAACGAATTACCGAAGCGATAATCGGAGAAGTCAAAACATGGAGAAAGAACGCCCAAGACCATCGATCAAGAAGAAGGAGAAAAAAGAGCCCGGACGTGCTATCATCGTAGAGGATCAACCGCTAGAAGGTCAGCTATCTCCCAAACTCAGAAGTGAAGAAACAAAAGGTGTCATTGGATCGACCCAACTCTCTCCATCCTTTGAAGTCTCCGAAAAACCAAGAGAAACGACGAAAGAAACTTCCTCTGTCAAGCTGGTCAAAAGAAAGCTAACACCAGAGCAGTTAGAGTGTGAGGCTGAGTTATACGCATGTATAGCGACGTTGAACTCCTTAGTCAATAATTTTGAAAGGGGTAACATCGATGTGTCAACCTATAAACGCCAAGTTCAGTCATTGATCGAAGACATTATGAAGTCGAAGGTTAAGCTTGAGAGTACCGGAATCTCAATGGAGGAGTTCCTTAGGGAAGAAGGGATAGTAGAGCAGTATCCATTCGCCTGTGAGAAGTTCCAGTTACTTGAGTCGCCTGAAACATTGGAATCATTTATCGAGAGCTTAGCTGTTACTAAGGCGGATGTCGCCTCGGGCACAGCTGAGATCGTTACCAACCTTATTACGCTCTGCGACTACACCAAGCTCGGCGGAGATATGGCAAGGGTTGAATCATTACTACCCTTGGTGGATGAACTGTTGTCTCTTCTCCAAAACTTCCCTACTACACGCAAGGACTATTGGGGTCTGAGTCTTCTTGGAGACTGGCATAAAAGGCTCTCATCACTACCTTACGACGCGGTCTTGGCTCCTGACCAGACTAAGAAACTGGAGACGGATGCTGTCAGACTGTTCAACGATTTCAAGAGGCGGCTGCGGGAAATATAGAATGTGCCTCTTTGGCGGCTCCCTTACAAGGAAAATGCATATCTATGTTTGGCGCTGGTCTATCACGTTTCTAAAATTCACAACAAGCTTGTGGGGTATCGTTTGAGAAATGTGTGGCCTTCACGAGATCGAGAGAAAGATAATGCTGAAGCAAGCGTTTGAGAAAGAAAAAGTAGAGCTAATGATCCAAGAACTTGAGGGAATGTTTAACAATATTCAAGATCTAAGAGGACGTGTTGAGGAATTCGAGACGAAGTATGCTGAGCTAATGAACTCACCACAGTATAGAGAGAAACTCAAGCTTCTGAAGGAGGAACTTGGTCTAGCAGGGGTGCTCCCTCCTCGCGAAAGAGCTACGCCTACCATAGTTGAGAAGCTAACGGGCAGCGGAAAGTTCTACAACTCACTAGGAGTAGAGATCCTAGAAGTCGCTGGCAAGAAAGCCAGGGAAAACGGTGGCATCCTCACTTTAGCAGAAGTAGCGTTAACAGTCAACAAGGAGCGAGTAGATCAGTTTGTTCAGCTAGGAGACCTAATTAAGGCATTGAAGATTCTGCAGGATTATGAGTTAATACCGGGCATCAAGACCCTTCCATCTGGCGTGCAAGTGGTCGAGTTCCTCCCCGTGGAGATCAGTGAAGACTCGAACACCATTCTGAATATCGCGTCCAGCAGCGGATGGGTTGCCATTGAGGAGGTCATGCTCAAAACCAAGTGGCCTAGGGAAAGAGCGGAAAGAGCACTGAGAAGCTTGGAAAAAGGTGGTATAGCACGCGTGGACGTCAGCTATGCAATGGGAACCCGCTGGTATTTCCCAGGCCTAATGCGCAGCACTGCAGAGAAGAGACGATGATCAGAAAAATGTCTTCCTGCATTCACTGATAAATCAGTTTGGCTTGTTCGCGCTTCTTGTCTATCCACTTAAGCATCTTCTTTTTTACCATCATCTCCAACACGCTCTCTATATCCGGCTTGGGCAGAGAGCTGAAATCCTTATTTGCATTCTGAATCGCAAATCTATCAAGCATCTCCACGCCATTATTATATGCCCATTGGTAGACGTCGTTCGCCCACTCCTCAAGTGAGCGCCACATTATTCTGGCTACTGTTTTATCTTTGCCAATCCATTTCGCTAATCCTCTATCGACAAGATGTTGAAGAATCTCTCGTAGCTCCATCTCTGGCAGCACTTCAAATGGTTTCGACGCTTTGAAATCTTTTAGGCCCACGACATGGTGAACATCGAATTGACACCACTTCAAAACTAGGTCGCACCAGTCCCTCAGCCAAGAATCCACATCCTCAGCCCTAGCAGGCTTACTCTTCATCCAAGGCAAGGAGACCCAATCAGGACACTCAAAAGCAGCTTTTCCAAGCAGCTGGGTTTTATCCGAGCTCAGGGTCTGTTGCTGTCGAGTTGATGCCTTCGTTTCCCTCCCTCGACTTTCTGTCTTAACTTCTTGCTCTAATCTTCTCAACTCTGATTCGACATCGATTCCCTCTTTTTCAGTGTCGGCCGCGTGATTTTCCTTCTTCACTTTGGCCTTTTCTTTTTCTTTCTCCAAGATCTTCCTACCTCTTCGGAACGGTGAGCGCACTAGGCAATGCTGTTGATCAGTATGCGCCGAACTCGGCGTTCCATCCCTGAAACCTCTGTACTTCATTTGGTGAGACCACTGGCCTAACCCGTTTTATGGCAGCCATAAAGTCTTCCATATTCACAGGGCGCACTTTGACTGAGGGATCCGTTATCTTACCAGACAAATCAAGTTCTCTGATGGGCTGCATTGATGCCTCTCTACATACCATGGTAATATCCGATCCGGTGTAGCCCTCAGTCGCTTCGACGAGCTTATCCAAATTGAAGTCTTGGCTTACCTCGATCTCCTTGGTATTTATTTTGAAAATTTCTCGCCTTGCATCAGCGTCCGGTATCGGAAGGTAGATCCTTTTCTCAAATCTCCTTCTAAAAGCTTCATCTATGTCCCAAGGTCTGTTGGTGGCGCCCAGCACTAGGATCTTCTCATCAGGTTTGGTGCTTACTCCATCCATCTCTTTGAGGACTTGGGTCTTTACTCTCCTCTCTCCTCCTGTTTCGTCTTGGGACCTTGTTGACGCTATCGAGTCGACCTCGTCAACAAACACTATTGCCGGCTGCTTTTGTCTGGCCACTCGGAAGAGTTCCCTAACAAGTTTCTCCGACTCTCCAAGCCACTTTGACATGATAGATGCTGCGTCGATGCTGAGAAACGCCGCTTCACACTCTGTTGCAACAGCCTTTGCTAGCATTGTCTTCCCGCAACCTGGAGGTCCGAAGAGAAGAATTCCTCGCCAAGCACGCCTCGTCTTGCCGCTAAAGAGGTCAGGCCTCAACATCGGTATGACTATTGCCTCACGGAGCGATTGTTTCGCAGACTTAAGATCAGCTATGTCCTCCCACTTCACATTTGGCTTCTCTGTGAGGATTGTTTCCAGGATAGATTGCTCTCTAGCCTCTTCTTCCTCCTCCCCTTTCGCCCCGGGAGGTTTTCCTGCCTTCCCCACTGATAGGCTCTTAGCTGATAAAGTCTTCAATATTCTGACACGTTCAATGTACGCCTTGGCAGCTTCACTGTACTTAACCCGGAGAGTAGGGTTATCTGTAAACCTCACCATCCTTGCCAGGATCTCAGCAGCTTGGAGGTAAAGTGGAATCGATGCCTTGATGTTTCCAGTGTTGTCGAGTTTCACAGCCTCCTCAGCGATCTTCTTGGCTTGCAGAAACAATCTTTCCGACAATTTGTATTCCACCCACTCCATCAACCATGAATGGTTAATGAAACGAATTTTCTCATTAATTCATTAGGAGGAATAGATCACCTATGCCTTATTCCCCAGTATATACTGATATTCAATTATCTTTTGTAATTTTCTTCTCAGGCCATCACTAAGCCACCGATGTTGATTATGTCAACGAGTTGAGTTATCATATTAGTTCTTCTCTTCTCGGGAAATTGGTCGCTCCCACTCCTTCAATGGTTTTCGAAGCAGCGTACGTAGCCAATTCCGCCGCTTTTTGAGGTTTGTATCCTCTTAGAATCCCATAGAGGAATCCAACATCGAAGGAATCCCCTGCGCCAATGCTGTCGACGAATATTGCAGGCTTTATGGCAGGCTGATGGATCCATCTTTCTTCGTCGAAAACCAAGCATCCTTTTTCTCCAAGTTTGACCGCAATCCGGCTGACTCCGATTTTGGGGAGGATTTTCATCGCTCCTTCAAGTGTTCCTGCGCCGGACACTCCAAGAGCCTCGCTCTCGTCGATAAATAGAATGTCAGTATGAGAAAGTAGTGGTTTAAGGACCCTGAGCCACGGTGGATCCAACGGAGAAAGGGGAAATTGCGGGTCTAATGATGTTACCAGTCCTCTTCTCTTTGCTTTGGCAAGTAGATTAGCCACTTCCCCATTCCAGAGGTCGGGAAAATGCAGGTACCCTCCACAGTGAACGAGGTCCGTATCTAGCAAGTATTTAGTTGCAGCACGCGCCAAATGTGGCGGCCACGCATGGTGAGTCGGTAGCCTGTAAGTCATTGGGCGCTTTGGGGACTCGAACAATAGTAAGTAAATTCCGATACCTGATTCGGTATTGGGCTCAATCAGTATGTGCTCGGTCCTGATCTTCGCCTTCTTCAGTGATGAAACGATAGACCGTCCGAAAGGATCGTCTGCAATGACGGACACCAAGTGGACGTCACATCCAAGTTTCGCGAAATTCAGAGAGAAATAGCCAACCGCCCCCGCGGTCAGAAACGTGATTTGGGAGGAACCAATCCAGCTTCTCAGTTCTTCGGGATTCGAGGGAGCGGTCCCATGTAGAATGATATCAATATTCAGAGCGCCTAGTGCACCAACCCTCATCCGTCCCATCTTCTTCGCTCCTCCCTTATTCTAAACTGGTATCGCCTGTCTACTCCATTCTAGTGTGAGCCTCTCGGTAGGACCATCCGCCACGCGCGGGCATATTTCGGTATGTTGCTGCGCTGACAGTCTGGATTAACATCGCCTTGTTCCACGGCACAAAAGTAAGGATACATTTGGATCGCTGGCACCACATACAGAGCAAACAGATGCTCGTTGGAAATTGGGGTACGAATAACATAATCCATCATCGGAGAGATCAGGTCTTCTTTATCAGGCACTATTGCCATCGAAGGGGTTTTCAACATTGTAATAGTCTTAGCGATCAGCTCAATCCAACGGGATGCCCTAGTTTCAGGCGCCAAAATTACGGTCTGAATGCGCTCATCGGTTAATCCGAGGGCTCCATGCAAGTGGCGAGTCGGCACCATTGCCTTTGCAGGGATGCTTGCCATCTCATCAAATTTCAGTGCCATCTCCTCTGCCGTACCATAGTTGGGACCTGTTCCGACAATTATTGCGCTCCGCATT
>JAUQYT010000358.1 GCA_030587605.1 Candidatus Njordarchaeum guaymasense
AATAGTTTAAATGCGCGCATGGAAACATAAGTAGCTAAGTTCATACTTTTTATGCTCTTTTCCTAGTAAAGATATTTAAAAACTCGGCACTCCATACAGTTACAAACCCAGACTGAAGGAAGAATGTGAATTATGAAGGTCGTGTTGGTTGTAGGAGATGGCATGGCTGATAGGCCTATCAAAGAGTTGGGTGGTTTAACCCCGCTTCAAGCAGCTAAGACGCCTTCGCTGGACGAGATCGCAAAGTTCGGGTCATGCGGGATAATGGACCCGATATCGCCGGGAATTCCCCCCGGGAGCGATACAGCTCACCTTGCGTTTCTTGGTTACGACCCGTTTAAGGCTTATGAAGGCAGAGGCGTTTTCGAGGCCCTTGGTAGTGGGCTGGATATCAAAAAGGGTGACTTGTGCCTTAGGGGTAACTTTGCAACTGTTGACAAACGCATGTTCGTGTTGGACAGAAGGGCTGGAAGGATTGACGAAGGCGAGGGGGAATTGGCGAAGGCTCTGGATGGCATTAGACTTGAGTCTTTTCCAGATATCGAGGTGATATTCAAACACTCAACTGAACACAGAGGAACTCTGGTCTTGAGGGGTCCTGGCCTTTCAAGGATGGTTTCAAACTCTGATCCTCACGTGGAGAATGTTGCTGTCCAGAGAGTCGTGCCGATGGAAGAGTCTCGAGAAGCAGAGAGGACAGCGAGGATCTTGAACACGCTGACTGAGAAATTTCATGAGATTCTGGAGTCGCACCCCATAAACGCGAAAAGGAGGGCTAAAGGCCTTTTACCAGCAAACATCGTGCTTCTTAGAGGGGCAAGCAACTTGCCGAGCCTTGAGCCGATAACCAAGAGATATGGGATAAAAGCTCTCTGTGTTGCTGCAGGTGCACTATACAGAGGAGTATGCAAAGCCGTTGGCATGGATTTGGTAGACGTTCCTGGCGCTACAGGGACTGTTGAGACAGATACCATCGCGAAGGCGAAGGCCGCAGTTGAGGGTTTGTTGAAATACGATTTCGTCTTTGTGCATGTCAAAGGCGCAGACAATGCAAGCCACGATGGGAATGTCAAGCAGAAAATCATGATGATAGAAAAGATTGATGCCCTTGTTGGATACATCCTGAAGAATACAAATAGAGACGAACTCATAATTGCTGTTACGGCGGACCACACTACCCCCGTCAGCGTGAGGGAGCATAGGGGTGATCCCGTTCCATTGGCAATAATGGGTCCCGGAGTGAGAGCGGACTCTGTGCAGAGATACTCTGAAATAGACTGTGCCATGGGCGGCTTGGGGAGAATTCGAGGAATCGACCTGACGCCGATTCTGATGAATTATATCGGTAAGGGAAAGATGTTTGGAGAATAGTTGACGCCAAGGCTTCTCTTCAGCCATAGAGCGAAATTCGAGACAAGGAGCTGTGGGTTTTCATTTGTCGCTTGAAGAATTGACTATGTGGCTGTACGATCTCGCCCGGACGTATGGTTATTTTGGCTCTTTTTTCCTGAGCCTTCTTTCCAATCTGATTCTTTTTGCACCGATTCCCTATTTGTTGATGATTTTTTGGCTGAGTGCGTCTCCTTCTGTGGATCCGATACTAATAGGTGTGAGCAGTGCGTTGGGTGCTACTTTTGGTAAGGTAATGGTGTACTATATCGGTCGAGGAAGCCGAAGGTTGCTGGATGAGAAGGAGCGTAAGGATTTGGAATTTGCAAGGTTGATCACGGAAAGATATGGCATGATAGCCATTTTCTTTTTTGCTGCGACTCCCTCACCAGACGATGCCTTGTATATTCCTCTTGGAATGATGGGTTATAATGTTTTGAAGTTTTTCATTTCATGCCTATTTGGCAAAATCCTATTGACTCTTGTTGTTAGCTTTGGCGGGCACTATTCGATTGGTTGGATGAGCAGTCTGCTGGGCGGGGGAGGCGTTTGGAGCATAGTAGCGACAGTCGGCTTCATCATCGCAAGCGTGTATATAACGGTTAAGATTGATTGGGAGAAACTATTTCACAAATATTTTTCGAGGAGAGTGTCCAAGAAAAATAAGTAGTGGAGGCGCCAGCGCAATCTCTAAAGATGCTGGTTTAAAGCTACCATTTCTGTGAATATCTCCAACCCATGTCAAACGTCTTCCTGAGGCATTTAACACACGTACCGTACTCCATCGTCGAAACGTCAAATATCTCGTCACCCAGCCATACGACGTTGAAAACGACTGTCGAAAAGACGATCGAGCCAGTGTTTGCTTCTGTACCCTTGAAGTTGACGTATATCCTTGCCTTCGTCGTCGCAATCTCACCTAACCTTTTCAGATTCTCCGCGGGTTTCTCGCCGAAAGGTAGTATTATCTTCAGGTCCTTGTCTACCAACAGCGGTTCTATTTCCTCCAGCAGTTTCATGGGAATGCTGCTAATCCTTATTGCCCTCGATTTCTGAATCATCCTCTTGATCTCTTCTATCCCCTCGTCCACAGTGCTAAAAGTGGTTGAGAGCCTGGCTTCGTATCTTCCTTCCACGATTGGCATTTTGTCTTACCTCACACCTCTTTTGCCGCGTTCCAGCCTAGGTTGTTCCACTCTAGGAAGCATTTGGCACACTCATCGTACAACATTTCGTCTACAACGTACTGGTGTTTCACTGGATCTTCAAATACGGTGAATGTTCTTTCCTCATCGAGTGTGATCGACATTGATGGCACCTCTTTGTCTCTGACCATGCAAACGATCTTCACTCCGGCCTCTTTGAACTGCACATTCTTATCGCCGATTTTCTTTTCCCCTGGAAAGAGAAGGACCCTCACCTCTGCGTCCTTGCTAAATGTGTCCTTCATCTTTTTGAGGAAATCTGATGTTGCGTTGTTTATCCATATGGTCTTTGCTTTCTTCATCTCCTCCTCCAAACCTTCGAGCCCAATGTCGAATTTCAGTATCATGAATTTTTCCTTCATTTCCTTCACCTCCTTATCGAGCGTCGTCTGAATTGATCCCAGAAAGTCGTTGTAGTCCTTCTGGATCTTTTCGAAGACTTCGCGAGGGTCAACAGCTTTGAACAGAAGTGGTATTCCAGAGTAGATCCGTATCCATCCCTTGTTCTCCAACGACTCTAAAACCGAATAAATCCTTGTTCTCGGAACTCCTGACTTCTCTGATATCTTTGTTGCAGTGTTCAAGTGGTCGCTCAGTAAGCTCAGGTAGACCTTGGCTTCATACTCTGTAAGCCCGACTTTCTGCAGCTTCTCGACGACGCTTTCCATGAAGTGTCGATTTATTTTTGGGCCGTGAGAATAAATAGTTGTTGTAACTCGGTGGAGTTAACGCCGATGTCGATTGAGAACAACGTTTGGATGACTAGAAAGAGTTAATAGTAGGATACTCGTTAGAGTTCGGAAGCAACTTTTTTGAATTGGAGTTGCAAGGAGATTGTTAGACTCTAGTTATAGCCGTTCACTTCTGATGACGGCGGCTGCGGCCGTCGTTTGGAGCATTGGCGGCCTTGGTATAAGAATTGTAAATGTTTCGCCTTGGGGGATAGTCTTCTGGAGAGCCGCGTTCATGGGGTTGACGATTCTGAGTTTCTTGATAATACGGGATCGTAGGCGCGCTTTTCAAACTTTTAGGAAGATAGGGATTCTTGGCCTAGTGGCAGGTGTTTTTCTTGCGATAGCTTCCACTTTCTATGTGCTTTCTATCACGCACACTTCGGTGGCAAATACACTCGTTCTCCAAGGGATCTCACCTTTAATTGCGGCATTGTTTGGCTGGCTCATGCTTCATGAACGTGTGAGGGCTGAAACATGGCTGGCAATTATTATTACGATTGTTGGTGTGGTCATTATGGTTTCAGGTTCCCTGGCTACAGGTGAATTTTTAGGCGACGTATTCGGGTTGGTCACAGCCATAGCGTTTGCGGGCAACATCGTTGTTGTCAGGGCAACTCGTGAAAGAGACCTGATCCCAGCTGCGTGTCTTGGTGGTTTCTTGTCGGCTTCAATAGCTATTCCGATGATGAATACTTTCACAATCACTGCACATGACCTCGGTATTCTGGCTGGTCTAGGCGCAGTTCAATTGGGACTTGGTCTCTGTTTGTTTGTAACTGGATCGCGCAATTTGCCACCTGCTCAGACGGGCCTCTTAACATTACTTGAGATCGTTCTTGCACCCCTTTGGGTTTGGCTTTTTATCGGTGAACAACCTACCACAAACACGTTGGCCGGTGGAGTGATCATTATAACTGCCCTCGTTCTACATGCACTCTTAAAGAGTAAGGTTTAGGCTGGCGCCTCAAGATGATGCGTGAAGCGATTCTGGACTTATCCCCAAAGGTATTTGCAGGAGACAAGAATATTGAAATGAAGTCCCAGTCATCGATTGAGGTATTGGCGCGCAAGTGGTGAGAAATGGTTTGGGCTTCAAACACTGTCCAGGCATTAGAGATCTTGTCAAGCCTGTCCAGATAATATTGAGAACCTGCCCCTCTTGTGGTGGCGAGGTGGAGTTCTTCAGCGATGAAACAGAGGCAAAATGCCCAGAATGCG
>JAUQYT010000002.1 GCA_030587605.1 Candidatus Njordarchaeum guaymasense
AAAGGGGATGCGACTCCTCGTAGGCGACGTAACCATCACTGGCGATGAGAACTCAACCACGTTCACATATAGAGGGTGCCGATTTGCAGATTCATGCAAGGCGATGGCCAAGGAAGGCATCAAGAAGTCTGACGGAACCATAGAATGCAGCAACGCGAGAGGCCATCAGTCTATAGTCGAGTATGTAACCAAGACGCCATACGACTTCCAAGTAACTAAGTACGATCCTCCCGACTGCACATTCCGAATCTCCAGGGCGTAGACAAGTTCTGCAATTATGCAGCCTAGCACACGTGGCATCTTGGCAACTTTTTTGAATGAGAAGCCACCCAAAGTTGAGAAAATTGATGAAGCGTTCGAATACGTTAATGGCAATCTGAGGAGGTGGTCTGAACTATGTCCCAGGGACTTAATAGACAGATGAAATTGACGCAAGTTCTTCAGGAGACTGTAGAGTCAGGAAATTTGGATTCATCATGCATCGTTAGCGAAGACGGTTTGCCAATATGCTCAGCGATAAGTGATGCTGAGAAAGAAGGCCTTCTTTCCGCCATCGCGGCAGCCATACTCGCCATGGGAGAGCGAACTGCTGAGGAACTAAAACAGGGAAGGCTTTCTCAAGTAACGATACAGGCAGATGACGGTGTCACTGTGGTTCGCAGCGCCGGCAGGCACCAACTTATAATAGGGACCGCCCGATCAAGAGTGGGCCTAGGTTTGATACATTTGGCTCTGCAAAGGTCATCCACAAAAGTCGCTGAAATTCTTGATGGAGATGGGATCCATTGAATGACGCAAGAAAGGAAAGGAGCTACAAGATTTTCGTTGCTGGGCCATACCACGCTGGGAAGACCACCCTCATCCATTTCTTGGACAGCAAAGCACAGAGCGTGGAGAGGATCTTACAGGACGGTACTACAACAACACTCGCCTTCGATCTTGGTCACATGTGGTGGGATGGATGCGACAAAATGTGTCGCGACGACGAAATCAAACCCGGAACAAACAATCTAATACGTGTTATGTTAATGGGTAGCCCTGGGCAAGTTCATATGTCTCCCGTAAGAGAAGCCACTAGCAAAGGAGCGCGAGGGGTACTATTTGTTGTCGACAGCACTGCTCCTGGGCAGATAGGGCACGCGATCGCCATCTTCGAAGAAATCAAGTCGTACCTTGGCAAGGATGTCCCTATGGTTGTTGTGGCAAACAAGCAGGATCTTCAGAACGCCATGAAGGCTGAGCTTCTCAAGAACCTGATGAAGATCGAGTCGGTCAAATTTGTGGAGGGTTCAAGCGTGACTGGACAAGGCATCAAAGAGGCGTTGTTGTTGCTTCTAGAAATCATGAAAGATGATGGCGCCCTTGAGTATTCGTGAGGCAAGTGAACCGACAAACGACTAATTCGAGAAGGTGGTTGACTCTCCTTTGACTAATAGAGAATTAAGTATGAGAGACAAACTCGAAGCAATATTAGGGGATATATGTTCTGCAACGAGGGGAGTAGACGGGGCTACACTGGTTAGGACAGACGGGCTGATCGTATCCTCTTGTACGCCTGGTCTTTCAGATGATTCTATAGCAGCTGCAATGTCGGCCACTCTCTTAAACATAGGCGGAAATGTTGTTAGGCAACTTGAGCTAGGTTGCCTGAGGAGAGTTGTGGTTAGTGGGACAAAGGGTGCCATAGTTCTAGCTAAAACCGAAGATGACATGATTCTGTCAATATTTATAAGAAAAGAAGCTAGCCTTGGAATGATCTTCCTGCAACTGATCAGAACCAGCGAGGAAATATCACACATACTTGAAGAAAGGAGTTAAGCTGAGCATCCCTACTAGCTAACGGTGCGTTTGTCGTTTCCTTTCCCTCTTCAAGAGCCGTACTAGTTTTAGAAGAGCTCAACATTCTCGGAATGGAAGCGTTGGGGCCCACATCATTGAAGGTACGAATTCCCTCGCTCAGATGGGCCCTCACCCATTCCGGCTCAACTCTTTTAGGTTTACTGACGGCGAGCTAGTGTTGTCGGTAGAGCCGATGAACTAGGACACCACTGCGAGAACTTTGAGATTAAATTAGCTCTTCCACAAACCATCTAGATGCCTTGTCGTCTCGCTGAATCTCTATCACAGTGGAAGAACAGTCCAGCGATTCATTGCTTCGATCAAACTCTGGGGATCGACCACAATTAATCAGGTTGTCTACGTATGTGAGGCCTCTTGTCGACAATGTCATATGGAACTATCATAGTGGAAAAGCCTGAAATTGGCGACCGCTTTATTCTGAGGTATCTGTGAAACCTGTCACCGAGTTTCTCCATGCTCAACACTATTACGCCGTCATTCAGATGCTCAAATGCAGCAACAACTGTCTCGTCGAACATCTTCGGGTCGAGCATTGTTAATGTCGTAAGGTTTGACTGCCTTGCGAGATCTAGACCCGCCTCGGTCCACTTGTATGCTGGTTCAAACTTGTAGTTCATTATCATTGATGATAGAGAGTAGGTGACATTGCGAATTCCCCCGAACTTTCCCTTCTGAATTCTCTCCGGAATCTGCCTTATCAGTTCGAAGGACAACCGCCTCATAGTATTGAAATCTCTTGGGTTGCGTGTCATGAAAATTGGACCGACTAGCTCAAAATCAGTTTTTGCTTCAGTCCATAGGTCCACGATCAAAAGAGCGCCTGAGTCCATCTTCTCCCTTGCATCAACAAACTGCGCAAGACGTTTGATGAGTTCCTCATGTGGCATATCATACGTTGCTATAACACAGAGTTCTCGCTGGCGCCACCCACCCTCGAGAAAGCTAGCGATGAAAGCTAACTCCTCGGTTCCTGTTTCAGCCTCGAGCAAGTAGCTACCGCCCGCGAGCAGACCACCACCCAGTAGATCATCGATCTCAACTACACCAAAGCTTGAGTAGACAGCCAATATTTATCCCCTACAACTCCGCTATTTGGCCCAACCTGTGTACACTTTCCTGCGTCTCTTATATTAGCCTTTGCGGCTAGCGCGGTGGCTACGCTTCAAGAAGAGTCAGGTTGATGCAACTGCGAGCATACAATTCAAAATCAATGAAGACATCAGCAATTTCTTCCAGTTGCCAGCGCACCTATTCAAAAAGTCCCTTAGTTCCTTTGAGGCAAACGTCGAATCAACAAATCTTCAGTGATTTCTGCCTTCACTTTCGGGTATCTTGACCACCGACACTGAAAGTAATAACCGCAGTGTTGTTGGTGATCGTAGCTTCAGGGACGACGCCTAGCCCATTCTTGATAAACTGACTGATGAACAATCCTACGGTAGTTGACCACCTATTGCCAAGCCCGTGATGGAGGGTAATCACTTGCCTCCCCTCCTCTTGATCGATCCTAGCCACAAACAGTCCGCTATACCTACCATATAATGAAATCACTTCTAGAATTGTATCCAAATCTATCTTCCTGAACAAAAATAGGGCTACAGCGTCCGGAAGCTTACCGCTCAGAGTGCGCACAACATTGCCAAGTGTCTCCTCATCAACTTTCTCAAGGAGGGTTTGGAAAGTCTCAGCAGCCATCGAGACAAATCTGAACTTCTCAATATGTCTATCCCATTCCGCATACTTCTTCACTATTCTATTGACGAGGGAACTTGCGGTGATGCCATTCTGCTCCGCGTCCTTCTGAAGAACATCGTCCAACTCCTTGGACAGGCGGATTGCCCTTACAACCGTCTTCATTCTCTTACTACTCATCCAAATCGCCCCAGAGCGCAGCATAGTACTACAACAGATGATCATGTAAACATCCCAAATATATGTTCGCTTTGTAGTGCGTATGCTCAGAATGAACGGAGGAAAGAGAATAATGAGAAGGCCGAATGACACATTAAGTGACTTCCATCAGGCATCAGGAACCCACCCTAAGACTGATAGTCTATCGAAACCGCATGACCAAGTGAGTTTTGGTGAAAGCGCGATAGATGAGTTGTTGGGCGGCGGAATGAACTCAGGGAGTTTCTACTTACTTGAATACGAA
>JAUQYT010000174.1 GCA_030587605.1 Candidatus Njordarchaeum guaymasense
GGCCTTACATTTTCCTCCACTCAAAAATCAGATACGACACCCGAAGGTCAGGTGAGATTGTCGCTATTATGAACTTCTTTCTCACGGTCGTTGCCAATCTACCTGCTCTGACAGTTTCTATTGGGTTAATCGTTGTACCTTTTGGCAGAGCATGAACCACGAAAGGTGCGTGATCTATGCCTGGGCCGTGTTGATAGACTGCATAGTCAGCACCGAACTTTAAGCCAGGTCTAACGATGTACCCTCTGCTTCTGAGATCCTTGTAAACGAGGTACTTGTCATCAAACTCTTGATATACTTTCGTTCCGTATTCCCTAAGCTGCTGAGCAGTAATCAGATTCTTCGTCTTTTCATCGATCAATTTGATCCGTTGTTTCTCAATCAAGTAGAGAGCTTCTAACAACGAGAGTTCGACAGGGCAATTAAAATCGAATGTCTTCGGCTTTCGAATTGAAATAGGTTGCCCATAGTACCCTTCCTTGTAGAGGGTTGAACCATCTTTAGGGTTCCACACAACTACATGAGTTCCAATGAGTTCTGCGGTAATAACTTCTTTAACTTCCTGATCCTTCTCCAAGTTTCCAGCAGGTTCTCCTGGCACTTCGCTGTGTTCTGAGCTTTCACCTGGTTCGGTCATGATAATTTCATCAGCCACTTGATGTAATTACAGTGTTCTCTTGCTATCTTGATAGCTCCAAGAGAAGGATTCCTCTTACTTGCCTCTAGACATTGCGACTATTCTTATTGCATCAGCAGCCCGTTCAGCCGTATCCGCCATTTCTTCAAAATGAGATACCAATTCCTTCAGCATTATGAGGGTCCGAGGTTCCACCCTAGATGCGTAAAGTGAGTGACCTACACGTCTCTGTATTGAGTCGGCATCTTTTTCGATCTCATCAACTTCGTCCGCTAATTCCACTGCTTTGGTGGGGTTTTGAGACAGCATGAAGATTGAAAGCCGAAGCTTCTCCGTCGCTGAAATCAGCTTCTCCACGAGTGACCCCAACTCTTTCTTCATTTTCGCATCTGGTTTCCAGTCTTGTATGGTCAAAACACGATATCCGGTTCCTTCTGCCAAATCAGCGATCTCATCAACCACAAGAGCCAACCGCATCAGATCTTCTCGATTTATCATAGTTGTCGACTTTGAAAGTTGTTCAAGTAGCTCATGTTTAAGTTTGTTTGCATCATTCTCAAGCCTTGTGATCCTATTGAGCTTCTCCTCAGCCTCCTTATAGTTCCCTTCAACCCAGTCGTCGTAGAGAAGACTCAACTCCTTAACCGTCGACACGATCTTCCGGCAATGATCCTGAGCTATATCAATCGCCTTCTGCTCCGCCGACGCATCATAAGGATCAATCGTCGACATGATCGGTTCCCACCTCTCGGTAGTGTAGGGTAAAATTACAGCGTGCTGAACTCCTTAATAAATTGTCGCTTGCAAGTTGACATTCTAGGGTGAAACAAGAACACATGAAAGCTATTATATGAAGAATGGCCAAATGGAAGAAGATCCACACTACTGGATGCTTCAGTTGGCTTTCCTTGTCGGAAATGATTCATATTTTCCACAGGTAGTCAAAGTAGTTGTTGGCTATAACTGCCAGTCCGATATGCTTGGCCCAGATCCCAATGTTGATTGCGGGGCTTCCCGCAGCACTCTGCTCGGTGAGTATAATCATAGCTTCTCGCCCATCTATGATGGCTCCGCCACCGTATAGGGACTCTCTAACCCGTGTCTCGATCAGGTCTCCGAGCTTTGAAGCGACCCTCGAGTCAAGCTTGGATGTTAGTAGTCTGACCTTCACATTAGATGATCTCAACCGACTTATAACAGGGAAGAATACGGAGAATTCCCTACTCCCAAATGTTGGGAGCGCGAGTAGAACATATTTCTCGGCTCGCTGTATACTTTCCTCAATCTTCTTCAGGACGTTGTCTTCACCATAAAGAATATAGACTTCTGGCTTCTCAGATTTCCAGCTCCTTTCGAATACAGGTTGAAGGTCAGAAACCACAACCTTCTCCTGTTCATCAACCAATTTCTGGATCTCAAGTTTCGCCGCGCGAACGGCTTCCAAGGGGGGCTTAGGCGTATACTTAGTTGGCTTAGACTTCTCAGACCCTATCCACCCTTTCCCCTCAAGTCTACCAAGGACATCATAGATCCTGCTGTAAGGGACATCCGTGAGTCTACTTAACTCCATCGCCGTAGCTGATCCCTTGCTGACTAAGGATATGTAAATCCTAGATTCGTATTCGGTTAATCCAAGCTCACGTAGAGCACTATAAACCCTTGAATCGAAGCTTGGTTCGGACACTCTCTCACCGTCTCCTGTTACTCGTACTTGGCAATTGGGTTAAGTTCATAATACATCTATCTATCATTGGTAATAATAGTATTCTGTGAACATTCCCATTTGGAATCTGCTCTTGGGTTTAACCCTGACCTTTTGTGGGCTCTCAAGATTGCCTGAAGCGCTTCACGTAAGCTTCCTTCTAAGTGAAACAGATGGCTGCGGCATGAGCAGTCGCTTGAGCCAAACTTATCCATGGGAGTAATACAGTCAGCTGAACTGAGGATGTTTTGGGAGACTTCACATTCCTTACTCTTGATCTCAGTCCTTGATGTTACCACGCTCTTAACCTCCGCATTGGGGCATCTAAGGAGGTAATCAATGTGCCACCTAGTCTTCTTCTCATTACGTAGGTGGCGTGAGACCCTCCTATTCAGGCTAGCGCTGCCTATCCCCACAGCAGAACCTGTGTATGCATAAAACCCTGAGAATCTGAATTGCCCGAGTCGCCCTACCTTAATCCGCTCATCCGAATCGACCTTGACGAGCAGAGTATAAACCCCTTTCTCTTCAGTTTGGCGGATTGATTGGGAGTTCATCTTTCTTCTCCTTCCGGCGACTATCGCGTTATGTGTCTCAAGATCCTACTCGCAAGCTTGATATATTGCGCAGGGTTTCCTCCTAATAAGATTGTTCCGAGGATCTTAACCAAAGAGGCAAGCGATGAGGATGGATGAACGGCGATCGGAAACCCAGCCCTTGAGCCGACTGAGTAGGCTGCAACTATTGCCTGCATTCATGTAGGCTGAGACTGATCGAAAACTTATTCTCTTGGAAAAACATTCTTCTTATCACCGGATAAGACCAAACTAAGCATCTTATGGAGTTAGACATCAAATGGCGTGCACGTACGCAAGTGTCGAGATTCAGAGAACGCCCGAACTCAGAGTATTCAAGAAATGTCTATTCTACGACAAGACATGCGCAGAGGTTAGAGCTTCTAGAATGTGCCCATTGCTAAGACGGGCTGCGCCGGAGCAACCCCTTGCACCAACTATGATCGCTCCTACGAGCGATAGAGATGTTTTGAGTGATGAACTTAGAAGAATTGACTCAATCCCTGTTACGACTGGAGCTGTTAGACCACGTGAGATAGGTAGAACAGAGACACCTAAGAAGATCGAAGAACCGAAACCTGAAGGACCAAGTGATACAGAACTACTCAAAGCGGAGCTATCAGACTTCATGAACAAAATCGAAACTTTCGAGGCGAAAAAACAGAAGCCAGAAACCACAAGGAGAACGACCAGTACTAGAAAGCGCGGTGTGAAGAAGTGACATAGAGAACAAGGGAAACGGCGAAAGAGTGATTGCTCAAACTCATTGTTCTCCCTAGATGAGCTATATTTTGTGCCGTCGGAAATGGATTATGAACCAGAAAATTGAAGTGATGGTATAGGGGGAGCTGACTTCCTTGGTTGATGACTCTAAGCAAGTTATTGAAAGCGAGAGTTTACGCGGAGAAGCATTAAAGGTTCACGGTCCGCGAGTTGTCAGGGCGAATAAAGGAAAGAAACTATTGTGTAAGGGATGGCAACAAGAGGCAGCTCTGAGACTACTACAGAACAACTTGGATCCAGAAGTTGCGAAGGATCCTGATAATCTCATCGTTTATGGTGGGGCGGGAAAAGCCGCGAGAAATTGGGAGTGCTTTGACAAGATTGTCGAGTCACTAAGCCAATTAGAAGACGACGAGACTCTACTTATTCAGTCCGGAAAACCCGTTGGGATACTGAGAACACACCGAGATGCCCCACGAGTCCTTATATCTAATGCCATGCTGGTTCCAAAGTGGGCAACCCTCGATGAGTTCAGAAGACTTGAACAACTTGGCCTGACGATGTACGGGCAGATGACTGCTGGAAGCTGGATATACATAGGAACACAAGGAATACTGCAAGGCACCTATGAAACCTTTGCATCATTAGCCAAGAAACATTGTGGCGGAAGCCTAAAAGGTAGACTGATAATCTCGGCTGGCTTAGGCGAAATGGGGGGAGCACAGCCACTCGCGGTCACTATGAATGAAGGTGTAGCCCTAATCGTCGAAGTTGACAAGGAACACATCGAAAGAAGGATCAGAAAACAGTTCTGTGACATCATGGTCGAAAACATTGACGAAGCAGTTTCACTAGCTGGGGAAGCCCTTGAGAAAAAGGAGGCAAGGTCAATTGCACTACTCGGCAACGCTGCGGAAACTCATCCAAAGTTGCAGGAAATAGGGATCAAGCCCGATGTGGTCACCGACCAGACAGCCGCACACGACCCGCTTAATGGATACATCCCAATGGAAATGAGCTTGAAGGAGGCAGCGGAACTAAGAAGAAGCAACCCGGAGGGATACATGGAGAAAGCAAAGAAATCAATGGCAATCCAAGTCAAAGCCATGCTTGAATTCCA
>JAUQYT010000035.1 GCA_030587605.1 Candidatus Njordarchaeum guaymasense
ATGTAAGGCCCTTGGCATATTGAGGAACCTTTGTGTCAAGTCAAGGGCTTGTTTTGCCTATTTTGGTAAATATTTATGAGGGACCACAAACCAATATCATTAAGTGTTGTTCAGACACAAGTTAACTAGAAAACCCGGTTGTACGGAAATGGTACTTGTGAAGTGAGGAGGTTTTACCGAAATGCCAGTTGATAAAACCAAGAATGCTAATGAAATGCTATCTCTTCTCAGCAAGGCTTATTCATCGTCTCCGAGCATAATAACTTACACCGAAGACTATGTCTATACGTTGTTCCCGGTCAGCGCGGCTGGAGACAAGTGGATGGAGGTTTCCTTCATTACTCCGGATGGGACTATTGACAAGAAGGAGCTAAGTTCGAAGGATGCTATAATGTACTTGATAAAGGAGATTGTAGAAGGATTGGCATCTTATTTCGAAATGTTACCCCTAGTCAAAGACAAGGATTCCTTCGAGAAGGCTATCTCTAAGGTTAAGAGTGTCTTGAAGTGACAGAGTTAGCATTGTTCAAGAAGCGACGAATTTGCTGAAGGCAACCGATTGCTCAATGAGAAAAGAATAATTGTCTCAAGACTGTAGGCGGCGGATCTCACGACCCCTTAGTTACAAAATGGATAATATTACGAGATGCGATAATGATCTCTGAAGAGTGGTGTAGTTGGAAAGTAGACTTTCATGTCCATACTGTGGAACCCCGATCAAAGGGACGGAAAACTTCTGCAGATATTGCGGACGGTTGGTCAGAGGCAAGATCTCAGCTACCTCCGGAGCGGAGGAAGTGTCTTCGGTTGAGCTAGAAATACCTCAGGACATACTTGAGCAAATCGACATCAGAGCCCAGGTTAACTCAATTGAAAACAAGCTTAAGACTTTTAGGGATGAAGTCGACGAGATGGACACTTTGCTCAACAACGCCGACATTCAACTAAGTGAGTACAAGGATCGCATAGCAAAATTAAGAGAAGAGACCAGAATCGCCAAGGAGTCAAGATCTCAACTTGAGGAACGAAAGAAGTCATTCCCATTCGAAGTGCACAAGCGGCAATTTGATGAGCTCAAGGAGAAAATAAGCAAACTTGAGAAACTACGATCAGCAAAACAAGTTACAGATGAGGCTTATAGATCACTGAGCCGAGAGTACCAGTTGAAGAAACGTGAGCTTGAGAACGTTATGATCAGCGATACTGCCAACATGAAGAACTGGATTAACTTTCTGAACGTCGAAAAGAACTCTGCGCAGAAGCAACTAAGCATTCTATCGGCCAGACAGGCAGTCGGAGATCTATCTGACAAAGATTACGCCGAGGAGAAGAAAAAACTTCAGAACAGATTGGCTCTAGCGGAAGTTGGGATTGAAATACTGAAGAAGTACATTCCCTAGGATCAGAGGAATTGCTGATGTGACTTTTTCTTAGAGTTAGAAAAACTTATATTACTAACCAATTATTATCTGCGTAATTGTATCTTATAGTGTGACCCCCGCCCGTAGGGCCGAGGGATCAGGGTGGGGTTTGTTTGGCACAGAAAGACAGACTTTGTGACCCTGATTGCGAATTCTTCCAATGTGGTCAAAGAAAATTATTCAAGAAGCAGGGTTCTGCCAACCCGTCGCCGTTCATTTGTGGTTGGGTAGGAGACCCCTGTGAAGGACCTAGTTGCGCCTATGCCACATGCGGCAAAGGCCGGCTAAGACAGAATTTGACATGTGGTTTACTCGAAGCCACTGTTCCAAAGAGTCCACCTCCCCCGCCTCGTATCCGCCTTCCTGAAGAGGAATTGAGGATCGATATTTCGGCGATTGCCAGACCAAAGGTTCTCAGGAGAATAAAGGGTCATAGATTTGAAGGGGCGGGATAGTAATCTCTACTCACCCTAGGAAGCCAATTGGAAAAGATGAGTTCAGAGTCAGGGATAGAGATTCTCCTCTTACCAAGGAAGGATTCATCTTCAGGGTCTATGGATACCGTCATCCGCCCAGAAGTTGCTTCTGCGACGTTGAGTACGCTCCGGAAGAAATCTACAGTTCAGATGATCCTCGCTCCATCCGTCAATCGCCCTCAGAGCGCCATTACAAGTTCCATGCAGACGGCGGACTCCAATTTGTGGCTAAGAATTATCCACAGTACCAACTGCTCGACGAGCCGTTGCAGACGAAGATAGTTGGTCTAGCATCAGAACAAATAGTCGAGTTGAGGAGACCTGAAGAGAAACTCAATTGCCTGCTAGAGAAGAATCAGCCAAGTGGAGACAAGCTTCTTGTGGCGCTTCAGGAAGTTATCGAGTTAGTCACAAGCTATTCAAAGCTTCGTCAACGCGACTTCGGGGTTTTCGGGTCGATATTGCACGGCTTCCATCACCCTGACTTCAGTGACCTTGACTTCATCGTGTACGGAAGAAGAAGCACTCAGATTCTACGGGAGGCACTGCGAGGGATGTATGATAGTCCTAAGTGGCAATTGGCCAACGAGTTTAATGACGCAATGAAGTGGGCCGAGGAGAGACACTGGTATTTCGAGGATATGTCTCTAAAAGAATTCTGCGGACTCTCCAAGAGGAAAATGATTTACGGAATCTACAGGTCTAAGAAGGCTAAAAGGAATTTCAAAGTTGAGTTTGAACCTGTAAAAGACTGGAGTGAAATCAACGAGAAATATGATCCGGACTCTAGAATTAGGAAAATCGGGTGGATTGGAGCCATCGCAGAAGTATTGGACGATAGTGATTCATTCTTCATGCCTTCTGTTTACATGATTGAAGTGAAGAAACTGCTAAGCGGTCCAAGTCTTGGTCCAATTGACCGCATCATTTCATTCGTTGAAGAGTTCAGAGGACAGGCTGAAGTTGGTGAAAAGGTTCTTGTAGAGGGAAGCCTAGAGGAAGTGAGGGACTCCAAGGGAAAGCGCTACCAGATAACACTGACGAGAACCAAGGACTACTACAAGCAAGTATTAAAACCATTACCTTCTTCTGATCTCTCTTGAGCAGTAGGGAAAATTGGGATAAGAAGCAGGGAGTGAATTGGAAAAACTAACTCCGATTCACGTGGGGCTCTTTGGGCACGTCGATCACGGGAAGACTGAGCTAGCCCGTGTTCTTAGTGAGAAGGTTTCAACTGCTGGTCTAGACAAACATCCTGAGGCTAAAAGGAGACAGATGAGTATCGATATTGGGTTCACAGCATTCACATTAGATAGTTACCTCGTAACTCTGGTTGATGTCCCAGGTCATGCAGATCTGATACGAACGGCTGTGAGTGGCGCTTCCATTATCGACGTAGCGATCCTCGTTGTGTCCGCTAGTCAGGGTCCACAGGTTCAGACCGGGGAACACCTGGTGTTATTGGAGAGCTTGGGGATCGAGAAGATAGTAGTTGCGTTGACCAAGACTGATCTTGTTGACGAAGCCAAGGTAAGCGCGGTCGAGGAGTCAATCCGAGGCGTCTTGTCCAGTTCTCCTTACAAGGATGCACCGATTGTGGCTGTCTCATCCATCACGGGCTCAGGAATACTTGGACTTAAGAGTACTCTTCTGTCAGTGCTTTCCGCGCCGAAAAGGGATCTTACTGGAAAGTTCAAGATGGTTATAGATCACGCTTTCCCAATAAAGGGCACTGGGACGGTAGTAACAGGTACGGTTATGCGTGGAAAAGTAAGAGTAGGCGACACCATAGAAATAGCTCCTCTCAATGTTTCTAGTCGAGTCAAATCGATTCAAACATTCAAGGAATCGAGGGAGATGGCTCAGGCTGGCGACCGCGTCGGAATCGCCTTACAGGGCGTTGATCACCGCTCTATTCATAGAGGTTGTTACGTTTCTTTGGCGGGGTCGTTGAAACCAGTAAGCCACATTCTAGCTAGAGCAAAAACAAACCGATTCTTCAAGAACGAGATAAATCCGGGGTTACTCATGCATGTCACTATTGGTATGTCGTCAATTCAAGCTGAGGTATTCCCTTACAGCAAAATGGAGGGAAAACTTGTCGCCCTGTCGGCACCCAAGAATGAGGAGTTCACATCATACATAAAATTGCCGAAGCCAACAGTAGCTGAGCTGGGAGATAGGATCCTCGTCTCACTGCTCAGTCTCCCACCAACGACGCTAAGAATTGCCGCTAGCGGGGTAGTCTTGGAGACTCCCGCTGTTGCTCCCCCGTTGAAACTAAGGGAAGAAAAAGTCGGAGCTGTCACCAGAATGCTTCCAAAGGGTAGTGTAGTCGTTGGGGGTCTAGCAAAAAGCAAAATTGGGGCTGAAGGAATTGTGGGTGAGAGAATTACAACGGAAAATGGTGTAGAAGGGACTATCTCGTCAACTTTTGGAACAAAGGGGCTAGTATTAGCTGACTTCGATCGGATGCCAGAAAAGGATGAGAAGGTTTTACTAAGGGTATATCGCGAATTTAAGATAGGTTAAACAATATCAACTCACTAACAGTGTCTCAACTTTCGTAGCAGCCTGCTAGATGCTTAACAACAATCCGAGGGACCTAATTTGAATGACAAGTTAGAGGATTACCTTGAAGGGCTCTTGCCCAGCAATATGCTGAGGCGATCATCTGTAGTATTAGGAGCCCAGTTGAACTTGATCAGAGACCTCTTTAGACAGAGGAAGGTTCCGAAGTCAGGCTGGCCTGACGATACTATATCTTTCCTTCTTAAGCTTCTCTCAATGATGGATACTGACAAGGATCCTGAGGGTGTGAAAGTAGGAGAGCGTGAGGCTAGGGTTGCTTCGCCTCTCGTCTCGGATTTAGCTTCTGACTTCTGTCATGGCGTAGGACGGAGTGGTTCACTCGTAGCTCCTCAACCCAAAGCTCCAGGCGCTTCAGTCCTCTACGAATTGGCTAATAGGTGTGCCTTAGATGCTATGAAGAGGCTTGGCACGCCTAATGTGAAGTCGGCTTTTGTTTCACCAATGGCTACAGGTATGTCGGTAGCCCTCGCACTAGCCGTAGCTAGAGATTCAAGTGATGCCGAGCGCAAGACTGTGGTCTACCCGAGAGCGGATCACAATTCACCTCTAAAAGCAATTTCTCTCGTGAGCCTCAGGCCAAAAGTCGTTGAAGGCAAAGTCTACAGTGATGCGGTACGTGTACCTGTAGATGATATTGCTGGAGCCATCGATGAACATTGTTGCGCCATTCTTTCCACGACGACATTCTTCCCCCCGAGGGAAGCAGACTCCATCAAGGAGATAGCCAAGATTGCATCGGAGAAAAACGTCTTCCACATCATAAACAATGCTTACGGTGTACAGAGCAGGGAGATTATGCGAGAAATACGCTCAGCTATCGAGGTCGGTCGGGTCGACGCAACTGTTCAGAGCACCGATAAGAACTTCTTGACACCTGTCGGAGGGGCAATAATAGCGTCGCCGGATGACAGGTTTGTTGAGAAGGTTGCATCATACTATTGTGGTCGTGCCTCGGCGTCTCCTGTCTACCAGTTCTTGGCTGCTATTCTTTCCCTCGGTATAGATGGATATGAGAGACTGCGTGACATTCAGCAATCAAATAGAGCGCTTCTCCAGAAACTTCTTGCTGAGTTCGCTAGTTCAAGCGGTGAACGGTTGCTCAACGTCAAGAATCCTATTGCGTGTGCCGTCACTATTACAGAGAGTGATCCAAATATACTTGGAGGGATCCTGTACTCTTTAAGGTTGAGTGGACCAAGGGTTGTTCCGTCAGGGGGCTGGGGTTCCTGTTGTAATGATTACCCCTACTCTTATGTGGTCATGAATGCCGCTATAGGTTCCAAGGAAAGCGACGTGACCAAGGCAGTAGAGAAACTAAAGGAAGGAATAAATCAGGTTTCCACTAGAAAAGGTAAATGAGAAGACCCAGAGAATATCCCCAAGTTGATGGAGGCTACATTCTTGCGCCTAGGATGAGCGAAAGGAGTGGAAGGTGATGGCAGAAGCGCCTGATTGGAGCAAGTTTACGCAGGGACTCTCCTGTAAGAGTGAGACTCTCTCGCCAACTGATGTTGGCACACAAGACTATTTTGCCATCGTATATCATTGCACGACTTCAATCAGGAGTCGGTGCCATAGGAATGTCGGTAGAATAGAAGAACTATCTTTCTATGTTGGGGAGGCGATAGCATCATCACGAACCTCCTCGGGACATCAGCTTGTGGTTAGATCCTTGTCGACACCCGATGGGAAGATTGAGATAACTGTCTGCTCAGATGATCCTGAAGAATCGTCGCGCCGTCTAGCAGAATTTAAAGAAAGAATAAAGACACTTACTGAGAGAATCATAAAAATGGGTGAAGAAGAGAGAAAAAGGATAATCGCACTGATAATTGTTGAAATGAAGCTAGATGCGGCAATAAATAAGATCCTATTGAAAATTCCTGCAGGCGAGATATACCCAACTATCGGGATTATTAGAGAGACCCTGATAAAGACACTCGCAGGATTTGATCCTATACATATAGAGACAAGTGAAATCATGGAAGCTTTGCATGACCATTCTCCAAACATCCCGTTAGACCGTGGGAAATCAGTCTCGTTCAGTATGAAGATCTTGGATTGGAGAAAGAGACTATCAAGAATAGTGGAGGGTGAGCCACCATCAAGCTGAAGGCTGCCCAAAGCGAAACTTCAGCCCCAAGTGAAAGAGAAGCTCCTAGCCAGTATTGGAGAATGAATTGCCGTAAATACGCATCATGTTGGAGACAGATATGAGTTTGGCGGCGCCCGAGGAGACTTTCACTCCTCTCATAGTGGGAGCATCGAACTCCACACCAATCAGAACCTCCTTTGACTAGTTTTTCTGGTGTACCGGATTTGAAGTCCGGTGCGTGGGAATAGGCAACATGCTAGTTCAACGTGAACAGCATGTTTCCACCCCCGCGGTCGGGCGCCTGCATCCCGGACGTAGACCTGGTCATTGAAACCTTATCTTAGTTCCCAATAGAACAACCATGAACAATTCATATCGGTATAAAGCCCTTTCTCTTTTTATCTCTGAAACATGCGTCATTGATAAATGCTTAGATTGGCTAAGAGTGATTTAGGTGTTCTATCTGGGATCTCGGTTTGGAGGTTAACATGAAGCATGAATTTGGAGTTTATAACCGAATCCATCCGGCGCTTTGTGGGCGTAACTAGGAAAATGCCTATACTGGAAATCACCAAGAGAATGCATGAGGTCGCAGGATCAATAGTGATTCCTGATGCAAAGGTGATTGAGTCTTTTGGTGAAGACTGCGCTGTCATCGATATTGGGAGCAAAGAAAGATATCTACTCTTTAAGACAGAGGAAATGTGGTACAAACTCGTAGAAGCCGACCCAAAGTTCGCAGGTTACTGCTCCGTCCTTGTCAATGTGAATGATGTCACGGTGAAAGGTGGTACGCCAATTGCGATAGTTGACACATTGGCAACTGCTTCCAAAGACATCCGGGACAAGATCGTAGATGGTATTATAGAAGGTTGCAGAAAGTTCAATGTACCTATAGTCGGAGGGCACCTCAGCCCTGATTCCCCATTCAACAGGCTCACCGTCTCTGTCATAGGTGTGGTCGCCAAGAAATCGTTGATAAGAAGTGACACTGCACAACCAGGAAACATGATCTTGGTCGCCATAGATCTCGATGGGCATTTTCACAACCTCTTTAAGTTTGCATGGGACACGACAACCCACAAATCCAAAGATGACATTGAGACCCGCTCCAAGGCAATACATGAGATTGCCGATAACGGTATGGCTACTGCTGCAAAGGACATAAGTAATCCCGGTGTTGTTGGAACGCTCGGCATGCTCTTGGACGCAAGCAACGTCGGAGGAGAAATAGACGTTGCCAAAATCCCTAAGCCACCGAAAGTCAATATCGAGGATTGGCTGAAAGCCTACCCTGGGTTTGGCGTCGTACTAACTGCAAGACCAGAGAACGTCGATCGCTGCATCGCAGAGTTCCGTAAGCGCGAAATTAATGCTGGAATCGTGGGAAAAGTGGGCAGATCAAGAAGGCTCTTCTTCAAAGCCGGCGAATCCTCTGTCCAGGTCTTCGATTTCAGAGTAGACCGACTCTCAGGAAGACCCTTGCCTCGTCACAGAAGAGGAACAATAACTCAATGATGGAAGATAGTCTTAAAAAGGAAGAAAACATAAGTCAGCAAAGATTCTCTTTCCACTGTACCTTCAGCGCGAAGGTGGTGTATCTTAATGGGGAAAGTCAAGAAAGGTGTTGCCTGTAATGTCACAGGTTGCACTGAGCATGCTACCCGATCCCTCTCAAAAGAGAGCATTGGGAGGCCATTAAGCGAAGCTGGCCTACAAGTGAAGGTTGTGGGAAACCGCATCTACCTCTGCGAAAAACACTATAAACCTGTGAAGAAACAGCTAAAAAAGGCACGGAAAGAAGAACTGCTAAGGCTTGAAAAACCATTTTAGTTGATAAGAGAGGTCTTGGTCGAGCCCCGCAACGTTTGGAAAACTTGGCTCCCTTGTTCCGGGTGCTCTTTTTCCCCAAAGAAATGGCCTAGGAAAGAGGTGTTTTTGTTGAGTTAACTGCAACGACCGGTCCAAAGGGTTAGCTTTTTAAGCACATTTATAAAGCATTTAAACGATCCTTATAAAGGAAAAACCGAGTCGAACCGATAGCCCTGAGCATTAGGACATTTGTTTGGGTCAATGAAGGAGATTTTGTGTAGGAGGAAAAGGAGGGCGTCATTTGTTGTCGTCGCTTCCTAAACCTAAGATAAGGATAGAAAACGTTGTCGCTTCTGTATCTGTTAACCAAAGGATAGATCTTGATCGAGTAGCCCGTTCGCTACTGAACGTGGAATACGATCCTGAACAGTTTCCGGGGTTAGTCTACCGCTTGAAGAAACCTAAAACGGCAACTCTTATCTTCAATTCAGGAAAAATGGTTTGCACTGGCGCGAAAAGTGAGGCGGAAGCCACCAGAGCGGTCCATAGAATTGTGGAACACTTGCGTGAAGCCGGTATTCAGATAACCGGAGAACCAATCATAACAGTTCAGAATATTGTCGCGTCTGCGTCTTTGGGTGCTGAGCTGAACCTTGAGCTAGCGGCTTATAGCTTGGAGAACGTCATGTACGAGCCTGAGCAGTTTCCGGGACTCATCTACAGGATGAGGGAACCAAAAGTCGTTATCCTACTGTTTGGTTCAGGAAAGTTAGTGTGCACTGGTGCAAAGAAGGAGGAGGATGTTTACAATGCGGTCCATAATGTTATGAAGACTCTCCTAGACCTCGGGATCATGAAGCTGAAGGGACCGCCAGCTGTCGCAGAGGAAGAGGTCTCGAAGATCCCAGAAGAGACTATTGAGGCAACCGATCTCAGTAAGGAGGAACCCGCTGTAGGCGAAAAATCGAGTCTTCATCATGAAGAAGAATCCCTAGAGAAGGACAAAGACATGGACGCGGACATGGACGCACATCTGGGGGCAGACACTGACGTTAATGAAATTGGCCCCTGAACCTGAGCCCTGTTTTCCAATTTGTACCTTACGGAGTCTCCCGAGGGCGTGTCACTGAGAATGAGTATGCGAGTCCCATGGTGTTTGGAGGTGTTCTAGCGTATTGGCTGAAGAGGAAGGGGAATACAAGGTTGAGTTTCCAGGCTTGAAAGGGCCTCAATTCAAGATAGTCATTGTCGGTGAGCCCGCTGTTGGCAAGACCACACTAGTGAGATATTTTACGGGTAAGCAGATGCATGACGAGTATTTACCAACGTTGGGAGTCGAGATAACGACTAAGAAAGTCAAGGTAGGCAATAATCGAGTACTGACGCTTATGCTTTGGGACCTTGCGGGTCAGCCTCAGTTCAAAATCGTGAGGCCTGTCTACTATAAGGGTTCTTCTGGAGTAATCTTCATGTTTGATGTTACCATGCCGCATACATTGGCAAGGATCGACGACTGGGTTTCTGAATGCTACAGCGTGATTAAGAGTGCTCCGGGGACATTGGTTGGCAACAAGATTGACTTGAAGGATGGACGGGTTGTTGATCGCTCGACCGCGGAGGCTCGTGCGTCAAGACTAGGGCTGCAGTACTTTGAGACTTCAGGGAAGCTCGGTCAGAATATTGAGGCTCCTCTCAGATGGTTGATATCCAAGATTCTTGCATAGTGATGACGTTCTGACTCAGGTTGATTGACATACTCCTCAGCCAATAAACGTTGAAAGCCGTCATGTCATCTGCAGAACTGTAAGAGAGACCTGCACCCTCGATTTTTCCCTTTTTAGGAAAAAAAGCCTACCTTCTTGGATGGATCTGTGGACATTGCTAGGAAATATGAGTAGTTTCGGGCCAATTTGTGTTCAGAAGAGTCGATTACGGTCCTCGGGAACTATTATTTGCACCGATTGAAAAGCGAAAGCTTTATATATTTATCCCTCCGCGGTAATGGTTACGATAATATAAATCTATCGCGAAGGCTCTCAATGACTAAGTTTTTGGGGTGAAACTCCGCTCAGGGAGCAGTCCATTTCATCGGGCACTCGCGAGCATCGCTCACCCTTCTTTGAGAGAGGAAGCAACACGTGAAACGCGCAGGAGGTTTGAAAAAGATGGCCGGCGAAGCATCTGGAAGCAAGACGACGGAGGAAAAGGAACAGAGTACGACACTTGAACCCTGCCCAGAGTGCGGTAGTACGGTAATCTACAGAGATCCTACAAGAGGAGAGATCATCTGTGGCAACTGTGGAATCGTGATATCTGAACGGTACATAGACCAAGGTCCTGAGTGGAGAGCATTCTCTTCAGAAGAGAAAGAAGGACGAAGCCGTGTAGGAGCCCCGACGACATTCGCCATGCATGACAAGGGACTCAGCACCGTAATAGACCGAAGAGACATCGACGTCTATGGAAACAAGTTGGTTCCAAGTCGAAGGGCGCAGATATATCGACTACGGAAATGGCAGATCAGATCAATGGTTCACAACTCAGTGCAAAGGAACCTGGCGACAGCTATGAGTGAACTCGACCGACTTACAAGTCAACTCGGTATACCAAGAGACATCAAGGAGACTGCAGCAATCATCTACAGGAAGGCCCTCGAGAGGAGACTCGTTAGAGGGAGAACCATCGATGGAGTGACTGCGGCAGCAGTCTACTTAGCCTGTCGGTTGCATCATGTGCCAAGAGCACTCGAGGAGATTGCTACGCACACGCACGCAGGACGCAAGGAACTGGGCAGAAGCATAAGGCTAATACTACACACATCAGGGATAACCATCCCGAGACCTAAGCCACAGGACTTCATTCCAAGATTCGGCGAAGATCTTCGCATGTCGGTAAACTCTCAGCGAAGAGCGATCGAGGTAATTGACCAAGCCCAAGCGATGGGGCTAACAGCAGGCAAGGATCCAACAGGCATGGCAGCTGCAGCGCTTTACATCGCAGGTCTGATAGAAGGGGAAAGAAGAACACAACAAGAAGTTGCGGCAGCAGCACACATAACTGAGGTCACGGTGCGAAACAGGTACAAGGAAATGGTTCAGAAACTCAACCTCAAAGTGGAAGTGTAATAGCTTTTTGAACATGGGGAGCTTGTTGCAGGCTACAGCCCCCATCTATTCGTTCCTTTTCCTCTCTTCCCTTGCTTGTTTTTCATTCATAATTCATTTTCAGGGATCTGAGAGAAGGTAATATATTGGCCTACATGTTACGGTATGGACGTTTACGATTCCATTTTTCGCGCCAGAGGTTGAACAATGTTACTGATCATTCTAAGTGGAATACCTTGTTCAGGGAAGAGTCAGGTTGCAACCTCAGTAGCCAAGGAGCTGGAACTTAACCACCGATTAAACACGATAGTAGTTGACCCCGACAAGATCCGAGAGATGATCCCCGCCCTAGCGGAACGTTTTAACCCTGAAAGGGAATCATTCGTAAATTCCCTAGCATTAAATCTGATCGAGGAAAGCTTGAAACGCCGCAATATTGTTATTAGCGATGACCTGAACTACTATGAGTCAACGCGGCACAGGCTCGTCCAAGCTGCGAGAAAACACAGAGCGGAATACATCATCGTATACTTGACTGTATCAGTTGAAGTTGCGCAAAGTCGTAATGCCGCGAGGGGGAACCCAATACCTCAGGAAACCATCACAGACATAGCCAATAAATTTGATCAGCCCGGTGCCAAGTATCAGTGGGACCGCCCAAGCCTAATCGTGGACTCAGAAAAGGTCGACCCCGAAGATGCTGCGAAACGAGTACTGCAAATAGCGCTCTCAAAGATCAAGGGGAAACATCCACGCGACAAGGTTTCGACATTGAGCTACAAGTCAGAACGAAGAAGAAGCCGAACTCAACGGCCCTCGTTCACGGAGACTCTGGATGAAAGCACACGAAGAATACTGAACGAAATGTTTTCGTCGCGGAAACTCGACGTCAGATTGTCCAAAGAGGTTAGCAAATTGAGAAGAACATTTCTAAGTCAAATGTCCATGAAGCCTATCAGTATCAAGGACGCTGAGAGAGAGTTCAAGAACAGAGTCAAGGCGCTCACTAGAGGGAGAGCTTAACGTGCTCACGGTCGGTCGTAATCGCAAGAAAATTATTGCATGGGTTCCACGTGATGGGGACGCCATATTGACTAGGGAGGGCTTTGTTTTCTACGCGTTTGGGTATCTGCATCCACCTGACCGTGTAATCTCCTATCTAAAATACATCCCAAAGGAATTGGCCAAAGAATTCAGCCTGGAATGGCTACCTTATGAATGGAATCTCGGAGTCGTAACACTGGTAAGACCGGTGAAGCTCTACTCACCGGCGAACTATGAGCACATAACCAAAGTCCTCGCGAGCAACTACCCCGAATACGTAGTCGATGATCCAAGCCTTAACAAGAAATTGCTGGTGGTGCCAAGGAAATCAGTTGGAGCCATCTTTCAACCCTCACTAAGCCTGGTCAGACTGCTTGATGAGGAGAAAAGGGGACATCTTGATCAGTTAGAGTCTGCCTCCGTTAAGCTAATTAGATCTCTCTCCAGGCAGACGGGAGTCCCACTAAAGAGTTTTGGAGTTCATGGCTCGATTTCCCTTGGAATGCATAATCCTCAGAGCGATATCGACATCTCAGTGTATGGCGCAGATAACTTCACTACGGTTCTGAAACACTTAGATGCCCTCTCAGACAAGGGCGCCGAATTCAATATTCTTGAAGAAACAGTTTATGATACCCTGAGGAGAAACCGATTCATTTGGGACAGCAGAAGAGTAGTGATTAATGCCACCAGAAGCTATGAAGAGATAAGAGAGAAGTTTGGTGACTTCACCTATCAGGCGACTGGCCGTCACCTATCATTCACGTGTGAAGTAACCGACGCTTGGCAATCCGTGTTCCGCCCAGCCATTTACAGGATCTCCCAATATGAACCTCTTGACCGACGATGGCATATCGAAGAGGGCTTGACACCGAGCGAAGCAATTTCAATGATAGGCGAGTTCAGGGGCATAGCTTCGAAGGGAAACAGAATAAAAGTGTCAGGGTCTCTGGAGAAGGTCACAGTAACCAAAACAGGAAAACTTGACCATTACAGAGTCGTTGTAGGAAGTGGACAACAAAAGCCTCAAGACGAGTTCATTTCGGTGAGCTCACACTCTCAGAATCGCTTCTACCGTTAGCTAGGACGTTCCACTGCTAGGACTGGAATCGACCTTTTCTTTAACCTTTTTATCTATTTTAGATGTTTCCGAAATGATGACGAGTACTATGACGACCCCTAGGGCTGCGATCAGTATCCAGACCCCTCCTTCTCTAAGGAACAAGAATATGTTGCCAACCCAAGGTATTGTATACACAACTTTGCCATAGACTTTGGTTTCTTCAACCCAACCGGGATCTGGAACAGAGTTCGACAAGACGTTGTCGCCCTGCGTCAAAAAGAAGTAGTGGCCTGTCACATTGTCGTACATCCGAGCAATAACTCTATGTATAACGGGTTCATTGAGCAATGGATAGATCTCCTTGGCATCATATACAATGATGTCACCCGTACGGTTGAGGTGATCTCCTATGAGGTACTGGTCAGGTGGCACTCTCTGAACTATACAGACGTCTCCACGGTAAAGAGTAGGCTCCATGCTTCCAGAAGTCACCACCACGGTTGGAATCGGGGTATTCATTACTATCTGTAACCCCAGGTTCACGCCGAGTACAACACCAACAACAATGACTATGATTGCGATGAGCTCGGCAATATCCTTGACATTAGTGCTTTTCTTCTTAGACAAATATGCCTTGACCCCCAAGGGCGTCGTCTAGTGTCTTTTCTTTTCGTTTGGGAAGAATAGCTAGATCAATCGTGCTTCTAAGCTGAAGTTTTTCATTTAGTTCAGTCTTCTACTTTACCGTATTTTCTGTCCCACTTCTCTAAAGCTAATGCAAGCTCCCTATGTGTCTTACTATACTCTTCTAAGGAGGTGTTCTTCATCACTGCTTCAATTGCCTGTCGCATTGCTTTTGCCCCCGCCTTTGTTCCTTGCGGGTGTCCGTGTATTCCTCCCCCTGCCTGGATTAGTATGTCTGTCCCAAGTGCTTCAAGGTTGTCAGGAACTATGCCTGGGTGTACTCCTCCAGAGGCTACTGGGAGGACAGTCTTCAGTCCATTCCAGTCCGAACGTAGGAAATCATTTATTTCTCTAACCTCCTTCCCCGCCTTCTCCATTTTACCCGCTGCTGTGCCAGTGTGCAGTTGGTCGCCTCCTGCCAGGCGCACAAGCTTCGCTATGACCATCATAGCTATTCCATGCTTCGGGTTTCTATCCAGCGCTGCATGCATAGTTCTGTGAACGTGTATAGGAACATTAAATGAGTTTTCAGATGATAATGCTTGTACTGCTGAAAACCCCGCTGTCAAAACATCAACCATAAGGCAGTTTGCGCCATTACTTATCGCTGTCTGAGCCAGTTTCATCATCCCTTCATGATAAGCTGACACATTAACTGCGTACAGTATCTTTCTCCCAGTCTCCTCCATTGCATTGTCAAGCTTCTCCATTACCTGGACCACTCTTTGCTCCAAGGGGCAGAAGGACTGATTCGTTAGAGTCTCATCATCTTTGATCAAGTCTACTCCACCGACAGCTGCATGGTACGCAACTTCAGCCGTCTGCTTGGGGTTCAGTCCAACTTTCGGTTTTATTATGGTTCCAACATGAGGTCTCCTATCTTTGAGGGTTCCAACAATTCCTCTAATACCCTCGATTCCGAATCTCGGTCCTTTGAAGTTCTTCGCATAATCTCTCGGAAACTCGACATCAAGCAACTTCACGTTTCTCAGAGGTGCGAGCCCGAACAGGTTACCGGCTACAACACTCAGCAGGTTGGGAATACCTGATTCGACGTCGAGGAGCTCAAGCGGGTAAGCTATCTTGATTACACCCTCATTTCCTCCTTGATTCGTGAAGACCTTGGCTGCAAGTCTCTTCACATCTTCCTTGATGGTAGCAACCTCAGTCCAAGTGCCTATGCTCTCTTCGATAGCTATCTGCTCCCCAGCCTTAAGAGTTGAGAAATCTGCATCAACGTAGTAAGTTGAAACAACAAACTTGTCTGGATCTACCTCGGACGGATCAGCTACGAATGTCTTGTCGACCTTGTAGGTTTTGACCATAGCGAATTTCACCATCTTGCTGCTATTTGGATTTCATAGGATGTATAACTCTTCTGGAGTCATCCAACCATACTCTTCTGCGAGGACTTGAATAGCACCTTGAGGCGGGATTACGCCTTTTTCAGTAACGATCATATCGATGTACTCTGCGGGTGTTATGTCAAATGCTGGATTATGAATCTTGATCTTTCCAATATTGCTCAGTATGTCTGCATTTATCACTTCTGCCCAGGGTCTCTCCTCGATTTTTATTAGCTCACCTATGATCGTTTCCGGGCTAAACTTTATAGTCTCAGCTCCGACAATGAAAGGAATCGACACCTCTTTTGCTGCCAGTGCAACAAGTGATGTACCTATCTTATTGATGAGTGCGCCGTTTGCTGCAATCGCGTCAGCTCCCACGACAACCTTATCGATTCTGCTGATGAAGTGCCTAACAGCATTATCACATATCAATGAAACATCAATCCCTTCCTTACTCAGAATCTGAGCGGTTATATGCCCCTGAAACAACGGCCGCGTTTCCGTGGCGTAGACGTTGATGTTCTTCCCTTCTTTATGGGCTGCTTTGATAATCTCGAGCGCCGAAGCTGAGTTACAGTGAGTCATTAGGGTGTCGCCTTGGTCCACCATCTTGCTTCCATATTCCCCTATTCTCATCACTGCCTGTTCTGCGCTCTCAATGAAGAGCATGCTAGCCTTTACAAGTTGATTTCTCAGCTCCTCCAGCGAATAGTCCGCCTTCACCCCTGTCCTCAACTTCTTCACGACAAACCTTACACTGTTGGGAAGAGAAACAGCTGTGGGTCTTGTAGCTATTAACCTCCTCGCCGCAAGGAGCATCTCCTCGACGAACTTGTCCCTACTGGTTGCACTGGACCTGGCTGCCGTGATGGCAAGCGCCCTTGCAGCAGCCATCGCTATTCTCCCAGCGCCTCTGATCCTCATGGATTCGATGTCTCTAGCGATCCGTTCAACTTCCTCACTCAAAACGAAGTTGCCACCTCTTTCATAGTCTCATATTATTAACGAGTCAAACTCTACCAAGACAAAGAATACTACGATAACTTATTAATAGATTCTTGGCATTAAGAAAATGTAATGGTATTCCTAAAATTACTTTCCACTCGCATGACTAATCCTGGAATGAGGCGAGTGATTGCCGAGGTGAATTAGGTGGAGGATAATACCTCAAGAGATACGGGTGATGTCATTAGACGAATCAAAAGCAGAGAAATTTCAACAGCAGACGACACGGCTAAAGCTGCTGCTTTGGCTTTAGAGAAGGCGGCATCAGAAATCAGTGGAGCTACTCCCGAAGAATTCCTAGAGGAGCTTGGGAAAACCAGCAGACTACTCTCGGAATCTCGCCCGACATCAGCCTCGCTTCAAAACTCAACCAGATTCGTCATTTATAGAGCCACACTGGCAGCTGAGAAGGGACTTACAGTTGACGAAGTAAGGCAATCGGCCATAGAAGCTGCAAGAACTTTCCGTGAGAAAATCGATGAAGCTAAGGCAAAGATAGGCGAGATAGGTTCGAAGAGGATCAGCGACGGCGATCTTATCCTCACCCATTGCTACAGCACATCCGTCCTTTCTATACTCAGAAAGGTCAAAGAGGAAGGAAAACAAGTCCGAATAATTGTCACAGAGTCTCGACCAGCATTTGAAGGAAGGAAAATGACCCATGAGATACTGAGAATCGGTTTCCCGGTGACTTTCATAATAGATATCGCTGTGAGGGTGTTCATGCACGACGTGGATAACGTGATGGTAGGAGCAGAGGCCATCGCGGCCAATGGCGCCATCGTCAACAAGATAGGCACATCAGTGATCGGAACAGTGGCCCATGAAGCCCGTGTGAGAACATTGGTTGCAGCTGGAACCTACAAATTCTTCCCCGAGTCAGTAATTGGGCAAAGGATCACTATAGAGGAAGAAGACCCGTCCCAAATATACGAGAATACGCATCACGAGAATCTTACCGTTAGGAACCCTCAATTCGACGTCTGCCCGCCAGAATACATTGACGCTATAATAACGGAGCGGGGAATGATCCCGCCGCAAGGAGCCTACTTCCTGCTAAGAAAGATCTTCGAAGAAGAATACGGATTCAAGAAATGAGCGCTCTGCAAGTCTTTAAATATCCGGACGAAAAGTTATAGTTGAACTGAATCACAGCTTCAAAACTACAATGAGTCAAACAGCGCGCGCTCGCTGAGTATATTCGTATCGCAAATCGTATGGTGACCCAAAAATGTCCGCATTGTTCTCAATCTTAGGCTCACTATTCATAGTCTTTGGCATTCTGGTAGTCATATGGCTGATAATTCAGGTCGAGTACACTGTAAAATTCTCTTGGTCCAAAACATCAACGACCGTTGTCATACTGTCTTTTCTCTTCGGATTTGGAATTCACTTTATTCTGATTTCCTCATACATCTAGTGGCGCCACTGAGAAAAGCGCTTATATAAAGGGTTCAGCATATTCCTATTAGTTGTCTCCTACGATTATTCCTCTCGCTTGGAGGTATGTATCCAGTTAAATGAATTCGTAAGCGTCTTACAGGAAGTTCTAAAAAGGGGATATAGTTTGAGTGACTGGATCAAAAAGGAATTAGGTGGCGGAAAAACCTATAACGGAGGAGACGAGACTGCCAGTACTCTCCGCGAACTAAACACTGAGTTTAAGGTTAATTTTGGCGCCCTCAACCAAAAGGTTTTGAATGTTCCAAGGGCGCCAGCGAGGAGAATAGCGGAAGCCCACGATGTCCCCTTCGCCCTAGGGCGTGTGGCCTACCAGATCCAAGAAGATGGCATACTTTCAGCCGACGTGGCGTGTGAACTCCTTGGAAGAGAGTACGTAAGACTGAAAGCGACGGATCACGCTGTTCCAACCATTGAGTCCATTGAACTCGATTTCGCGATCAAGGAAGGACAGTGGATAGAATACCTTTTTAAGAAGTTCATTCGTCAGGTTAACGACTGCATCGCAACCGTAACCACAATCGAGGGGCTCTTGACCTCTAGAGATATCCCTATTGAAAGAGTTTTCATGACAATCCATGAAAGAAACGAGCTTACCAGAGGGCTCATTGCGCCCGTACTCCGTGAATGGAAGTGCTCCCATAGGGGGTCAAATGCTTCTACAGCGGCACTCGCCGTTACTGAAGTCATTCTAAAAAGTCCAAACAAGTCGGAAAAAGCGAAACTTGCACTGACAAAGAAGATTGACGAAGTCCGAACAATGCTAAAAAGGTTGCAGTCGACCCTCAAGACAGTCGACTTCACATCATGGTCCAGCAGGGAAATGGAACCTGTGAAACGAATGGCAGGCGATGTTGAAGAATCTCTGAAAGAAATGGATTCACCCTTCGAATTAATGTCCGAAGAAAGTCTGGCTGAGCTCATTGTCCAAGTAATTTTGAAGGAAAGCGCTCGCCTTGCCCCACTTGAGAAAGGCAGTTATCTCATTGTCAGTTCTCCACCCCCCAAATATGGCGAACTTCCCCCACTACTCAAGGACCCCTACGATTTCCTAGAACGAGACATCAAACTCGCAAAACGGAGAGACGACGCACACGAATTTCTGCTAAAGACTGTTGAGAAGGTTCACAAGGCTTTGCTTGATGAGAACAAATCCCCTCTTGATGTCGCAATCAATATGATAATGCAGATGTATGACCGATTCGAAGAGACCAACAAGCCAAACATAGGAGAACTACTTGGCAAACTGGGGAGCTGTGGGCACAAGGAACAAGCAGATGAATCAAAAGCGATAGAAAAAGTCGACTTCGACTCGTTATACAGATTGCTGTCAGACTACTTCATCGAGAACTTCTTGAAATCATGAAGAACTGAAGGAAGGGCACGCCACATAAAAAAAGAGTGACCAAGATTACGACCATATGCATAAGCTGTGATTCAATGTTGAATACTGAATGGAGCAAGGCGATCAAGTTGTCCCATGGGCAAAAGGTTGTGTACTGGCTGATAGACTACACTGCGCCAAGTTTCGTCTCCAGGTTTGGGCGAGACGATCTTGAGGGGAAGCTGCTAATTGCCTCAAGGCAACTCTGGTCCCTTGTCTCGGGGGAAAAAGTAAGATCAGCGTTGATAGGTCCAGGTTATGTTGAAGGAACTATCCAAAAAGCAACGGGAGAAATAAAGGTTGAGGAGCCAATCAGCGGAATAGTATTTGATCCAACTGAACTGAGGCCCACAGAGCCGCTTCCACTTGTCAACATCATTTCACCTGAAGTCATAGACCCAGTGGCAAAATCCTCCGAGGAAGAGATTGAAGACTACTTATGTAGAACCGTTGTTAGTCGAGGAAAACCACTTGTTTCAGAGAAACTTACCGAGGTGAAGTCCCTAACCTCAATCCCACTAGTACAATATTCCTCAACGTCAAAGACAAAACTCGAGATTAGATACACAAGCGGGGTGGCAAAAGCTAGGTTCGCATTAGGCGGGGTACATAGGAAGATCTATGCTCCATACGTGTCGAACTTGCAAAGAAAAAGGTACGACGACGTGAATGCGCTCAAGGTGTTCTGGGTTGATAGGCGGGAAATGATTAACCCCACAAGGGAAGGACTCTCAGAATGGATGATTACAGAGCAGAATGCCGAGTCGGCTGAACTTGAGGAAACTCCGAAGGACGGATATACTCAGATAACAGGTGAATATACTCGCGCACTTGATTTCATCAAAGCCAACTCTTCATCCTATATACTTCTGTAGTCTCGCTCGACTTCCGCAAAGCCGGCCTGCTGGTTATACTGAGATTCTCGCAAGACAATTCACCTCGACAGAGCTTTTTGTGAAAGACTTTAAATTTTAGGCAATAATAATGTGCTTTTGGGTAACCCCGACTTAACTTTGATTCATTAATGGGAGTAACTGCACTATGCCTAAAGGTATTGTAATACTGCACTGGGATGATGCTACAGGACCAGTTGTAGGTGAACATTTTCCGGATGAGCGCTTCTACAACGAAGGAAACTTGGTAACTGCGTTCAGCAGCGCTGCAATGGCTGGTACAACAGGTTTCCAGACACTAAGAATAGGTAACTCTAACATAGCAAGTTTCTACACGGGAATGGCTGTCAGAGGAAGACCGCAATACATGGTCGCCGTCGTGTTGAGGCAAGATGAAAACGGCGAAAAGTTTAAGGAAGCACTCGGAAAGATCTCAGTAAAACTCATTGCACAACGCACCAAAGAGAACTACCCTCAATTGTTGGCTGATTCCTTCAAATGGCTGTCGCTTCGCGTCCGAGTCGACTCAGGTGAACTGAAAAGCACTGGTAGCATCAAGAAACAACTTGAAGAGGTCGAAAGACAACTCTCGTCTTAGACAAATAGATAGACCAGCAAAACAAGTTGCAAAGAAGACCACCTCCATCTATTTCTCTTATCAAGAAAAAACGATGTGTTTCATGACAGTTGTTCTACTATGTTCCTGTTGCGACTGTCCCAATATAAACGGAATATTGATATGCACGTTGCTTCCATTCATTAATTTAACAAAGGAGACCCAACAGAAGTATGAGTCCAGAAGGTCTCTCGGGAACCCCATTGAGATGGACAATGCTCTGTAGAGTAGCGCGAACCACTTCATGCAAATTAGGTGGGGGTCTGATCAAGCCAAATGCCAAGAGGAATTGTCGCAGTTAGATGGGACGACACCCAAGGTACAGTGCTTCGGGCGAAACACCCTCAAGACCTCCAACTAACCGCTGACGAAATGATGAGAATCTTCACATCGCACGCCATGGGGGAGGGCAAAGCAGGTTTCATGTCAATGAAGCTTGAAACCATGAATATTGCAAGCTATTACACTGGGCTAGCAGCAAGAGGAGAGCCTCAGCACTATATCGCGCTTGTCTTGGACTCTGGTGAAGACGCGGGCATGTTCGAAGAGCCATTAACCGAAAACGCAAGGGAACTTCTGAAAAGTATTGAGAAGAACAACTTCCAACAACTTTTAGTCAAAGGCTATGACAAACTCTCGACCCATGTGAAACTGGCTGGTGAACAGAGACTCGCCCTCATACTACTTGACCCAGTAAGAAGACTTATTTTCAAAAGGCTGACGGAAGGCAGCATGTCAAAGATCGAATTGCAGGAATGGCTGGAACAAGAAATCCAAGCTCAGGTGACTGATATAGACCTCCTGTTGATTCCACTCATAAGAACCAATCTCGTCAAGAAAGCAGTCGTGGAAGGGATAACTGGGGATTGCATATTCCTAGTGCG